>CAMAPN010000022.1 GCA_945860275.1 Bifidobacterium breve
CCATCAGCCCCTGACCAAATATCGCCATTACCTAAGACGGGTACGCCATAAGGCTCGAGCGCGCTCACTAATTCGCTAATGGCGCTCCACTGCGCATTACCCGAATACATCTGAGCGGCAGTGCGTGCGTGTAAAGCCACCCAGGAGACGCCAAGCTGCGCTGCGCACTTTCCGGCTTCGATAAATGTCTTATAGTCATCATCGATGCCTATGCGCATCTTCACCGTCACGGGAATATTAAATTGCGCTGCATTGCGCACTACTGATCCAACGATCTCTTTAAAGAGTTCGCGCTTGTAAGGCAGCGCCGCTCCCCCGCCTTTGCGCGTAACTTTGGGGACTGGACAACCAAAATTCATATCGATGTGATCAGCCAAATTTTCCCGCCCCAGCATCTGTACCGCCAGACCAGCTACTCGAGGGTCTACTGCATATAACTGAATCGACCGCGGAAATTCTCCTTTGCCTGGAGTAATCATCCGCAACGTCTCTTCGTTACGTTCTATGAGCGCTCGCGCAGTGACCATCTCGGAGACAAATAAACCAGCACCTTGCTCTCGGCAGAGTAAGCGAAAAGCTGCATTAGTGATTCCTGCCATTGGCGCAAGGACAACCGGTGGATCTATCTCAATCGCTCCCGATGGAATCGAAAGCGTAAGGGGCTTTAGCAGCCCAGTAGTCGAGGTGCCAACCACGCTTCCACCTGATCTAATGCGATACGACTCTGCTCCATCGAATCACGTTCACGAATGGTGACTGCTTGATCATCAAGTGATTCGAAATCGATTGTGATACAAAAAGGTGTGCCAATCTCATCTTGACGTCGGTAGCGACGACCGATGGCACCAGCATCATCGAATTCGACATTCCAATTCTTCCGCAAACTTGCGGCAAGATCGCGCGCCTTAGGTGAAAGATCAGCATTTCGAGAGAGCGGCAAGACGGCTGCTTTGACGGGAGCAAGGCGGGGATCTAGACGCATCACAGCGCGCTTTTCCATCTCACCCTTTGCATTCGGAGCTTCATCTTCGGTGAACGCATCCATCATGAAAGTCAGCGCGCAGCGGTCAACACCAGCTGCAGGTTCAATGACATAAGGCGTCCAGCGCTCGTTCTTCTCTTGATCAAAATACGTCAGGTCTTTACCTGAAGATGCAGAGTGCGCCTTGAGATCGAAATCAGTTCGATTAGCGATTCCCTCGAGTTCGCCCCACTCGGTTCCGGAGAATTCGAACTTGTACTCGATATCCGCCGTTCGCTTGGAGTAGTGCGAGAGTTTCTCTTTTGGATGCTCATAGATACGAAGGCGATCTGGATTGATGCCAAGATCCTTGTACCAAGCAAGACGAGTATCAATCCAATACTGGTGCCACTCTTCATCGGTACCTGGAACTACGAAGAATTCCATCTCCATCTGTTCGAATTCGCGCGTACGGAAGATGAAGTTTCCAGGAGTAATCTCATTCCGGAAGGATTTACCAATCTGCCCGATTCCAAACGGTGGTTTCTTCCGCGATGTCGTAAGAACTTGATCAAAGTTTATGAATATTCCTTGTGCAGTCTCTGGCCGTAAGTAGGCAAGACCGGATTCATCTTCTACTGGTCCAAGGAAAGTTTTAAGTAGGCCAGAGAATTGTTTTGGAACGGTGAATTGCCCCTTGTTTCCGCACGCTGGACAATTCACTTCGGTGAGATCGGTTGGCTTGCGATTATGTTTTGCTTCAAACGCTTCTTCAAGATGATCTGCGCGATAGCGCTTATGGCACGAGGTGCACTCGGTGAGCGGATCAGAGAAGGTCGCAACGTGTCCGGAAGCTTCCCACACTTCGCGGGCGAGAATCACGCATGAATCAATGCCTACGACATCTTCACGTGCAGTAACCATTGAACGCCACCATTGGCGCTTCACATTATTTTTTAACTCCACGCCCAACGGTCCGTAATCCCACGAGGCGCGTAAGCCACCATAAATCTCACTCGAGGGGTAGACGAAGCCTCGGCGCTTGGCCAAACTAACAATTGTCTCTAAACGATCGGCTGCCATGGTTTTCCTCTCCATCCGGCTGGCTGTCGGCGGAGCGCCGCTGGCGGCGCTCAGATATATATAAGGGTACCCGCTATCAATCCTAAAAAAATGGTAATGACAATCATTTCCATTTTTGCTATTCTCCCGCCATGACTCTTCCTATCGTCCTCGCGGCAATTACCGCCCTCGCCACAGCAGTCGGCGGACTCATCGCGCTTAAAGCAAAAGACCGACTTCACCTCGTGCTTGGCCTTGCTGCTGGATTGCTCCTTGGCCTCGTCGCATTCGATCTCCTCCCTGAAGTCTTCGCTCATGGCGAGCAGGAATTTCTCGGCGCACCATCAGTATCAATCGCTTTAATCGGTGGCTTTCTTGCGCTCCATCTCTACGAGCGATTCTTTGGTTCGCATGAACCAGCTGAATCAGATTACGGTCATGACCATAAACACTCAGCGAATGTTGCTGGTGGATTAGGCGCACTTGCTATGGGTGGCCATGTATTCCTTGACGGCCTCACCCTTGCTGTCGCTTTCAAAGTGAGTGATCAACTTGGTTTCGCGGTCTTCATCGCTCTGCTAGTGCATGCATTCAGCGACGGCTTGAACACAGTCTCATTACTCATTAAAAGTGGGCACTGGAGCAAGAACGCTATTTGGTTAATCGGCGTCGATTCAATCGCGCGAATATCTGGCGCAGTGCTTGGCTCCTCTATTGCACTAAGTGAAGATTTCACGGCGCTCTATCTCGCTGCATTTGCTGGCATCATCATTTATATAGCAACCAGCCATATCTTGCCCGAGGCGCATGCAAAACACTCTTCACGTTTGACGCTTCTTGCCACTGTCGTTGGCGTGATTGCTATGTGGGCGATGGTCTCGCTCTTGCACAGTACTCATGCTGATAACGCTGAAGATCATCACGATGAATCCTCAAAGTCCATCCCCCATGAAGGGGAGCACCATGAGGATGAACAGCACAACCATGAATAAGTCGCAGGTCAAACTTCTCTCCACTTTAGAACGAGTGGGAGGTTTTGCCAGTGCGCAGGAGCTTTATCAAATTCTCCGCAGAGATGGAGATGGAATCGGCCTTACTACTGTGTACCGCGCGCTTCAAACGTTACTAGACGACAAAATAGTGGATGTGCTTCGCCGAGAGGATGGTGAGTCAATTTACCGTCTCTGTGGTGAGAGCCATCATCACCATCTGGTCTGCCGCTCCTGTGGAACAACGGTAGAGATTGAAGGATCTTCAGTTGAAAAATGGGCCGAAGTTATCGCGAAAGAACATAGATTTCGAGAGGTCGGACATACGATCGAGCTCTTTGGCTTATGCGCAGCCTGTTAGATACCAAGAGTTAAGCGTTACCGAAACGCCGTTCGCGTTGCGAATAAATCTCAATCGCTTTCCATAACGTCTCACGACGCACATCTGGCCACAGTACGTCCATAAAGACAAGTTCGGCATAAGCGACTTGCCACAGCAAGAAATTACTTATGCGCTCCTCTCCGGATGAGCGAAGGAAGAGATCGATATCGCTTGGAATGTTGAGGTATTCACCGAATTTTTTCTCGCTAATCTTCTCTGGGTTTACCCTCTTCTTTTTGATATCGGACGCCAATTCGACTGCAGCATCAATAATCTCTGAACGTCCACCGTAATTGACGCACATGTTAAGCGTCAGCACTTTATTTTTTGCGGTCTTCTCTTCGGCGCGCTCTAGCTCGGAGATTACGCTCCCCCAGAGCTTTCCTGGACGTCCGGCCCATTTCACTCGCACTCCCATATCGTGCATCTGATCTAATCGACGACGAATCACGTCCCGATTAAAGCCCATCAGAAATTTCACTTCTTCAGGTGAGCGTTTCCAATTCTCTGTTGAGAATGCAAAAGCGCTCAACTCTTTGACCCCTATTTGGATTGCTCCTTCGACTACGTCAAAGAGCGCATGCTCTCCTGCTTCATGTCCTGCGGTACGAGGCAGGCCACGGGATTTCGCCCAGCGACCATTGCCATCCATAACTACCGCGACATGTTTGGGGATTCGATTTGCAGGCAGAATCGGCATCACTGAGTTACTCATACTCGCTCGACCAGCGGCAGACTTCGTAGCGATCGCTCAAGGTGAAATTGGAGATAAGCAGCGACCACACCACTTACCTCGCGCTGCACCTTTGACTCTGAGCCATCCGCGCTCGACCAGGTACCAGAAATCAAAGCACCCATCAACGCTAGAGCATCGGCAGAAACTGTTGCAGAGCCCGACGGGCGACAATCGCCACAGACGCTGCCGCCGCCAGCCAGTGAGAAGAAACGATGCGGACCACTCTTCTCGCATCGGAAACATTGGTCGAGCGCTGGCGCGTACCCACCAACTGCAAGCGAACGCAACAAGAAAGCATCAAGAATTAGTGAAGGTGCGTGCTCATCGCGGGCGAGGCTTCGTAGCGCACCAACAACGAGAAGATATTGCTGAGTTGAGGGCTCTTGTTCATTGAGAGTGAAACGCTCTGCAGTTTCAAGAATTGCAGATGCAATCGTCCATTTCTGATAATCAGCCGAGAGTTCATCTCCAAAATTTTCGCGGGAGACTGCTTCAGTAATGATGTCGAAGGTCTTGCCAGTGTGTAACTGCACATCAATTGTGCTCGCTGGCTCTAACCGCGCGCCAAATTTAGATTTGGTTCGACGAACGCCTTTTGCTACCGCACGAATTCGACCATGTTGGCGGGTAAGCAACGTAATTATGCGATCAGCTTCACCCAAACGCGCAGTGCGAATAACCACTGCTTCGTCGCGATAAAGGCCCACACCAATACGCTAACTCAAAGAGCTAGCGAATCGCGCGATTAATGGCAGAAACCACAGCTTTCAGCGAGGCGGTGGTGGTATTTGGGTCGATTCCAACCCCCCACAGCACTACACCGTCAATAGCGCATTCCAGATAGGCAGCAGCACTTGCATCGCCACCTGCTGAGAGCGCATGCTCGTAGTAGTCGAGCACCTCTACTGAAATCCCATGGCTCTTCATCGCCGAGCAGAATGCAGCAATTGGTCCATTGCCACTTCCCTCGAGAGAGAATTCTTTGCCTCGATCAGTAATAGTCGCAGCAAGCTTTACATCTTCACCAAGGGTTGAACTGGTTGCAAGTCCTTTGAGGCGAAACCGCCCCCATTTCTCTGCATCTGCGCTTTCAGTTGGAAGATACTCATCTTCAAAAACGCCCCACATCTCATCGGCAGTTACCTCGCCACCTTGTTCGTCAGTCTTTGATTGGATGACTTGACTGAATTCAATCTGCAAACGACGTGGCAAATCCAAAGAGTGCTCGTTTTTCATAATGTAGGCAACGCCGCCTTTACCTGACTGGCTATTCACACGAATGACCGCTTCGTAGCTACGCCCGATATCTTTCGGATCGATTGGAAGATAGGGAACAGCCCACAGCATCTGATCGATGCTCTTGCCTTCGCTCTTCGCATCACGATCGAGGTGTTCAAAACCTTTCTTGATTGCATCTTGGTGTGAACCAGAGAATGCCGTAAATACAAGGTCGCCACCGTAAGGATGGCGCTCTGGTACCCGTAGCTGATTGGCATACTCAACTGTTCGCCTGATCTCTGCGATATTTGAGAAGTCAATCATTGGATCAACCCCTTGACTTAAGAGGTTCAAACCAAGGGTCACGATGCAGACATTTCCGGTGCGCTCACCATTTCCAAAAAGGGTACCTTCAATGCGATCTGCTCCTGCCATATAGCCAAGCTCAGCCGCAGCCACCCCAGTACCGCGATCGTTATGCGGGTGGAGGCTTAATACAACGCTGTCGCGATAGGCAAGATTACGTGACATCCATTCGATGGAATCTGCGTAAATATTTGGAGTTGCCATCTCGACAGTCGCAGGCAGGTTAATGATGGTCTTCCACGACGGCGTTGGCTTCCAAATATCATTGACCGCATCGCATACTTCAAGCGCGTATTCGAGTTCGGTACCAGTGTATGACTCTGGTGAATACTCAAAAGAAACGTTTGTTCCTTTAACAGTGTCGATGAGCTTTAGGCAATACTCAGCGCCATCTGTCGCGATTTTCTTGATTCCCGCTTTATCTTGGCCAAAAACTACGTGTCGTTGTAATGTCGAAGTAGAGTTATAGAGGTGCACTACTGCGTGCTTTGCACCCTTGATCGATTCAAATGTTCGGTCAATTAGGTGCGTGCGAGCTTGGGTAAGTACTTGGATTACTACATCATCAGGAATCAAATCCTCTTCGATGATTTTGCGGACAAAATCAAAATCGGTTTGGCTTGCACTTGGAAAGCCCACCTCGATCTCTTTGTATCCCATTTCAACAAGAAGTTTGAACATCGCCAACTTTCGAGGTGGATCCATTGGGTCGATGAGCGCTTGATTGCCATCACGAAGATCAACAGAACACCACTGCGGCGCCTTAGTGATCTGCTTATTTGGCCAGGTTCGATCTGGAAGATCGATCGGCATGAATGGTTGATAGCGATGAATGGGTGAATTGCTGGGTTGCTGCTTTGGAAAGTTCATCTTCTGCTCCTAAAAGTCGATAACTCTGAAAATCGAAGTTGGCTGGGAATTGCCGGCACGACCTTTACCCGCGAGAGGGGCTCCGGCTAGTTGGCCCCTTCGCGGCAGCTAAGGAGGAGGCTGCCTAGCGCGATGAACATGGCAAAAGGGTACTACTCAACCCTTCTAGTGGGCAAAAACGACCAATATCGCAGCCACCAGATGGGCAAGGAACGCGCCTGCAGTGAAGGAATGAAAAAGCTCGTGAAAACCAAACCACTTCGGTGAGAAGTTCGGACGTTTCGTGGCATAGATGACCGCGCCCGACGAGTAGAGCACGCCGCCCAAAAGTATGAGCAAGAAAACAAGCACGCCACCGCTTTCAAGAAACTCAGGTAGGTAGGCAACTGCTGCCCAACCAAGGGCAATGTATGCAATCACATAAAGCCAGCGAGGTGCAGTTAGCCAGGCGATGCGTAAAACTGCTGTGACGATTGCACCGCTCCAGACTGCGCTCAACAGAATTTTTGCTTGCGACGAGTCAAGGAGAAAAATCGCAAAGGGTGTATATGTGCCAGCAATCAAAATAGGAATATTTGCATGATCAATCCGTCGCCACACTGCTTTGTACTTCTTGCTCCAACCAACGCGATGATAGAGCGCGCTGCAGGTGAAAAGCGTGACAGCAGTGATAGTGAAAACTCCGAGCGTGATTCGACCAGAGAGTTCTGATGCCAATGTAATCAACACGATGCCGACCACGAGTGAAAGCGGTGACATCACTAAGTGGACGATGCCCCGAAGTTTTGGGATTCCCATACCACCGGTATTTCCGAGCGTTTTCACACGATGAAAGTACCAGGAAGAGTGCGAATTAATCAGAGCGTTGGCAGGTAGCGGTCAATCTCATACATGCTCACTTGGCGCTCATATTCAGCCCATTCAGCGCGCTTATTTCGCAGCACATATTCAAAGACATGCTCGCCAAGCGTTTCTCGAACTAGTGAGCTAGCCGACATTGCGGTGATCGCTTCATTCAAATCGCGAGGCAACGGTGCGAATCCTGCGGCGAGCGCAGCCTCACGCTCATGCAGATCAATTTGCGGCGCATCGGGAAGCTCGTATCCTGCCTCAATACCCTGCAACCCCGCTGCCAAGATGACAGCGAAGGCCAGATACGGATTACACGCTGAATCTGGCGAGCGCAATTCAATCCGCGTGGAATTGGGCTTATTCGGCTTATACATTGGAATTCGAACGAGTGAGTTGCGATTATGTGGGCCCCACGAAATAAAAGCTGGCGCTTCACCGCCGCCATGGATTCGCTTATACGAGTTAACCCATTGATTAGTTATTGCGCTGTACTCCGGTGCATGCTTTAACAAACCTGCGATAAATGATCGACCAGTCTTTGACAATTGCAAAGGTGCGCCCTCTTCATAGAACGCATTCTTTTCGCCATCAAAGAGCGATAAATGGGTGTGCATGCCAGAGCCTGGATGTTCAGTAAATGGCTTGGGCATAAATGAGGCGTAGAAGCCCTGATCGAGCGCAACCTCTTTCACCACCATCTTAAAAGTCATGATGTTATCGGCAGTGCTTAGCGCATCAGCATCGCGTAAATCGATCTCTTGTTGTCCGGGAGCGCCTTCATGGTGGCTGAACTCGACGCTAATGCCCATCGCTTCGAGCATCGTGATCGCCTGCCTGCGGAAATCATTTCCCACCACACTTGGCGTGTGATCGAAGTACCCACCTGAATCAACAGGGATTGGTGACACACCTTTTTCCGGTTGGTTCTTAAAGAGAAAGAATTCAATCTCAGGATGGGTATAAAAGGTGTAGCCCTTGTCGGCAGCGCGTTGGAGTACACGCTTTAAAACATGACGTGGATCTGCAGGTGATGGTGATCCATCGGGAAGAGTGATATCGCAGAACATACGTGCAGCGCCCGGAGATTGAGTGCGCCATGGCAAGATGGAGAAGGTATTGGGATCTGGTCGCACCAACATGTCAGATTCATGGACGCGCGCAAAACCTTGAATTGCCGAGCCATCGAAACCAATACCCTCATCGAATGCGCTCTCAAGCTCAGCTGGCGCAACTGCTACTGATTTAAGTGTGCCGAGCACATCGGTGAACCAGAGGCGCACAAAGCGCACGCCGCGCTCCTCTAACGTTCGAAGGACGAACTCTTGTTGTTTCTGCGTACTCATGCCGCACATCATCCACCGTCAAAGTTTCCGGGACGTTAACTGCTGGGGGTGGCTTAGGGGGCCCATTTCGAGATGATGGGGAGCCTGCGGTCCTTGCCGAAATTACGGGCAGAGACCTTGGTTCCCGGCGGATATTGCCGCCTCTTATATTCCGCGCGGTCGACCATCCGCATTATTCGGCTGACCAATGACGCATCAAAACCGGCAGCGACGATTTCGGCAAAGCCCTGATCCAGGGTGACATAGCGGTGCAGGATTCGATCCAGAAGTGGGTAATCCGGGAGCGAGTCAGTATCGCGCTGGCCTGGACGAAGTTCCGCGCTTGGCTCTTTAGTGATGGAGTTCTCGGGAATAGGCGGCACCTCACCACGTGAGCGCGCAAGATCGTTGCGCCACTTTGCCAACTCCCACACTGCGCTCTTCCATAAATCTTTGATGGGCGCATAACCACCAACTGCATCACCGTAAATAGTTGAATAGCCAACTGCTAACTCGCTTTTATTACCAGTAGCTAGAACTAGATGGCCCTCTTGATTGGAAATTCCCATCAACGTTGTTCCGCGCACGCGCGCTTGCAAGTTCTCCTCAGCCACTCCAGTAAAACCCAATTTCATCAAGTAGGAAGCGACCATAGGTTCGATCTCTACCACTCGATAGTTCACACCTGTTCGCGCAGCGAGCTCTGCGGCATCACTCAATGAATGGCTCGATGAATACTTGCTTGGCATCCCAACGCCAAAGACTCGCTCTGCGCCGAGCGCATCAACAGCAATTGCCGCGACTACCGCTGAATCAATTCCGCCAGAGAGGCCAAGGAGCACCGAAGGGAAACCACCCTTTGCAACATAGTCGCGCAATCCGGTTACTAGTGCAGACCAAAGCTCACCGCCACGATCCAGCGCCGGTGCCACTCGTGGAGCAATCACCGGATATGGTGCAAGTTCTTGATCGGTAATCACCACATCAGGAGCTGAAGTACGTAACGCTCCTTGTACGTCGACCAACATCGTTCCCTCGTGGAACTGCGGCGCACGCGCAAGAATCTCGCCGTGCGAATTCGCAATCAGTGAATCCCCATCAAAGACCAGTTCATCTTGTCCGCCCACCATATTCACATACGCAACCGGTGCAGAAATTTCGCGCGCCCTGCGCGAGATCAGCGCTTCACGCGTGTCATCTTTATCGCTTTCAAAAGGAGAGCCGTTGATGACCAATAGCAATCCAGGATTTCGAGCGGCAATTTCGGGCATTACTCCCCCGTCTTGCCAGATGTCTTCGCAGATTGCTAGAGCGATGTCCATTCCATGTAGTCGAATTACCAATGTGCCGTTACCAGGAACAAAATTTCGAAACTCATCGAAGACGCCATAATTAGGTAGATGGCGCTTGACATATTTGGCAACAATTTTTCCTTGATGAATCACGGCGAGCGCGTTCTCAGGTGCGCCTACAGGAACACCAAGTTGCAGATGCGAATTCTGGTGCACGCTCTGATCGAGATAACCCATGACAACAACAACGTTGCCCATTTGAGCCTCTGCTAAATCTTGAGCAAGTTTCTCTAGCGCGGCCCGACTTGCGCTACGAAAGTCACCGCGAAGTGCGAGATCTTCAACGGGATAACCAGTCACCATCATCTCTGGTAGCGCAACAAGATGGGCGCCATCGCGCCATGCGCTTGAGATTGCCGCAAATGCGCGCTGGCAATTCCCATTGATATCCCCGACCACGGGGTTTAGTTGCGCTAAGGCCAACCGGAGCGGGCCTTTCTCTCCTGCCATAGGGCGAGCCTATCCTTTTAGAATGCCAGTAGGCTTCTCGATGAGCACAGGGACCAAACGTTCGCTTTGGCCTTGAGGCGCAAGGGGTTAGAGATGGAAAAGGCGACGTCATCTGTCGCGCTGTATGGCGGCGCATTTCACCGTCGGATTACGGTGCGCGATATCCAACGAGCAAAATCGGTCGAGCGTTGGCCAATGCTCACCGCATACGAGCAGTACACCGCAGGGATCTTCGATCAATGTGGGATTCCGGTCCTTTTGGTTGGAGATAGCGCCGCGAGCAATTTTCTCGGGTACGAGAACACCATTCCGGTGACCGTTGATGAGTTAATTCCATTAGCCCGCGCAGTGGTGCGCAGCACTGAGCGCGCGATGATCATTGCCGATATGCCATTTGGTTCCTATGAGAGCTCCCCCGAGCAAGCGCTCGCTACTGCAGTTCGATTTATGAAAGAAAGTGGCGTGCAGGGTGTGAAGCTCGAAGGGGGCGAACGGGTGCTGCCGCACATTCGCACATTGGTTGCTGCCGGAATTCCCGTGATGGGACATGTCGGATTGACGCCGCAATCGCTCCACACATTAGGTGGTTATCGCGTGCAGGGGCGAGGTGAGGCAGGCGCCCAACTCATTGAGAGTGCGCTGGCCGTTCAAGAGGCCGGCGCATTTGCGCTTGTCTTGGAATTGATTCCCGCTGAACTAGCAACGCAGATCACTTCCACCATAACCATCCCAACAATCGGAATTGGCGCTGGCAACCAATGTGATGCGCAAGTGTTGGTGTGGAGCGACTTGATGGGATTGACCGAGAAGCCACCGAAGTTGGCAAAGGCTTATCGAAACTTGCGCGCAGAAATCACTGCCGGAGTGCAAGAGTGGGCGCGCGATGTAGCAAGTGGTGCCTTTCCCAGCGAGGCAGAAAGCTTCCATTAATTCGATAAATCTCGCCAGTGCGCTATTTCCAGGGATATAGAGTGTGCTTCCTATGTGGACCAAGATTCGTGCCCAACTAGCCGCTTCAGCGATAGATATCTCCCTCCTTCGCAACAACAAAAATCTCGCAATACTCTTTTACTCAGGGCTGATCTCTCGCCTGGGCTCCATGATCACTTACGTCGCCCTGCCCTTTCAGGTGAAGGAGTTAACCAACTCCTATCTAGCGGTTGGCCTCATGGGCGCGGCCGAGTTAATCCCCCTGATCATTTTTGGTCTCTACGGTGGCGTGCTTGCCGATGCCCTCGACCGAAAGAAGTTGATCTTTATCGGGGAGGCCTCAGCTCTCTTCCTCTCTGTTGTTCTCCTTATAAATAGTCAACTAGCCAACCCACAGCTCTGGCTGCTCTACCTCGTTGCCGCCGCCTTCTCTGCTGTCAATGGGATCACTAGCCCCAGCTATAACGCGGTCATCCCACAAATTGTTGCCCATGATGATCTTCCGAAAGCCAGTGCGCTCATGGGTCTGCGATGGCAAGTTGCCGTAATCACCGGACCTGCCGCCGGAGGTTTCATCATCTCGTATTGGGGAGTGGGAACCGGATACCTCTTCGATGTCATCACGTACTGCATCTCGCTGCTTCTGCTCTTCCAACTGGGAACGCTCGCGCGTGGCGCAAAACGGACACCTCCTTCGGTGAGCGCGCTGGTTGATGGGATGCGCTACGCGGTGAAGCGACAAGATCTGATGGGCACCTATCTCATCGACTTGGCGGCGATGTTCTTCGCGATGCCAACCGCGCTCTTTCCCTTCTGGGCAGAATCACTCGGTGCGCCATCAGCACTTGGACTTTTATATTCGGCAGGAACTGTTGGCGCTCTCTTAGTCACCCTCACGAGCGGTTGGACTCTGCGCATTCATAACCACGGAAAAGCCATTATTTATTCGGCTTTAGCGTGGGGTTTGGCGATTGCGCTCGCCGGCTTAATCGACTCAGTTCCTTGGGTTCTACTCTGCCTCATGGTCGCAGGTGGCGCAGACCATGTCAGCGTTATCTTCCGGTCGACAATTTGGAATCAAACTATCCCGCAAGAACTTCGCGGCCGACTTGCCGGTATAGAAGTTCTCTCCTACACCGTCGGTCCTATTGGAGGTCAGCTTCGCGCCGGTGGAATGGCAGCGATTACTGGGTTGCGCGGGGCAATTGTCGGTGGCGGTCTGCTCTGCGTCGTCGCAGTCGGAGTTACCTCTGCTTTCCTTCCAAAATTTCGTAAGTACGACAGTAGAACTGATGAATATGCCCTCCATGAACGGAAAGTTCGGGGCAATTCTGATGAGGCATAAAAGTTGGAGAAAAATACTGTGCGACACGACACAAAAATTTGCCTCTAAATGCTGGAACTTCATCCAAATATAAGGAACGATTCTCTGTAACAGGTCCGGTGACGGATCGGACCCTGCTGACAGGAGAAATACGTGGCTGCAGCCAAGAAGAAAGCAACAAAGCGCACCGCAAAGAAGGCAGCTCCAAAGCGTCGCAAGAAGGCCGCTGCAAAGAAGGCAGCTCCAAAGCGCCGCAAGAAAGCTGCAAAGAAGGCAGCTCCAAAGCGTCGTAAGAAGGCAGCAAAGAAGGCAGCTCCAAAGCGTCGTAAGAAAGCCGCTAAGAAGCCAGCCGCTGCCGCAGCTGGTGCAGCAAAGCCAAAGCGTCGCCGTCGTAAGAAGGCCGCTAAGAAAGCAGCATAAATTACTGCATAATTCAATAGTAATTAACCCCTATCGCCAATCGGCGGTGGGGGTTAATTCATTTCTGGGTTCAGTTTCGAGGCGTAGATTTTTCGCAGAGTGATATCTCTGAAATAGTTATTGCTTTGCTGATCTTCAAAAATATTTTTTCGACCTGAAGTTGTTCACTGCTACTGAGATGTTTAAGCAATCTCGTCTGAACGCTCTTTTGATACGTTGGCGCAATCTGCGCAACTTTCTTTACACCTTTACTCGTTAACACTGCAAAGAGTCCACGTTTATCTTCACTGCACCGCACGCGATCAACCCACCCTGCTTCTTCAAGGACCTTCATCCGGTGGGAAAGACGCGAGCGCGAGACCATGGCAATTTGGGCGAGCTCGCTCATCCGCATTCGACGATCCGGGGCCTGCCCGAGCTGAGCGAGAAGTTCGTAATCGGCCAACGTGACCCCAAAATCGCTCAAGTCATCGTCGAGGGCGGCCGTGACTGCTCGAGTTGCAGAAATGTAGGCGCGCCAAGCAGATAATTCCGCCGCGGAAGCAGCTGGTGCGGGAGGGCGCTTCTCTGCCATGAGTAGAGGGTATCCAAGGTTGCCTGCGCCAACTACCCCGAAGTATTACTCCGGAAAGTGGCAGGCAACTTCACTCTTGCCGACAACGTGCAGGAGTGGCTCTTCGGAGAAACAGCGCGCTTGGGCTTTCCAGCACCTGGTGTTAAAGACACAACCGGTTGGTGGGTTTGATGGTGACGGAAGGTCTCCACTGAGCACAATCTGCTCGCGCGCGCTTTCAAGAACTGGATCAGGAATCGGAATAGCTGACAAGAGCGCCTTCGTATAGGGGTGGTGGGGGCGCTGATAGATCTCCTCAGTTGGGGCTATCTCAACAATCTTCCCTAGGTACATCACCGCTACCCGGTCAGAGATGTGTTGCACCACGGAAAGATCGTGGGCTATGAATAGGTAAGAAAGGCCGAAATCGTCCTTGAGGTCATCGAGGAGATTGATTACCTGAGCTTGAATAGAAACGTCGAGGGCTGAGACCGGCTCATCGCAAACAATGAACTCAGGCTTGAGCGCCAACGCCCGAGCGATACCAATCCGCTGACGTTGCCCTCCGGAGAATTCGTGTGGGTATCTGTTGTAGTGCTCCGGATTTAGCCCCACGCGCTCCATCAAATCCTGGACCGCGCGCTTGATTCCGCCCTTGCCCGAATTCGACCTGCTGCTCTGGCTATCTGCTCCGACGCCCATTCCGTGAATCGCAAAGGCGGCGCCGATAATTTCACCGATTGAGTGGCGGGGATTAAGCGACGAATAGGGATCCTGAAAGATGATCTGCATCTTGGTCCGGAGCGCCTTCATCTTTCGAGGCGAATAGTTGGTGATCTCTTCCCCTTTAAAGAAGATTTGCCCGCTGGTTGGTTCATAGAGCTTGAGCAAGGTCCGTCCAGCGGTGGATTTACCGCATCCAGATTCGCCGACCAAGCCAAGCGTCTCACCCGGCTGCAACGCAAAGGAGATGCCGTTGACTGCCTTGTTATCTCCTTTGGCGCGCGCAAAAATGCTATTGCTTGTGATGGGAAAGAATTTCAGTAAATTTCGAACTTCTACAATTGGTGTCTCGGCTGATCTCTCATTCGACATTACAACTTCGCCCCTTCCAAATGACAGCGAGCAAAGTGGCTAGGTGCATGCTCAACAAGCGGTGGCATCGTGCTAGCGCAGAGCGAAGGTCCACCATTAACGCGCGTGGAGAAGGTACAGCGAGGCGCAAATGCACAGCCTGGAGGCAGTGCGATCAATGAGGGCGGTTGCCCAGCAATCGCGCTCAATCGTGTGCCATGCGATCTATCCATGCGCGGCACTGAACTTAACAAACCATGGGTGTAGGGCATCAACGGGTTGGCGTAGAGCTCGCGCACTGGGGCGCTCTCGACGACCTTACCTGCGTACATGACGTTAACCCGATCGGCCGCTCCAGCTACCACACCTAAATCATGAGTGATAAGGATGATGGCCATCTTCAAATCACGCTGTAGCTCTCGCAAAAGTTTCAAGATTTGCGCTTGCACCGTGACATCGAGAGCTGTCGTCGGCTCATCGGCGATGAGCAGCTCTGGGCTATTGACCAGCGCCATCGCAATCATGACTCGTTGGCGCATACCACCAGAGAATTGATGAGGATAGGCTCGCATGCGAGTGGCAGCCTCAGGAATGCCAACCATTTCTAGAAGCTCTATCGCGCGCGCCTTGCTCACTTCGTGCTCGACTTCGTTGTGAATTTGATGGGCTTCGATGATTTGATCACCAATGCTGTAATAGGGATGCAGTGATGACATTGGGTCTTGGAAGATCATCGCAATGTTCTTGCCGCGAATTTTCCGAGCCTGCTCGCTGGGTAGATTGATTAGCTCCACATCTCCCGATGGTTGATGCATAATTGCGCTGCCGCTAATGCGAGAGGCACGCGGGGAGAGTAACCCCATTAAAGCCAGATTCGTGACGGTCTTTCCGGAACCAGATTCACCAACGATCGCGAGGGTTTCGCCGCGATCAACAGAGAATGAGACGCCATCGACCGCCCGCACCACTCCATCACTGGTGGGGAACTCGACTCGAAGGTCGTTAACATCTAAAAAGCTCATGCAGCGACTCGCACTCGTGGGTCGATAAATGCATAGAGAACATCGACAACTAAATTCATCGTAATAACTATTGATGCCGCAAGAATTGTGGTCGCCACGATGATTGGAAGGTCAAAATCAATTACGGCTCCCAGTGACAGTCGACCTAAGCCAGGGAGATTAAAGACCGCTTCGGTCAAAATAGCTCCACCCAGAAGGCCGGCAAAATCTAACCCCGCCATTGTCGTTAGCGGTGCTAGCGCAGCGCGCAGAGTGTGTTTACGTAAAATTACCTTCTCGCTCAATCCTTTTGCGCGTGCAGTTCTGATGAAATCTTCACTCAGTGTTTCAATCACTGAGTTGCGAACAAATCTCGTGTAGAGCGCCGCGTAGGCAAAGGCCAAAGTAATCCACGGCAGAATCATTGTGTTGAGCCACTCCAACGGATTCTCAAAAAGTGGCGTGTAATTTCCTGATGGGTAGGGCAATATCCGCCATTTAACAACAACAAAAACTAATAAGAGCAAGCCGGTGAGAAAAGTAGGCAGTGAGGTGCCAATGAGCACAAATACCGTGCTTCCGGTATCTGCAGCGCGACCTCGATATCGGGCGGCCAAGATGCCTAACCCAACCCCAATAATCAGCCAGAGCACTAGCGCTCCGATTGCTAGTGAGAGAGTCACGGG
>CAMAPN010000023.1 GCA_945860275.1 Bifidobacterium breve
CGCAGGATTCTCGAGCACATTTCTTTTGATTACGGGAGGAAGTTCAGTGTCGTAATAACCGAGCCCGATCATCGATGTCACAGGTTTATTGTTAGATGCGATGGCACGAAGTTTTTCTAACACTTCCCCTTCGCTCAACGCCTCTGGCAGTTTTCCATCGTCGAGCGTGGTTCGTATCGAACGCGGAATAGTCCGCTCTATCAATTCATCAAGGTGTGCCAAATTCAGGAAGTGGAGCATTTGGTCAAGTTCACTTCCACGGGGACCAATATGGCGCGACTGGAAAGGGCGCGAGCCCTCAGTAATCTTTTCGGTCATTGCCATTTACTCCGCCGCTGTCGCTCTCATCGCTTCCGTGGATTCCGTGGATTCCGTGGATTACGGCGGGCGTTCTCACGCCTGTCGTGAGCTGATGCTATGGCGAAGTTGCGTTAAATGCCTGGCGCGGCACGCAAGAGAAGTTAAGCGCCCTTGCGGTTACGACGGATGGAAAACTCATCAGTTCCAGCGCCAATCGAGGTAGCGTTTTCGGATTCGCTCGGTAGCTGTGCGAGCGTTCCCTCTACTTCCCGCCAAACCGAGCCGATGGCTATGCCAAAGACGCCCTGTCCCCCAGCGAGCAGGTCGATCACATCCTCTGCGCTGGCGCACTCGTAAATCGATGCACCATCGCTCATCAAGGTAAGAGTTGCAAGGTCTTGGGTACCGCGAGCGCGAAGGTGTTCCACGGCGCTTCGGACGTTCTGGAGTGAAATACCTGTATCGAGAAGGCGCTTGACGATTTTAAGGACCAGGATGTCTCGGAAGCTATACAGGCGAGAGGTTCCTGAACCGGAGGCGGTACGAATTGTCGGTTCAACAAGACCAGTGCGCGCCCAATAATCCAACTGGCGATAGGAAATTCCTGCGGCAGAACAGGCGATAGCTCCACGATATCCGGTGAGTTCTCGGTCAGAATGAGATACTCCAGATTCGTGCGGAGTTTGCGGATTCTGCGGGGTTTCTGACATAGCCAAATGGCTCCTAAAGCTCGGGGAAGAGTGGCTTAATAGTAGATGTCGCCAATCTCCCCCACAATGACCGACACACTCAACATTAAAGTGAAACTTGAGAGTTCTTCGGGTTGCGTGGGGTCGGGCTTGAAATGGTGATCTTCGAAGTTAACGATGGCGCAATCGCGCTCGAAGCGCCTTTGCGTAGAGGAGGATGAACAGGGCTCCTAGGGCGATGAAAAAGATTCGCCCCCAACTCCAAGGCCCCGGAGCGAGAGCTAGTAACACCGCCAAAAGAAGGGCAAAAGAGACCATGATCGCGCCACTTTGACGGAGCGCACGCTCTGGAAAGAATGCCGCTGCCAAAGCCATAAATGCAGCTAATGGGAGCAAGATCGCCCCGCTCACTCGGATGTTCCAGAGGGTGACATCAGGATCAAGGTCCAGAGGAAGTTCAAGCGCACCGGCCAATGCAGTTGGGGTGGCCAGCGCCGTGAGGGAGGAGAGGCCGATGATTGCCGCGCCAATACGCAGCAGAAGCCTCATCTGGCGATCGAGCATACGTCAGAGGGTAACTGCCTACCCAGTGATGCGATAGAGGTTAGCGTCGACTAAATAGCGAAATCTTCTGGGTCGATTTGATCGAGGAACTCTCTAAATCGCTCGACCTCACCCTCCCCGGCTTCTCCAACTTCGCCCAATCCTTCTGCGGTGCCCTCTTCGTTCATCTCAATGCCAGCCTCGGCCAAGAGCGTGGTTGCGCCATAAATCGGAGTACCCGTACGTAAGGCAAGCGCAATGGCATCCGATGGTCGCGCTGACACCTGCACTCCATTGTCGAAAATTAATTCTGCGTAGAAAACTC
The DNA here is from genome assembly GCA_945860275.1 of Bifidobacterium breve. Classification (GTDB taxonomy): domain Bacteria; phylum Actinomycetota; class Actinomycetes; order Nanopelagicales; family Nanopelagicaceae; genus IMCC26077. The sequence goes on from CAMAPN010000023.1 coordinate 1,858, forward strand.
CATCTCGAATTCCAGATAAATGTACTTGAGCAACTGAGTTACCCGTCGCAGCAATTACATCCTTCAAAAGATCGTGCGTCAAAGGCCGCGGTGGTTCCACCCCTTGTTGTGCAAATGCAATCGCTGTGGCTTCAACAGCGCCAATCCAAATCGGAAGGAAGCGAGTGCCATTAATTTCTTTAAGAAGAACTAGTGGTTGGCTCGAGGGCATCTCAACTCGAACGCCAACAACGTCAAGTTTTCTCGATGCGTCAGAGTCTCCAGCTTCTCCAAACTGATTGGAGTCTGAAGGGGGTAGCAGGTTATCGCTCACGCTTTCATCCTACGACCAATTGCCTTCGATTTCAGGATGGAATTTACTTCCCTTGTCGCAAACCACTGCGCACAAGCGCAGCGTGAATCTTGAGAGTTAATCCTCCTAGTTGGCGCTCAACTTCCTCCGCACGCGCTTTTGCTTCACTCCCCTTTTGTCGCAACAACGGAGTAATCACTTGCTCAATCAAACCAATTTCTCGCTCCGCTGCGCTCTTAAATGGACGAAGATGTCGTGCTTCGATTCCGAAAGCCGAGATTTCCGCTACGGCACGGGCAATCGCCAGCGCATCCCCATCGTAATGTTTACTATTGCTCTGAATAAGACCGTAACTTTCTAATTCGGAGAGTTGGGTCTCGTTCAATTGCGAACTTTCCAAAAGCTCACTTCGGGAAAGTTTTAAATCAGAACTTTCACCGTATAGCTTCTCACCATCGACCGTTGCAACTCGTGGGGCCAAAGCTGTTGCACCAGGCAGAGCTGGCGGCTCTAGGCCACGATCGAGAGCATCGAGATGATCCTTAATCACCTTTAACGGCAAATAGTGATCGCGTTGTGCGGCTAAAACATAGCGCAATCTATCCACATCGTGATGTGAAAATTTACGATAACCCGAAGGGGTGCGTTGCGGCTCGATCAAACCTTCCGATTCTAAGAATCGAATCTTTGAGATCGTAACGTCTGGAAATTCTCCCCGGAGCTTGCCCAACACTTCACCGATACTCAAATACGCGCGGGCTGGGACGCTCACTTTTTACCTCCGTTAGTGATGAACAACAATCGATATTTGCCAATCTGCACTGAATCTCCATTAACGAGATCGGTTTGTTCAGCGAGCTCACCATTTACATAGGTGCCATTCAAGCTTCCACTATCTTGCACTGCAAATGTTCCAGCAAGACGACGAAACTCAGCGTGCTTGCGCGAGACAGTGACATCGTCAAGAAAAATATCATTCTGAGGATTCCGACCAACGCTTACTAAATCGCTATTGAGAAGATATCTCGCTCCTGCATTCGGACCTTTTTGCACGAGAAGCAACGCGCTGTCATCTCCAAGTTCACTAATGACCCCACGATCAGCTGGGGAGAGATTTTCAAGTGCACGCTCTGGAAGCGGAGTTGGCGCATCGCGTTTGATAGATGTCGTGTCGGACATTTACCCCACCTCTTCCCCTCTATCGCCCCGCGTGGCCTTCAAGCTGCCGGATAAGGTTCTAGTAAACCTTTACACGCGACCCTAAGGAGCAGAAGGCTGCCGGTCAAGCCCACCAAGGAAACTGAAACCAGAAAGCGCCGCCGGCATGAGTGGAATGGGCAGAGCTGCGGTGAATTGGCTCTATTCGGCGGCAATCAGTGCGCTATAAGTGACGCTATCAAGGAGCGCGGTGATCTCCGCTGGTGAAACGGATGAAATTTCAAAAAGCCATCCCGTGCCGTAGGGAGAAGAGTTAATCGACTCCGGGTTTTCCACGACCGCATCATTGATTGCAGAAATCTGTCCCGAGACCGGGGCATAAATCTCACTGACGCTTTTGGTTGATTCGACTTCCCCACATACCCCACCTGCGCGAACCTGTTCACCAACTTTTGGTGTAAGCACGTAGACAATGTCGCCGAGTGCGTGTTGAGCGAAATCGGTGATGCCAACGCGAATACTTTCCGGAGAAATAACTTCCACCCACTCATGTTCGGATGTGTATTTCAAATGTGCGGGTATCGAACTCATCTCCGAAGCGCTCCTTCTCCAAATAACTAGGGCGTTACCGTATCGCTAGCTCCGCGGATCTGCGAGCGCGCTTCCAGGAGATATTGGGCTCCCGTCAAGAGATAAAGGAGCACCCCCCAGCCAGCGAAGGCGGTGGCAAAAATGCCCGCCACGGTGGCCGCCGCGCCATTTTGCTGCGCAAGAAGTAAGAGCGGAAAGGCATAAAGAAGATTCAAAGTAGCCGCTTTGCCGAGAAAAGTTACCGGTAGTGGTCCTTTTCCTATCCGGTAAAGCCCGGGCAACGTGGTGGCAAGTATTAAATCGCGCGCGATCAGGATAAGAAGCAACCAGAGGGGAATCACATCCCGGATAGTTAGGCCGATTAGCACTGCGGCAATGTAGAGACGATCGACGAGAGGGTCGAGTAATTCGCCCAGACGCGAGTATTGATTGAGCGCTCTAGCTAATTTACCGTCGAGATAATCGCTGGCCCCGGCGACAATCAAAATGAGAATTGCCCACAGATCGCGATCACCAGAGAACAAGGTCCACAAAAAAAGTGGGATACCGAACGCTCGCAAAATGGTTATGGCATTTGGCAGCGTGAGATTTGAAGAAGTAGCGCCTGCGGCGCGACGACCTCCATGATTATTTTTCACGTCGGGACGACAGGATTTGAACCTGCGACACCCAGACCCCCAGCCTGGTGCGCTACCAAGCTGCGCTACGTCCCGGTTTTGCGTTCAATAGTCTACGCACTTCAGCAGATTACTTCTAACCATCCTCTTAATTTCTATCGTTAATTTTCGAAAGCTGCTTTATGTTCGGATACGAACAGAGACTTCAACTGGAGTCCCAGCGAAACCAAATTCTTCACGCAAACGCCGTTCGATGAAACGACGGTATGAGGGTTCCAAGAAACCGCTAGCAAAGATTACAAAGCGCGGTGGACAAGTGCTTGGTTGGGTAGCGAAGAGAATCTTGGGCTGCTTTCCACCGCGCACAGGTGGCGGCGTTGCCGATATCAGTGCGCCAAGAAATGAATTCAATTTAGAGGTGGGAATACGCATTTGCCATCCCTCAAGCGCACGTCGCAGCGCTGGGGCTAGGCGATCTTTATGCCAGCCAGTTTTTGCAGAAATGTTTATTCGCTCTGCCCATTCAACTTGATTGAGTTCGCGTTCCTTCTCGCGCTCTAGCGCCTCGCGCCGATCCTCATCCACTAGATCCCATTTGTTCATGGCAATCACGAGCGCTCTGCCTGAGTCCACCACTTTCGACATGATGCGCAAATCTTGTTCTGCAATTGGTTCGGATGCGTCTATCACCAAGATTGCTACTTCGCCTCGCTCGAGAGCAGTTTCCGTGCGAAGCATTGCGTAATACTCAGTTCCACTAGCTTGATGCGCATGCTTTCGAATTCCAGCTGTGTCGATAAAGCGCCATGTTTCTCCCCCAAATTCAAGTTCCTCATCGATCGGATCTCGAGTGGTGCCGGCCACTGAATCAACAATTGCGCGAGTTTCGCCGGCTAATGAATTAAGCAAACTCGACTTGCCTACATTGGGACGGCCAAGAAGAACCACTCGGCGAATTTGGTCAAACTCTTCAATTGCGCGGCGTTCTGGAAGTGCAGCAACAACTAGATCTAGTAAATCGCCACTGCCTCTTCCGTGTAGCGCAGATACTGGAATGGGTTCGCCTAAACCTAGTTGCCACAATTCATGAATGGCTAACTCGATCTCAGGTGAATCTGCTTTATTGCCAATCAAAATTACTGGTTTGCCGCTCTTGCGGATGACATTCACCAGAGCTACCTCTTCATCGAGAGCACCAACTGAAATATCGATAATGAATAAAATGAGATCCGCTTCGCGAATAGCAAACTCTGCGCTCGCTGAAACCTGAGCATTGATCGAAACCGGATCTGGATCTGGTTCCCATCCCCCGGTGTCCATCACAATAAAATTTCGCCCATTCCATTGCGCTTCGTATTTGACACGATCGCGCGTGACTCCTGGTTGATCTTCGATGATTGCTTCTCGACGTCCGATCAATCGATTAATCAGTGTTGATTTACCAACGTTTGGTCTTCCAACAACTGCAACTATTGGCAGTTCACTATTTACTTCAGTCATGAGATGGACCGCCATCTATCAATCTAAGCTTGTTAATCTTCCCTGATATCTCTGCAACGACTTCCGCGAGGGTGAGATGCGTCGCATCAACGACGATTTGATCGTCAGCTTGGCGCAACGGAGAAGAGCTACGGGATGAATCAATTGCATCGCGCTTTGCCAATGATTGCCCGACATCTCCAGCGCTATTTGCCTGCTCCAACTCCAACTCCGCACTTCGCCGCGCAGCTCGCGCAGCTAAATCGGCAGTGAGAAAGATTTTCAATTCCGCATCGGGCCAAACAGTGGTTCCAATATCTCGCCCTTCAACAACAATCCCTTGCACTGCCTTGTTGATGATTTTGCGCTGGATATCCAGAAGATAACCTCTAACCAACGGATGGGAAGCTATTTCACTTACACGTTCGGTTACCTCTTGCGATCGGATGAGGGCGTTGACGTTCTCCCCCTTAAGGATCATTTGCGGTTGAGCTGGATCACCCACCCAAGTCAGCGAATGAGCGCTTGAAAGTAAGCCATCAACGAAGTTTCCTAACTCTGAATTCTCGTTTTGAAGTCGGAGCAGGGTTACCGCCCGATACAGCGCGCCGGTATCGAGGTACTCCCAATCAAAGGCTTGGGCGAGCGCGCGCGAGACGCTTGATTTGCCCGCACCGCTTGGGCCATCGATTGCAACGACAACCATCTCGCCTCCCTTCGAATATTCGTTTACTAATTTAGAATTAAATCGACTTAATAACTAAACACCTTTCGACAACTCCGTCACGTCCCAGCCGAGAATCGACAAATGGTTATTTAAAGTCGATAAATCTCCTGGTTTCACATACAAAGTGATCAAACCAGTTTCCTGCCCCGGAGAATGTTCTATGCGCAGATCCTCGATGTTAATTTCTCCTTCTGCACAATGATTAAAGAGCGCAGCAAGTTGTCCAGCACGATCCGGAATCACCACGCTTAACACACCATAATTTCGGGGAACGCCGCCATGTTTACCCGGTACCAATGACGCACCTTCAAGTCCCCGGTTCATTAGAGCAAGAACGCTATCTCTATTAAACTTTTTATCTTTTAAATCATTTATCGATTTAACAATCTCGTCCAATAACGGGAGAATTTCCTCTTGATTGCCTTCAAAAATAGGCGCCCACATCAACGCGTCAGAGTGTGCAAGCCGCGTCATATCGCGAAGCCCCTGCCCTGCTAATTCCATGGGCGAGTGCAACGTGCTGGCCAACAATGAGGCTAAAAGCTGCGGCAGGTGCGAGGTCATCGCAACCTGTCGATCATGCGCTTCTGGTGTGAGTTCGCAACTCATCGCGCCTAATTCCGCCACCATTTCCGCCACCAACACGATATTCGCCCGTAACGTCGATGTATGCGGCGTGATCGCCCAAACCCGCCCCTCAAAAAGGTCTGAACGGGCGCCTTCGGGCCCAGTAACCTCTCGGCCGGCCATTGGATGGGTTGGCACATAGCGCTCTAACAGCTCGCCGTGATTAGGCAAATTCTTTATATTTGTCCAAACTTCATGTATAACTTTAGTCTTGACAGACCCGATATCTATAACAATTGAGTGTGGATTACTTATAAGAGCGTCAGAAATGACCGAAGCTAGAGCATCCACGGGAATCGCCACGATTACACAATCAACCGGTTCCTCAAAGGCCAATAAAGCGCTACCGAGGAGTGAGTTTGCGACTTTTTCGTGCCCAGGTAGTACGTCGCGCACCCGCACCCGAACGCCATTCTTAGCCAATTTCAAAGCTATAGATGTACCAATGAGACCTCCCCCAACAACCTCCACGGAGGAGAATGCGCTCATGGAGTGAGATCCGGACGGAGGGCTTTCGCTCCTCCACGGTAAATATGCGCTATCTCAGATCGAGGTTTAGCGCTTTCGACATGAGCTAAGACTCGGACAGTTCGTGGCAAAGCGCCCACAACCGCTATCTCTACTGCGCACATCAATGGGATGTCACTCCAGCCCAAGGTTCGAGCGGCAGCAGCTGGAAATTCTGAGGTTAAATCGGGGGTAACGGTAAAGAGAACCGAGACAAGATCCGCCTCGCTCAGATCATTACTGCTGAGCATCTCCTCCAGTAGCGCAGGAACTTCGCGGTTCATCTCTTCTTTCGAGTCAACAGCAAGTTGAACTGCCCCTCGGAGTGCACGGATACTCATTGCTCAAGTCTACGGGACGGCGTTGGAGTTAGGTCGAGACGCTCCCAGTCTAAAAGGTAAATATTGTTTTATATTTTAAATATTAAATTAATAAAACGGTTTATATGTATTTACCCAATTGGTTCATAGATATTTATCGATATTTCACCAACAGCTAAATGAGCAGTCTAATATTAATAAATAGACAATTTGCAGAACAAAGTGGCTGTTTGGAACGTTGTTATGTCAATAAAGCGATTTTTTGCAAAATACGGGAATTCTTTAAATACCGATTAATAGGTATTTATGAACTATCCATTTATTGCTTTATTTGTAAAGCCTTTTGTAAAGATAGCAGTTCAGCACCTTGTATCTCGCGCCATTTTCCTGGAGTTAACTCCCCCAATTTGATGGGCCCCATGCCGATTCGAATAAGTCGTTCGATCGTCAGACCGGTGGCTGCTGCCATGCGGCGAAGTATCTGATTGCGTCCATCGTGGATCACCACATCGAAGAGAGTTCGTCCGGGCTGGCCAGGGAGTACTGTTAATTTATCGACTTTCGCCATCCCGTCGTCAAGCTCAACGCCACTGCGGAAAGCTTCGGCTACCTCCTTGCTCACCATGCCTCGTAACTCCAGTAGGTAGTTTTTGGGGAGTGAGAAGGAAGGATGCGTAGCCCGATGTGACAAATCACCATCGTTGGTTAGAAGTAGGAGCCCTTCAGATTCCTTATCAAGCCTGCCGACGTGAAAAAGTCGCTCATGGCGATCTTGGAGCAGATCGCCCAAATGTGGTCGATTCTCTGGGTCTGACAAGGTGGAGAGAATTCCTCGAGGTTTATTAAGTGCAAGATAAATCTTGGAAATTTTGCGTGTTATTACCTCACCGTCAACTTCAACTTCAGACTTTTCTGGATCTACCTTGGTTCCAAGTTCGCGAATCGTTCGACCATTGACTCGAACTCGCCCATCAACGATTAACTCCTCAGCTTTACGTCGACTAGCGACGCCAGCATCTGCAATGACCTTCTGTAACCGTTGCTCCATAACCTGGGAGCCTAGATTGCCCTCCCCCGATTAGCCAATTACGCGAAGTTCTCTCCCCTTGGAACGTTAATCGGTAAGCGTGTCTAGTACCGCGTCTAACGCATCGATATTCGGTAGGTGTGGGGCTAATTCAGGAAGCTCATCCAACGAGGCAATACCCAATCGTTCGAGGAAGTATGAAGTGGTTTGATAGAGGATCGCCCCACTCTCCCCTTCAACTCCCGCTTCTTCCACAAGACCGCGATTGACGAGCGTTTTCATCACAGCTTCCACATTTACCCCTCGGATGGCAGAAACACGCGCCCGTGAAACTGGTTGGCGGTAAGCGATCACAGCGAGAGTTTCAAGAGCGGCCTGCGTAAGTTTTGCTTGCTGGCCCTCCAAAACAAAGCGTTCAACAGCGCTCGAAACCTCCGGATGGCTGTAAAAGCGCCACCCTCCTGCTATTTGGCGAAGCTCGAAACCCCGCTCTTGCTTGCTATAGCTCTCAGCAAGGGCGCTTAATCGGGTGTGAATCTCATCGGTAGGAACCTCTAATACCTGAGCTAACAACATTTCCGTAACTGGTTCATCCACCACCATCAAAATTGCCTCTAACGCCCGCTCAATGGTCCGATCACTCACCCTGACTCTCCCCCTCTTGCGCCTCTTGCTCTTGCGCCTCTTGCGCATCTAAGGAGCCTGGATCACGATCAAATTCGTCGGTTACGGCAATATCGCCTTCAGCGCTACCCACCCAGCGTATCTGGAGATCGCCGAGGGGGGTTACCTGCTCAAAGTGGAGTACTCCCTCTTTGTAGAGCTCAAGGAGTGAGAGGAAGCGGGCCACCACTACCAGGGTATGGCTCGCATCGGCTACTAACGCACGGAAGGTGGCAGTTCCTACTCGGCGCAAATGGGCCACTACGTGCTGAGCTTCCTCGCGGACGCTCACCGCAGGGCTGTGAAGGTGGGAAATACTAAATACCGGAGGAGTTTTAGGGGTCAACGCTCTAGTGGCGAGCAAGGCAAAACGCTCCACCCCAACACCAATCAACACCTCAGGTAAGAGCGCAGCGAGCTTGGGATCAAGGGCAACCAACCGTGGATAACGGTGAGTTTCCGCCTCAATCCACTCCTGAAAGGTTGCCGCAATCTCTTTATAAGCCTTGTACTGCAGTAGCCGTGCAAAGAGCAGGTCTCGAGCCTCAAGCAAGGCGAGATCTTCCTCATCATCGATCTCTCCCGAAGGGAGCAATCGGGCAGCCTTTAAATCCAATAGCGTGGCCGCGACTACGAGAAATTCGGTCGCTTCGTCGAGTTTCCAGGCCCCCTCCAGCGCAGTGATATGGGCGATGTACTCATCTGTGACAACGCTCAATGCCACCTCGGTGACATCCATCTTGTGGCGCGAAATCAGCTGAAGGAGCAGGTCAAATGGCCCTTCAAAATTCTCTAATTTGATGGAGAAACCGGGAACTCGCCCCTCTGTTGAAGCGCCAGAGGACGGCTCCGGGTGCGCTCCAGGAAGTGCAACCGATCCCTGCTGAGTGTCCATCACAGGTGGAACGGTATCTGATTACTGGCCGCGAAGTCTGCGAGCAAGAATGCTCGATTCTCCCTTTGCTTCCAGATCGGCGACGATTACCGCTACCGCTTCTCGAACTATTCGGCCGCGATCTACTGCTAATCCCATATCTCCCCGAAGGCTCAGGCGCGCTTGCTCTAAATCAAAGAGTTCTTCAGGTGAGAGGTAAACAGTAATTTTCTCTTCATGGCGCTCTCTCCCCGATGGTGCAGAAGCGCTCCGTGAGACGCGACGACGAGCAGTTGTGCGCACAGGTGCTGGCTTCTCGCTTCGCACTGGCGCGCTACCAGTTGCGCTCTTAATCTCCGCCTCGCGCTCTTCACTTGGCGCAGGCACTGCAGAAAGGGTCGCAGAAGTAGTGCGAAATAGCTCTTCGGCACCAGGCAAGCTCACTCTTCGACTCATGCTGTTCCTCCTCGTGAAATAACCTCACGTGCTAATCGTCGGTAGGCAGCAGCCCCCGGCGATGATGAGGCATAGCTGGTGATCGGTTCGCCAGCTGCTGTTGTTTCATTAAATCGCACAGTCTTGGAAATTACTGTGTCGAAAACTTGCTCTGGAAAAGCCTCATAAATTCGCGCCAGAACCTCTTTGCTGTGGGCGGTTCGCTCAAACATTGTCGCCACAATTCCGATAATTCGAAGATCCGGATTTAGTCGCTCTTGAATCTTGCTCGTGATTTCTTTAAGCAATTTAAAGCCACGAAGAGCGAAATACTCACATTGCAATGGAACGAGCACAAGATCAGCTGCGGTCAACGCATTGACGGTTAAAAGACCCAGGGAGGGCTGGCAATCAATGAGGATGACGTCGTAATCGGGCGCCACTGTGGCCAAAATTCTCTTGAGCGTCTGCTCACGAGCTACTTCATTGACCAAACCTATCTCTGCTCCCGAGAGCATGATGTCGCTAGGAATCAAATCCATTCCCGGGACGCTCGTTTTCAGTAGCACATCATCAACCGTGGCATTTCGATCCATAAGTAGGTTATAAATCGAGCTTTCAAGCTCATCGGTAACTACTCCTAGACCAATAGAGAGTGATCCTTGTGGGTCAAAATCAACGAGGAGAACGCGACGACCCAATTCGGCAAGGCTCGCTCCGAGGCTAATCGTGGTGGTGGTTTTTCCCACGCCACCTTTTTGATTCACAACAGCAATCGTCTTCGCGGGTCCGTGACCATCTTTCGCATCACGTTTTTTTACGGCGGGAATGCTCTTACTTCGCCCTTTCATTAACTCGTGAACCGTAACCACATCTTCGTCACGAGAATTCGCAGGCTGAGTTGAAGCTTTCGATTTTGTCGACTTAGCGTTCAAGCGAGAAACCTCTCTTTGCGGTAGCGGGAGCCTAGAGGTCTGGTTACCGTGACGGCAACCCTCACCCCAACGGGGGGGCTACTTCGCGCGCGGGTGAGCCAGGAGATAGGCCTCGCGGAGTCGGTCGATTGTGACCAGGGTGTAGATCTGAGTGGTCGCCACACTTGCATGGCCTAACAGCTCCTGAACTGTTCGGATATCTGCGCCCCCATCTAAAAGGTGAGTAGCAAATGAGTGGCGGAGCGAGTGCGGGCTGAGCTCGGTGAAAACGCCACCTTGCACTGCGCACCTGCGCACAATTTCCCACGCGCTCTGACGAGAAAGTGGCGTTCCTCGCAGATTAAGAAACAACTTACGTTCTTTGCTTTCACTCTTGCCGAAAACAAGCGCAGGTCGAGCACGGACTAAATAGTTGCTCACTGCCTCGGCAGCAAATGATCCAACTGGAACAATTCGTTCTTTTCCACCTTTTCCAAATAATCGAAGTGATTGCAGAGGTAACTTGATGTCGTCAATATCGAGAGACACAATTTCACTTACTCGCGCTCCTGTCGCGTAAAGCATTTCAATCAACGCGCGATCCCGGAGCGATTGCGCAGTTTCACCAGAACCCGCTCCAGCAATAATCCCTTCAATCTCGGAGATGGCCAGCGCTTTTGGCAACCTTCTGCCGGGCGATGGTGGATGAATGTGAGCCGCGGGATCAATCGAGCGGCTCTCTCGCGCCTGGAATTTGTGAAAACCTCGAACGGCAATAATCGACCTGGCTGCAGATGACGCAGAAAGTGGAGGATAAGTTTCCGAACCCGTTCGAAGAAAAATGAGGAAATCCTCGATATCACGTTCATTCGCGCTTAGAGGTGATTTACCTGTTTGCTGGAGGAAATCCACGTAACGGTGCAAGTCTCGTCGATAGGCAAGCAGGGTGTTTCGAGACAAACCACGTTCGACCGTTAAGTGATCGAGAAAAAGTTCGATATGCGCAGAATCAAACGAAGAGTTCATGAACGCCTCGAACTGGCATTCCAAGCGCATGCCCAACTTCCGACGAGTACAACACGCCATCGTGTGTCGCTAAACCGTCTTGCAGTGGTTGGCTATCGGCAAGAGCCTGCCGCCATCCCTTGTTGGCAATCTGCACGAGATATGGCAGCGTCGCATTTGTTAGCGCAAGCGTTGAAGTCCGCGGTACTGCTCCCGGCATATTCGCCACGCAATAAAAAAGAGATTTGTGAATGAGAAACGTGGGATCAGAATGAGTTGTTGGCCGAGAGTCTTCGAAACATCCACCCTGGTCGATGGCAATATCAACAAGAACACTTCCTGGTTTCATTCGTGCAACTAAAGCATTCGAAATAAGTTTCGGCGCCTTATCGCCCTTTATCAATACTGCACCAATGACCAGATCGGCTTGCATAGCTAATTCTTCTATTGCACTGGCTGTTGAGTAGATCGTCTCGATTTTACCGTTGAAAAGTTCTTCCAATTGTTTAAGGCGAAGTAAATTGCGATCAACAATTTGAACCGCAGCGCCCATTCCGTGTGCGATGCGAGCAGCTTGCGTACCCGCGACGCCGCCCCCCAAAATCAACACTCGGCCTGGTCGAACCCCTGGAACTCCACCCAACAGCACTCCCCGGCCGCCTGAGGCTTTTTGCAGCGCGTGTGCTCCCACTTGAGGCGCTAACCGACCTGCCACTTCACTCATTGGGGCGAGCAGCGGCAACTGCCCATTTTCCGTAACTGTTTCATAGGCGATGCTGGTAATTTCACTTTTCAGTAACGCATCAGTGCATGGTTTTGATGCAGCTAAGTGAAGATAGGTGAAGAGCACTTGCCCTTTTCGCATCAATGAATACTCACTAGATTGTGGTTCTTTTACTTTCACAATGATTTCGCTTAATCGCCAAATCTCAGCAGCGCTATCGATGACCTCGGCCCCTGCTAGTCGGTACTCCTCGTCTGTGAACCCCGCGCCTTCTCCTCCGCCAACTTCTACAAGCACGCGATGGCCATGTTTAATTAATTCGGCGGCGCCATCTGGAGTGAGGGCAATACGAAACTCTTGAGCTTTTATCTCTCTTGGTGCACCAACAATCATCAGGCAAATCCTTCTTCTCGCTAAAACTTATGCTGCATGAACGCCAGCGCGGATAGCGATCGCAGCGGCAATGAGCCCCGCAAAGAGTGGATGCGGCCTAGTGGGGCGACTTTTGAATTCAGGATGCGCTTGCGTTCCCACATAGAACGGATGGACAGACTTTGGTAGTTCGACAAATTCCACGAGATGATTATCCGGCGATAAACCGGAGAAAACCAAGCCAGCCTTCTCTAATTCCTCTCGATATTGATTATTTACCTCATAGCGATGGCGATGGCGCTCCTCAATAACATCATTTTGATAGAGAGCGGCAACGATTGACCCTGCCTTTAAATGCGCTGGATAGAGGCCAAGGCGCATCGTGCCACCCATATCCCGCTCACCGCGAATCACATCCTCTTGCGAGGCCATAGTGGCAATCACAGGAAATTGCGCTCCTTCATCGAATTCTGCCGAATTCGCGCCAACCATTCCCGCAAGATTACGTGCACCTTCGATGACCATGCACTGCAAACCTAGACAAAGGCCAAGAGTAGGAATTTTCTTCTCTCGTGCGTAAGTGAGAGCGCCAATCTTTCCCTCTAATCCACGCACGCCAAAACCACCAGGAACACAAATCGCGTCCACACCTGATAATTCTCGAGCAGCGCCATCAGCAGTTGCGCATGTGTCACTTGCAACCCATTTGATATTCACCTTCGCCGAATGCGCAAAACCTCCTGCGCGAAGCGCTTCTGTGACCGACAAATAAGCATCTGGAAGATCTACATACTTACCCACTAATGCCACGGTCACCTCATGCTGCGGGTGGTGCACCCGGGAGAGGAGTTGGTCCCAATCACTCCAATCAACATCTCGAAATGGCATTCCCAGCCGTCGAACTACGTAAGCATCGAGCCCTTCGCGATGTAAAACCTTAGGGATGTCATAGATAGACGGAGCATCAGATGCTGCAACACACGCTTCTGTATCGACATCACACATCAAAGAAATTTTCTTCTTCACCGCTTCTGGAATCTCTCGATCAGATCGGAGCACAATCGCATCTGGTTGTATGCCGATACTTCGCAGCGCCGCAACGCTGTGTTGCGTCGGCTTGGTTTTCAATTCTCCAGATGGTCCGATGTAGGGAACAAGTGAGACATGAAGAAAGAAGACATGTTCTCGCCCGAGATCTTGACGGACCTGCCGAGCGGCCTCAAGGAACGGCAGTGATTCGATGTCGCCGACGGTGCCACCAATTTCAGTGATAATGACATCGATACCAGGGGCCGATCCCGCTCGCATTCGCTCTTTAATTTCATTAGTGATGTGTGGGATCACTTGGACGGTATCCCCCAAATACTCACCCCTGCGCTCTCTAGAGATCACACGAGAGTAGATCTGGCCGGTCGTCACATTGGCTGAGCCGGCAAGATT
>CAMAPN010000024.1 GCA_945860275.1 Bifidobacterium breve
TAGCCAAAAAGAAAAGGGTGGCAATCGCGAAGATTGCCACCCTCTGTTGGAGCGCTTACTAGTCTGAACTAGTTCTGTGCTGGTGGTGCTTCCGGAGCTGGTGCTTCCGGAGCTGGTGCTTCCGGAGCTGGTGCTTCCGGAGCTGGTGCAGCTGGCGGAAGTGGTGCCTGCATCTCAGTTGCTGGAGGCGCGAACCCACCGCCACCTGTTGGCCCAGCTTGTGGTCCACCGAAGCCCATCGCGGCATTCGCTTGATCCTGAGGGAGATTGTTTCCCATTGCATCTTTCGGAGGAGCAATCCAGGCGCCTGAAGCTGTCTGAACCATTCCTGGTGTAGTCGGTCCGCCGAATCCACCTTGTGGTCCACCAAAGTTTCCACCTTGTGGTCCACCAAAGTTTCCACCTTGATCGAATCCACCTTGTGGTCCACCAAAGTTTCCACCTTGATCGAATCCACCTTGTGGTCCACCAAATGCTGGCATTGGTCCGCCAAAGCCACCTTGTGGTCCACCGAAGTTTCCACCTTGATCGAATCCACCTTGTGGTCCACCGAAGTTTCCAGATTGCATATTGTCTTGCCAATCTTGGAATTGTTCCTCGTATTGAGTGAACTCTTCCTCGTATGCTGCAACTTCTTCGTTGTATTCGGATAGGGCTTCTTCAAGTCTGCCTTCAACTTCCTCGAAGAGTTCCTTTCCTTCAGGAGACTTCTTCAAGAGAGCTTGAAGCTGTTGTCCGGCTTTTGTCTCGCCAAGTTTGTGCATCAACATGTCAAACATGCGAGGATCATTTCCGATCATGTCGGCAATCTTGTCCGCATCCTGACTAAGAATCCGTTGAAGATCTTTTCCACCTCGAGGAACAATTCCACCGAGCACGTTCTGGACTAGTTTCAATCCTTGACGTGAATTTGCCGCTTGTGCAATCAATCCCATCAAGTCATCGACTTTGTCGCCGAAAACTTCCTTGGTGATTTCCTGCATATCCGGTTGTAGTGGCTCCATTGGAGGCTCCGGTGGTCGGAAAGGATCATCCTTCCGGCCAGACATAATTTCCTCTGCGGACATTTTCTGCCATCCGCCTTTTGGAGCCATCATCGGGCCACCCATTGGACCCATTGGTCCACCGAAACCACCAGGACCCATAGGTCCACCAGGTCCCATTGGTCCACCAGGTCCACCGAACATCTTGCCCATCATGTCGCCCATTGCGCCCATTGGACCGTTAGGTCCGCCGAAACCACCAGGACCCATAGGTCCACCAGGTCCGCCGAACATCTTGCCCATCATGTCACCCATTGCGCCCATTGGGCCGCCGAAGTTTCCTGGGCCACCCATTGGTCCGCCAAAGCCTGGTCCGCCAGGTCCACCCATCGGACCGTTAGGTCCGCCGAAGTTTCCTGTGCCACCCATTGGTCCGCCAAAGCCTGGTCCGCCAGGTCCACCCATCGGACCGTTAGGTCCGCCGAAGTTTCCTGGGCCACCCATTGGTCCGCCAAAGCCTGGTCCGCCAGGTCCACCCATCGGACCGTTAGGTCCGCCGAAGTTTCCTGGGCCACCCATTGGTCCGCCCATTGGACCGTTAGGTCCGCCGAAGTTTCCTGGTCCACCAGGTCCGCCCATTGGACCGTTAGGTCCGCCGAAGTTTCCTGGTCCACCCATTGGTCCACCAAAGCCTGGTCCACCAGGTCCGCCCATTGGACCGTTAGGTCCGCCGAAGTTTCCTGGTCCACCCATTGGTCCGCCCATTGGACCGTTAGGTCCGCCGAAGCCCATTGTTTGGTTCGCCTGATCTTGCGGAAGATTATTTCCCATCGCATCTTTAGGTGGAGCGATCCATGCGCCCCCAGCAGTTTGCACCATTCCCGGTGCAGTTGGTCCACCAAAGTTTCCTGGAGGTGGTGGAGGCATTCCTGGTCCACCGAAGTTTCCTGGAGGTGGTGGAGGCATTCCTGGTCCACCGAAGTTTCCTGGAGGCGGTGGAGGCATTCCTGGTCCACCGAAGTTTTCTGGAGGTGGTGGAGGCATTCCTGGACCACCAAAGTTTCCTGGAGGTGGTGGAGGCATTCCTGGACCACCAGTGCCGCCGCCGAAATCTGCTGGAGGAGCAGGAGGTGGCGGTGGAGGAGGTGCAATGTTTGTTGGAGGAGGAGGAGGCGGTGGGGGTGCGCCGGCTCCTGGATTTTGAGGTGGAGGTGCTTCTGTCATTGATACTCCAAACTAATCGTTGGGGTTCTGCTGACGAGAGTGTATGCCTCCGAGAAAAAGGCCCACAAGTAGCAAGTCTCGGCGATTCCCCAAATGTGCAGTGAAATATGGGGTAACCCCAACTCAATAAAAAAAATGTTGGTTTTGGGGAAAGTTGCGGGAAGGGTAGATTGGCCTCTCCCGACGTCACTTCCCTGCGTCTGGTAATTGCGTCGTTAGCTCAGTTGGTAGAGCAGGTGACTCTTAATCACCGGGTCGGCGGTTCGAGCCCGTCACGACGCACATCCGTTTTCACGAATATCAACCATTATAAATGAACGTGAGTGATTAGTGAGATGCTTGAACGCGAAGAAGAAGTACATGAAATTAGAGCAGCACATAAATTTCACCTTCGTGGAATTGCGGTCATGGTTTTTGTGACTTATTGGTCTGTGATATTCACCTACACGGATTTCTTTTGGTTTCAACCATGGGAGAGCGAAGAATTTGTTAGGCAGGTGACATTATGGCTCTGCTTAATCGGATGGTTAGTCGCAGCCATCCTTTCACCCTTAACACTCTTTGCAGTCTCTGCTGGTTACACAAGGGCGCTTCGATACATTCCAATTACTGCTCTCTGGTGGCCCATCTCCGTTCTAATTTCACAAGTCGTTGTCTACTCCGAAACCGGTGAAAGTTACCTCGGATACCTGATCATTTACCCAGTCTTTATCCTCACTGATATCGCGATTCCGGTCTATCTCGTCTACCAGTGGAGCAGAGTCCGGGAGTACCTCGTGCTGCATGAAGGAAAATAAAGGCTTTATTTCGTTTGTTACGATAGGCGCGTGGAACTCCAAAAGGTCATCCTCTACTACGGGTTTGCTCCTGTCACCGATCCAAATGCGGTGAAACTTTGGCAACACACCCTCTGCGAATCGCTGGGGCTCAAAGGCCGCATTTTGATTTCACCACATGGCATCAACGGAACGCTTGGTGGCGAAATGCAAGCGCTCAAGAAATATGTAAAAGCCACGCGCCAATATCCTGGGTTCAAGAAAATAGATTTCAAATGGTCTAACGGAACGGGAAATGACTTCCCACGACTTCAGGTAAAAGTGAAGAAAGAGCTTGTCTCATTTGGACACCCTGAAGAGATTAAGGTTGATATCAATGGCGTAGTGAATGGTGGTGTTCATCTAAAGCCCAAAGAGGTGCACAAACTAGTCGAAGAACGTGGTGAGGAAGTTGTTTTCTTTGATGGCCGAAATGCGTTTGAAGCAAAAATAGGTAAGTTCAAGAATGCAGTGGTCCCCGATACCGTGACATCACATGACTTTGTTGCAGAGATTGAAAGTGGAAAGTATGACCACTTAAAGGATAAACCAATTGTCACCTACTGCACGGGTGGCATTCGCTGCGAAATTCTCTCTGCGGTGATGAAGAACCGTGGCTTCCAAGAGGTCTACCAAATTGAAGGCGGAATTGTTCGGTACGGTGACAAGTACAAGGACGACGGATTCTGGGAAGGCTCGCTTTACACCTTCGACAATCGGATGACCATTGATTTCAGCAAATCGAGCAAAGTGATCGGCACCTGCGAGAAGTGTGCGACGCCCACCAAAGACTTTTATAACTGCGCTGAGTCTGCCTGCAATGAGCTGATTCTCCTCTGCTCCGCTTGCGGTGAAGCAGGCGAGAACTTACGGTGTACGCATACCTCCGTACGGAGCAATCGAAAGGAATTGATTGGGTAACCATGGATATTCACTCACATCAACCAAAGCTAACTGGTCGCCGAAAATTCATTTCGATACTTGCAGGTGTGCTCTCTGCAATCGCAATTGGTGAGCGAGCCCTTGCTGCCAAGAAGCCACCCGCGAAGAAGGTCGTCAAGAAACCTGCAAAGAAGGCGCCTGTTAAGAAAGCACCCGCAAAACCTGTCGCAAAATCCACCCCATCAGCATCGCCTTCGCCCTCACCCTCGCCAAGCGCGACTGCCTCATCAACGCCAACCTCGACCCCGAGCGCTACTGCGACACCGTCGTCTTCTCCATCAGGAGTTACTGTCCCAGCTGATGCGAAGGCGCTCACGGTCGCGGGCAAAAATCTCACAGCTTCTGATCTTGCTATCGGCGCAACGACTGCAGCCACATTCCCAAAGAACGGCATCACTACAGCTGTGTTAGTTACTCGTATCGACGAGAAGAATTTTGTGGCGCTCAAACCAATTTGCACCCACGCTGGAGGCCCAGTGGAATTGTCTGGTAGCTCACTTGTCTGCATCTGGCACAACTCACGATTTAATCAACGAACTGGCGCAGTGATAAACGGTCCAGCTGATATGGCTTTACCAAAAGAAAACGTGGCTCTCGTTGGGGATATCGTTTACTACGTTCCTTAATTTGCCACGTGCTCAGCGAATTTCGGACGAGTACTCGTCTATGTAGTGATACGACTCAATGTATTTCACACCGTACTTTGAATCTGCTTCCTTGAGAAATTCACGCCGAATATACGAGTCTTCGTCTATTTCGATGCCAGGATGCAAGTCGCGATGAGTTCGAAGCATGTTATCTAGTGGAGTCCGATGAATTTTAATTGCTGCAAACTTTTTCTCTATTACTGGAGTTATATCAACAACCCTATTGATTAATTGAGGTCCACGAGCAATCAGATATTTTCTAGTAACAAATTTGGGTTTTAAGCCAATCTCTTGTAGCTCAGGCAGATCAAGGTGACGGCCAGCCATCCAGCAAGCCTGCTCCACTGCGTGACCTGTAATGTAGTGGTCAGGATTCTCCTCATAATGTCCCCAAGGATCGAACGAAATCACAGTATCCACTTGCAAGAAACGAAAGAGCGTAATCAACCTATGGCGAATCTCAGAGAGTTGTCCATGCTCTAAATAATGGTTTTTGTAATCTAGAGAAAACATTTTCTTTATCCCAAGAAACTCTGTCACTTCGATCGTTTCGTTATAGAGACGATAAACAGTTTCTGCCATTGATAAATCGTAGGAATCCATCTCATCATTAGTAGTCTTGATGAAATAACCGGTGTAACCCTCAGCAAGTAGCTTCATTGTCAGGCCACCGGCAAGAATTGCTAAGTCGTCAGAATGGGCAAATACTGCGGCGAAGACTCGATTCTTGTTGCTGTTCGCCGAATCCCACTTTTCAAGAATGACTTCTTCATTCATGACATAACCCTAGAAGAGACTTGCTTGATAGTCTAGATGCCTGCATTGCCACCAGCGACATCTGAGAGGTTTTTGATGGGCATCTACGAAACACTTGGTATCAAGACTCGCATCAATGCAGCAGCGTGCTACACAGCGCTCGGTGGTTCGCTGATGGCGCCTGAAGTCTTGCAAGCCATGAATGATGCGGCGAAATCATTTATCTCACTCCATGAGTTGCAGCAGAAAGCTGGTGAGCGAATAGCCTCACTAACCAAGAATGAAGGCGCGTTCATCACAACTGGAGCAGCCGCTGGAATCGTGCTTTCTATTCTTGCCTGTAGAACTCGTGGAGATTTAGTAGAAATTCAGAAAATCATTGATGGAAATGCCAAGCGATCTGAAGTCATTATGTATACCGGTCATCGCATTCCCTATGATTCAAATATAAGAGTTGCGGGCTCAGATTTAGTCACTGTCGGAGATGCAATCCAAACTTTTGACTATCAACTAGAAGCAAAAATCAACGAATACACTTCGGCAATCTTCTTCTGCGCTGGTGCGCATCTAGCCGGACCTGCGCTCTCACTGGAGAGAACTGTTGAGATTGCTCAAAAGTATTCCATTCCAGTCATCGTCGATGCAGCTGCACAACTTCCGCCTGTCACTAATCTCTGGCACTTCACTCACGAGATGGGCGCCGACCTTGCGATATTTAGTGGTGGAAAAGCCCTTCGCGGTCCGCAATCAAGTGGATTGGTCGTTGGAAAGCGAGAATTCATCGAAGCCATCCGCGTTAATGCTGCGCCCTACGCCCGACTCGGTCGCGGTTTCAAGGCGAGCAAAGAGGAAATCGCTGGATTAATGACTGCAATCGAGTTATACCTCGCTAAAGATCATGGCGCTGATTGGCAACGATGGAGCAAGACCGTAGATGCGTGGTTCGAGGCGCTCAACGGCAAAACCGCATGCAAGATCTGGAGAGATGATGTTAATGAAGCCGGCCAACCCACGCCGCGGATTGCCATCCAATTAAGTAATCCAAATGCACTTGAGATCATTTCGAAACTTCAAAGTCTTGATCCCATCGTTGAAGTAGTACATGACTCAAGGCGGATGATTTGGATCAGCCCCGACTCACTTCAAGCTGGCGAAGAGAACATAGTTATCACTCAGTTATTGAAAGCGCTGCCCACTAAATAGACGCTTGGTAAATTCCTTCAATAGAGTGATCGAGTACTTTGTCGAATTCGGCATCGCTCTGCTGCGCACTTAACCCTTCAGTAAGAGCTCGCGAAAAGCTTGCAATGACGCCATCATTCTTGGAGAGCATGGCGTTGGCATCATCTCGCGAATACCCACCAGATAGCGCAACCACACGTAGCACTCGTGGATGATCAACCAACACCCTGTAGAAATTCGGCTCATTAGGAAGCGTTAACTTCAACATCACCTGTTGATCTCCGCTTAACTTGTCGAGCTCACGAATGATGGATGCTCGAAGTAGCTCCTCGCATTGAGCCTTTTCTGAACTCTTGATATCAACTTCAGGTTCGATAATCGGCATCAACCCTCCAGCGAGAATCTGCTTACCAAATTCGAACTGCTGCGCCACAACTGCATCGATGCCTTTGGCGTTTGCCAATTTGATGACTGAACGCATCTTGGTCCCGAAAACGCCGTGAGCCAACGCGCTTGAAATTCGAGTGGAGAGTTGTGGAATTGGCTTCATCACTTGAGCGTCATCTACTTCCTCAGCAAGACCGTTATCCACTTTTAGGAAAGGAACAATGCCTTTCTTCTGCCAGAGGAACTCTGCACTTCCCATGCCATCAATCTCTCGATCCATGGTCATTTCAAAGAGGATTACGCCAAGAATTCGTTCGCTGGTGAAAACTGAGCTTTTAATGATCCGAGTGCGCATCGCATGCACGAGATCAAACATCTCTTGCTCACCGTTGTATTGGTTCTCCTCAACGCCATAAAGCTTGAGTGCTTTCGGCGTACTGCCGCCACTTTGATCCAAGGCAGCTATGAAACCTTTGCGTGATTTAACTTGTGTTAATTGTTCCTCAAATAGCGACATCTCTCTCCTTTTTTGTTCAATTCAGTTCCGCCTAAGCCAAAAAGGAGTTCCTCACTCTTTTGGCCTCTCGATCTCTGAAACTAACGTGAAATCACCTGCTCCTAATTGCCCTTGTTCTGCATAGAGTTCAAGTTTCGCACGCGTATCAGCGATATCAAGATTGCGCATCGTCAATTGACCAATTCGATCATTAGGGCCGAAGGCAGCGCGCTCGGTTCGTTCCATGGAGAGTTTCTCGGGGTGATAACTAAAGTGCGGACCTGAGGTATCGATAATTGAGAAATCATCGCCGCGTCGAAGTCGAAGCGTCACTGACCCCGTAATAGCACTTGCCACCCATCGTTGGAGAGATTCACGGAGCATGAGCGCCTGCGGATCTAACCAGCGACCTTCATAAAGCAGGCGACCTAGACGTCGACCCTCAGCGTGATAATTCGCAATGGTGTCTTCATTATGTATCGCTGAAAGTAGACGCTCATATGCGATGAAAAAGAGCGCCATGCCAGGGGCCTCGTAAATCCCGCGGCTCTTCGCCTCAATAATCCTATTTTCGATTTGATCACTCATACCGAGACCGTGTCGTCCGCCGATGGCATTTGCCTCGCGCATCAAATCAACTGCTGAATCGAATTTCTTACCATTGATAGCAATTGGTCGCCCTTGATAGAAATCAATTGTGACATCTTCACTTTCAATCTTTACTGAAGGATTCCAAAATTGCACGCCCATGATTGGCTGGACGATTTCGATAGATACATCCAGGTTCTCTAATTGTTTCGCTTCGTGAGTCGCACCCAAGATGTTTGCATCGGTGGAATAAGCCTTCTCGACGCTGTCGCGATATGGCAATTTATTTGCAATTAGCCACTCGGACATCTCTTTGCGCCCGCCAAGCTCCCTTACAAAATCCTGATCGAGCCATGGTTTGTAAATCTGAAGTTGAGGATTGGCTAACAATCCGTAGCGATAGAACCTTTCGATGTCATTACCTTTGTATGTCGAGCCATCTCCCCAAATCGATACATGGTCATCGAGCATCGCGCGGACTAGAAGCGTTCCAGTGACAGCGCGACCAAGTGGTGTGGTGTTGAAGTACTGCTTTCCGCCCGAGCGAATATGAAAGGCACCGCACGCGATTGCGGCCAAGCCTTCTTCGACAAGAGAGCTCTTACAATCAACCAGACGAGCCACCTCGGCGCCATATTCACGGGCGCGCCCAGGTACAGCGTCGATATTCGGTTCGTCGTACTGGCCTAGATCAGCGGTGTAGGTGCATGGCACCGCCCCTTTTGCGCGCATCCAGGCCACCGCAACGGAGGTATCAAGACCGCCAGAGAAAGCGATTCCAACTCGCTCTCCAACTGGGAGCGAGGCGAGGACTTTAGACACGGGTACAGCCTAACCGAAGCGACGCGCAGCAGGATTCCACCCCTCTGGCTCTGCCGCGCAGATTCCACCTACTCTTAGCAATATGGCAACTAACACTGGGCTGTACAGCGGAAAAATTGGCCTTAGCCGGCTCTGCGCGGCAACAACAGCAATCTTCCTCATTTTCTTCACGCTCTGCTTTGGCAGCTGGTGGGCCGTTGGACGAAGTGCAGGCGCAGAGGGCGTAGCAACGACATTGATCGCAAATACCGAAGTTCGAACAGGGGTTGCCGAAAAACTCATTGACCAAGTCACATCTGATGCAGACGCCGAAGTGCAAGCTGTCATCAATGAAAAACGAGATCAGCTAGTGCAAGTGGTGGCTGATGCGTTGGCAAATCCCGAAATTAGTGCCGAAACGAAAAGAATCATTAATCAGGTTTACGGTTTCTACACTGGAGAGACCAAGAATGCCAAAGTAGATGTGAGCGCTCTCATCGCACCAATACTTGAATCGATGGCTTCAGTAGATCCGACCTTCAAAATAGACGATGTGGATGTGACTGCCATCGAACCCATCACTCTTGAAGATTCTGGGAGCGCACCAAATCTTGCGCCCGTGAAATCTGGGTTAGCGATAGCAGTTTTCGTGTTCTTTGTACTCTTGGCGCTCTCTATAGCCGGATTGGCGAAATATTCCCGAAGCAAAAATTCCTTTGTTGGCATCATTGGCTGGGAATTTGCTGCAATCGGCTCTTTCTTGCTCATTCTATTCTTCGGTGCAACTTCAGGAGTTAAAGCTGCGGCACAATCAACTACCGATCCATTAGTTAATTCTGCAGCGCCAATTGTGGCGCAAACCTTCCTTAACATGTTTCTAATCGAAGGATCTTTGCTTGTGCTCGTGGGATTAATCGGTGTTGTTACCTGGGTGCGAACTAAAAAAGCACAGCCAAAACAATAACGAGGGAGAGCACGCTCAGATACGAAATAGAGCCATGGAAGATACGTTCGGCAACTTTTCCTCGCTCCGCTTCAAGCCCACTTCGTAATCTAAGAACGATGATCAGGAAATAAATTCCAAGCACGCTCGCGATGATGAAATACCAAAGCGGCAAGCCGGCGAGTAAACCTAACGCGAGCGATGATGCAATCATCCCTAGTGAGTGCGCCACCATTTGGCGGGTAACAATGTGCTCGGCAGCCACCACGGGCAACATCGGTACCTTTGCTTTTGAATAATCATCCTTATATTTAATGGCCAGAGCCCAGAAATGCGGCGGCGTCCAGAAGAAGATGACCATGAAGAGTGCAAAAGCGCTCCAGGAGAGTGAGCCCCGCACGGCGGCCCATCCAATGAGTACTGGCATGCAACCTGCGATACCCCCCCACACTATGTTCTGCGAAGTACGTCGCTTCAATACAGCGGTATAGATGCCGACATAGAAAGCAATTGCAATAAGCGTTAATACGGTTGCCAACGCGTTCGTGAAGAACCAGAAGATTGCAAGTGAAATTAGGCTGGTTACACAAGCAAAAACTGTTGCGGTTCGTGTGGTGAGTTCGCCCATTACCAGAGGGCGCTTGCTTGTTCGCCCCATTTCAATGTCAAGGTCTTGCTCTAGCACTTGGTTGAATGCATTAGCCGATCCTGCTGCCAACGATCCACCAACTAACGTTGCCAAAGTGAGGGTTAAATCTGGTATGCCGCCTTGTGCTAACACCATGGCTGGCAACGTAGAGACCAGCAGAAGCTCGACCACGCGCAGCTTCATTAGCGCAATAAGAGCCCGTGATTTTCCCGCTACCGACACAGGTGAACTCTAGTCGCTGCCTGGAATGACGCCCAATTTAAGGCGCGCTTCCAGTGCTGGTGCGACCCCCCATGCCTTGCAAATGTGGCGATACTCACGCAGTTCTATCGCGTGATCGGCTTTCGCACTTCGCACTCCCCTAATCATGAGATTTCGAGCAGTGTGGTCTCCAGAAATAAACTCGAAAACTTCAGTCTTGTATCCACTAATCCGCAAAATCTGAGCGCGTAATTCGTCGGTAAGAAGATCCAATTGGCGAGTAGCAAGAATGCCATCTCGCGAGATGATCCCAATATCTCGTGGAAAATCTTTCACTTGTTTATGCAGGTCGTGATGGCAACATGGCGCAGCAAGAACAACTTCTACTTCATTATTTATGGCCCACGCCAACGCATCATCAGTAGCGGTATCGCAAGCGTGCAAGGCAATTGCTATCTCAAATTCTTCGTCACGAAATTCACGAATCTCACTCGCTAAAAACGTTACGTGTTGTTCGATTCCGAGTTCCACGGCAATCTTTTCATTCCGAATCCGCGAGCTTTCTCGTATATCAACACCTACAAAATTCACCTGTCGCCCACGGAGTTGGAAGAAACGAAAAGCTGCAAAGGTTAGGTAAGCATGACCACAGCCGAGATCGACCATCCGAATCTCACTCTTTGAATCCAAGAGCCGCGCAGCGCTTCGCTCAAGAATTTTAAGGAACTCTTCTACCTGCCGATATTTATCGCGCATAGAGGGTTTCACCCGACCAGAGATATCTGAGATACCTACGGCACGCAGAAACGGGTCGTTCTCCTCGAGGATACGGTTCTTTGTATGGTCATGCTCGTAATTTGGAGTGAATTGACCTCTAGAAATTTTCCTAAAAACTTGCCCTCGTTTTCCAATGCGTACTTCAAAACTCTCTGTTCTAGATTCAACAAGAAAGTTTGAGAACCCTTCCTCGAGCAGCGCTAAATTTCGAAATTCATTGAAAGAGATATTCTTTGTGAGATTCTTCGTTCCATCCAACCAGGTAAGTTGGAGCAATAATCTCTCTTTCAACAGAACTGGCTTTACATCAATTCTTTCTGCTGATGGTTGAAAATTCCTTCTTCTTCCTGAAAATACAGCGCGTACAAAATTACTATCGTCAGAGATTCTCTGAACAATCTCCTCTCTGACGTCTTCCCACTCTGCGGTCACGGCCCAAAATCTATCGCGAATAGTTGAGGCTAGCCGTCTAGGGCCGCTGTTAGTACCATTCATATATGAACGAAATCGTTGAACTCGCCACTTCGGCTCTTGCCATCAAGATTGATCTGACCAGAGGTGGCACCATCACCCACATTGGGAAGTCATTCGATAAAGATGCAAACGTCCTCGCCTGGTATGAATTTGATGACATTGAAGAGCTCCCAATTGAGTACCCTCACGGTGAGAGCGAGCACTATTGGATGTCCCGCTACCGTGGAGGATGGCAACTGCTGACCCCGAGCGCCGATAAAGAATGTGACGTCGGAGGTCGACACCATAGCTTCCATGGCGATAGTTCAATTCTTCCTTGGCGATTGGTGAGTAAAACCTCGAATGCAATCACGCACGATGTCACGATTTTCGACTCGCTACACGTGAATCGAGTTGCACACCTCGAGAGCGATCTTCCAGTTCTAAACGTGACTACCACTATCAAAAATGTTGGTTCCGTAGTCGAACCTTTTATTAAAGTAGAACATATTGCGTATCGAGGTTCAGACAATGGGGAGGTCAAAGGCCCAGAGGAAACCGTGTGGAAATTTCATGATTACGTACAAGAGGGATACTCGGGTGAATTCAAATGGAAAGATATGAATTCACATGGAATCAATATCCGCAATCGAAATATGGACAAGGAGGCACGTTTGGTCTACATCCTTCGAGATAGCGAGGGATGGATTGAATGGCATAACCCGGACTTCGGACAGCGCACACGTGCCTCATGGGATCCGAAGGAGTTCCCACATCTTTGGTACTGGCAAGAAAATGGCGCTGACATGTTCCCATTTAACGGACGTTCGAGGATTACCGCGCTCGAACCTGCTTCAGTGCCACCTGGAACGCGTTTAATTGGCGCAGTGGAACAGGATCGAGCTTCTTATTTGCAACCAGGTGAATCGCATACTTTCTCGATCCAGATAGAGCTCAAGTAGCTATTACGGAAGCGATGCAAAGAGCGCAGTAGCGAGAGCTGCGATTAAAGCGGACTGCACCACAATTGAAATTGCTTTGCGACGGTCGACTTTCTTGCTCTCCGCATCGAAGACGCGCTCCATGTCACCAATTTTCCCAAAGTTGAAGGTGCCAGCTAATCCATAGGCCATGCAGAACTTATTGCGAGCCTGGATGAAACCGATAGCGGAGACGAAAAGTGGGAAGAAGATGCCCCAGCGCGCGGAACGGGCGAGATCATCTGCTGCGAGCAAGGTGTATCCCGAAATGAGCGCGAAGACTAAGGCCGCAATACCTACAGCTCGCCTGCGCATAATCTCGCGTGAACCGATATTGCACGCTCCTGGCACATATTCGCTCATCGGACTGCCTCCTTGATGTATGAGGTAAACACTATGGCAAGCCTCCTGGAGATGCATCCCTTAGGCTTACCCCATGACGGATATTGCGACGGAGTACCAGAGGTTTACCTTGACTGATGCGCACATTGAGCATCTCAAGGGGTTAGCCAGTGGTGGCGTCAACACATCCCAAGCAGCATTAGAGCAACACGGTCACGATGAATCTGCATGGCCTGCAGTGCTTCCCGATGCGGTTGTCTACCCAGCAACTACTGAAGAAGTGTCTGCAATTCTCATGTACTGCAATAACGAAGGCATTCCGGTTATCCCGTTTGGAGCAGGAACTTCACTCGAAGGACACATTCTCGCTTTCTATGGTGGCATCTCACTGGACCTGACCGGCATGAACAAAATTCTCGAGATTCGTCCAGATGATCTAATGGTGCGCGTTGAAGCAGGAGTACATCGCGTTGCACTCAACGAAAAACTTGCACCACATGGACTCTTCTTCTCAGTTGATCCAGGTGCAGATGCAACTCTTGGCGGGATGGCGGCTACTGGTGCTGCAGGCACAACAACTGTGCGATACGGCTCGATGCGAGATAATGTCCTTGCGCTCACGGCAGTGCTTGCTAACGGCGATGTTATTCACGTCGGCCGTGGTACTCGCAAATTATCTGCAGGTTATGACCTCACCCGCTTGTTAGTTGGCTCTGAAGGAACACTTGCGGTCATCACTGAACTCACGCTCAAGCTCTATGGCACTCCAGAAAAAATGGCTTCGGCAATCGCGCGCTTTCCGAATCTCCAAGCAGGAGTTGAGGCTGCAACTGCAATCGTACGCTCGGGTATCGCAATTGCACGATGTGAATTTCTCGATCCTAATTGCATCAAGAACATCAATTCTTACTCTAATTTATCGCTTCCCGAGAGCCCTACGCTTTTCTTTGAATTCCACGGGAGCCCAAAGGGTGTCGAAGAAGATGCGCGCTCTACCCAAGAGATCGTCGCTGAATTTGGTGGCACGGAATTCGAATGGACTACCGATGAAGGAGCGCGTCGCAAACTGTGGGAAGCGCGCCATCATGTGCACTGGGCGAGCATCGCAGCTCACCCTGGCAAACGAGGAGTGAGCACCGACTCTGTCGT
>CAMAPN010000025.1 GCA_945860275.1 Bifidobacterium breve
GTCCACTTCCGCCTCAATGATCGGCTTCAAATATCCTTGCGCGATTTTCAGAATCTCTTGCCCCGAAGTTTCACCACGCTCGACATAGGAGACAAAGAGCGGACAGGGCACCGAAGTAATGTGCAAATGTGGGGCAGCGGCGAACGCATCAACATATGCGCGGGAATCGATAGTTGTCTGCGTACCAATGACGCCAACTTTCCCGTTGCGCGTTGCAGCGACTGCTCGTCTGACTGCAGGCTGAATAACTTCAATAACTGGGATTGTGTAACGTTCACGAGCATCTCGTAACATCGCAGCGCTTGCTGTGTTACAGGCGATCACAATCGCTTTTACGCCCTGGGCAACCAAATTATCCATAATCTCTAACGCAAAGGAACGTACCTCTGCTAGTGGACGTGGTCCATAAGGTCCGCGCGCGGTATCGCCGACGTACAGGATTGGCTCATTAGGAAGTTGATCGAGAATCGCGCGGGCCACAGTCAATCCACCAACGCCCGAATCAAATACACCTATCGGTGCGTTCGGATCGGTGACCGGAGAACCCATGGGATGAGCCTAAGCCCAAAGCTGCCCTTCTAGGCGCTCCTCGGCTTCAGAAATATCTCCGTGATAGATACCGGTTGAGAGATATTTCCATCCTGCATCGCAGAGAATGAAGGCTATGTCCGCACTCTTGCCACTCTTTGCAACTTCATTGCCAATACCAATTGCTGCATGCAAGATTGCGCCCGTTGAAATCCCGGCGAAAATTCCCTCTTCATCAAGAAGCTGTCGTACTCGCTTCACTGAATCATGAGCGCCGACAGAGAATCGTCGCGTAAGCACGCTTGGATCAAATAGTTCAGGAATGAATCCTTCATCAATATTACGTAACCCATAAACAAGTTCACCATAACGTGGCTCTGCTGCAATTATTTCGACATCGGGTTTATGTTCTCTGAAAAAGCGCCCAGTACCCATCAACGTTCCAGTCGTGCCAAGCCCGGCAATAAAATGGGTGATTGTTGGTAAATCTTCTAAAAGTTCTGGGCCGGTGGTGTGAAAGTGCGCATCAGAGTTTGCAGGATTTCCGTATTGATATAAGAAAACCCATTCCGGATTCTCTTTTGCTAATTCCTTCGCGACTCGAACCGCTTCATTAGATCCACCTGCAGCGGGAGAGGAAATGATTTTCGCTCCCCACATCTCGAGCAATTGGCGGCGCTCAACTGAAGTGTTCTCTGGCATGACGCAAATCATTTGATAACCACGAAGTTTGGCAATCATCGCAAGTGAGATGCCAGTGTTTCCTGAGGTGGGCTCCAAAATCGTTGCGCCGGGTTTTAATAGACCATCTGCTTCAGCTTTTTCAATCATGTAAAGCGCTGCGCGATCTTTTACCGATCCTGTTGGATTGCGATCTTCCATCTTCGCCCAGAGTCGAATGTTTGGCGCAGGAGAAAGTTTTGGTAATCCGATTAAGGGAGTACGACCAACTGACTCAACGAGCGAGTTAAATCGCGCCACTATTTACTTGCACCACCTGCAACAGCAGGAAGAATCGTGACTTTATCCCCCGCGTTGAGGGCAAGATCGAGCCCACCAATAAAACGAACATCTTCATCATTGACATAAACATTGATGAATCGAAGGAGCGCACCGTTTTCCATGATTCGCTCTTCGAGTCCAGTAAATTGTTTGCCAAGATCCGCAATGAGATCGCGGAGAGTTGCACCCTCGCCAGTAACAATTTTTGCGCCTGCCGTAAATGGACGCAAAATCGTCGGAATGCGGACCTCGATGCCGGATGAACTCATTTTCTTATTATCGCGCAGAGCGTTGCCATCTGCTAATCGCCGATGATTTCCACCGGTTCTTCAGTGACTACGCCATCAACAATACGAAATGAACGGAGTTCGCTTCTAGATGCAATCTCTTCGCGAGTAGAAAGGAGGACATAGTGCGCCTCAGGTTCGCCCGCGTAGGCAATGTCAGTACGCGAGGGGTACGCCTCAGTAGAGGTATGAGAGTGGTAGATGACAACTGGGACCTCATCGCGATCATCGAGCTCCCGATACAGAGCCAGCAGGGCCTTCGACTCGAACTCGTAGAAGGTCGGCGAATAGGCCGAGTTCTCCATGGGAATATGGCGAGTGGGGGCGCGATCTGCGGCAAGGCCAGCAATAACGCCACATGCCTCAATGGGGTGCTCCTTTTCAGAGTGCTCCCAGAGCGCGCGCGCAAGTGAGGCGCTAATCCGCAGAACCATGGCGCCAAGAGTAAAGGGGTACATGGGTACTGGGCGCCGCACGTCCGTTATGTCCGATTTTTTATAAAAAAAGTTTATCTAGAAACGCCTAAATGGTTGCAAGTGGCTCCCGCAGGCCTCACCCTTGTCCTTAATAAGTTTCTCAGGAAGGCAGACCGTTGATATCGGGGCCTGGCTTTACGAGGAGCTTGCTGGGAGGCAAAGCAGTCTCCCGGGAACACCAACAACGGAAGGCATTAAATCTATGTCAAATGCTGTCGCATTAACTGAGGGCCAGTTTAACTGGATCTATAACACCCTCTCCTTTGGTCTCATCAGCATGATCGCTTGCACCGTGTACACATTGGTTTCACAACCACGTGTACTCCCTAAGTACCGCAAAGCGCTTGTCCTTTCTTCCATGGTTACCTTTATTGCCGGTTACCACTACTGGAGAATCTTCAACTCATTCCACGAAGCAGCTGGCGACGGATACAGCATCACCGTCCGTGGCGCCAATAACGCCTTCAATGAGGGATACCGTTATGTGGACTGGATTCTTACTGTTCCCCTACTTCTTGTCGAAGCAATTGCAGTATTGGCCCTTGCCAAGGAAGTTGCTTCCTCACTAACAACACGTCTTGTCATCGCATCCGCGTTGATGATTGGTCTTGGCTATCCAGGTGAAATCTCCATGGATAACAACACCAAGATCCTATGGGGCGTTCTTTCAACAATCCCATTCCTCTACATCCTCTATGTACTCTTCCGCGAGCTTGGCGCATCACTAGAGCGTCAACCAGCAGGCGTTGCAGCGACCGTAGGTCGTCTCCGACTACTGCTCATCGGTACATGGGGCGTTTACCCAATCTCCTACATGTTCCCGCTATTCGATATCGGAGCAACCGATGCATTCGTATGGCGCCAGACTGGCTACACCATTGCGGACATCTTGGCGAAGTGCGTCTTCGGACTCACGATCTACAAGATCGCACGTATGAAGTCTGCCGCTGAAGGCATGAAGGACGAATAAAAAGAAGTAACCAAAAGAACCGGGCAGGCAAACCTGTCCGGTTCTTTTTTTTTTGCTATCACATCTCTAACGAGTAGTAGTTGGATCTGAATCAGGAGTAAGAATTTCCAAGAGAATTTCTTGTAACCACCCCAGCCAAGCAAAAAGATTAAAGATTCCTTTATCCGGGTTTTCATCGCTTAGCGCTGCGAACCGCTCTTGAGCATCTGGAGTCACATTCAAGCGAGTGCCCAGCGCTAACCGCATATCGTTTAACCCCATTAGCCACATATGAGCTTTCTCTTCCGAGATAATAAAGTGCAGCTCTTCGCGTTTATTTAATCCAGGTGCCGTTAAATCGAGGGCGTGGTCACCAAGGTTCTCGATCAAAACATCACGAATGGCATGTGCATGAGCACGTTTCTTTTCGCGAGCGCTGTGCTCTGTGTAGCGCCGAAATTCTGCAGCATCACGCTCTTCTTGATACGCATCCGGCAAGAGCCGAGCAAGCACCGGATCTTCAGGAAGTGAGTCATTGCTTGAGATTCCCACAACTGCTAGCAATGGATCTGCTGGCG
This sequence comes from Bifidobacterium breve, assembly GCA_945860275.1. GTDB lineage: Bacteria > Actinomycetota > Actinomycetes > Nanopelagicales > Nanopelagicaceae > IMCC26077. The sequence continues at coordinate 3,821 of CAMAPN010000025.1, forward strand.
CATCTCCTTCGCCTAAAAGTTCAAGGATCTGCTCGGTGAGACTTTTGAGAATTGCTCCTTCGTAATGCGAGAAGGTGGCGAGAATTTCGCCATTACGTTTTCGAGAGAATCCGCTCATAATCGCGCGCCCAACCTATTCGCTCTTCTGCAGCGTGGCCCATAGGCCATATTCATGGAGCATCGCTACATCGTGCTCCATCTCTTCTCGCGTTCCAGAGCTCACAACAGCTTTCCCATCATTATGTACTTGCAACATTAATTCATGCGCCTTCGTTCGCGAATAACCAAAAACGACCATGAAAACATGAGTCACATACGTCATTAAATTAATTGGATCATCCCAAACAATTGTGACCCATAACTTGTCATGTAAGGTTCGAAGAAATTCTTCAACAGAGTCAGATGGTGTTACTTCGGTGTCGGCAGCGCTAGCAATCGGAGTGGATTTCATCGCGACCCCAATCCTCACCGAATAAACACGGTGAATGGCTCCCCTTGAGAACCATTGTATTTTTCATTGGCAGCAACGCTCACTCTTAAGGTCATGAACCCGCGCTCTTTAGGGTAGAGCAGGAATAGATGGCCGCCATTGAGCTCAGATACCACTCCCGCATCCAGATCGCGCCAGGTGGTTCCCACTTTTGTCTGAAGGGTTACCGCACCCTCTCGAGGCGCCACTTTGGCAAGGATCTCAAGAGGCTGTCCGAGTTTGAGATAGGTAGGCGCTTGAACCGATAGCGATCGAGTGACTTTAACTCGTCCGACTTCCGTCTCACTTGCCATCCGTTCCCAGCTCTCAGTTGAGATTGCGCGAAACGCGATCGATCCACCGACGACTAGATCAATATCTGCAGCGCCGTTCTTCGACGTCTTTACTGTCGAAAGCTCACTCCATTCATCGCTATCTTTTCTTCTAAATTGGAAGATCACATCAAGATTCTCAATTGGACTCTTATCTTTTAATGAGAAGAGCGCAGTGATTCTCTGTGTAGCTCCATAATCAGTCGCGAGCTCTTTATCCTTAATCGTTGCGATCACAACGTCTGGTCCGATGGTGCGCGCAAATTCCAAAAGTCCGTTAATTGCATCGGTACTCGCCTGGCTTAACGTCCATTGCACAACGCCGCCAATTCGATACTTGGTCACGAAAGCAGCTCGAGCTAGGTAAGCCCGCTTATCTTGATACCAAGCAACACGAGTTGCCGTACATGAGACAGGTTCGCCAGCGGCATCAACGCCGTTATACGTCTTTTGATAAGTGAACGTGACCTCGCCTCGAATTGCATCGTAAATTGGCGTTGTGCCGTAAGAGAGCGCAAGATCTGCCCCTTTCGCAGCATCAAAAACCGCTGCCTTTGCGCCGGCCTTAATCAATGTTGCGACATTCTTTGGACACTTACCCGCTACTTTCGTCACCCAATCTCTCCCATAACCAGGGATACCCACCCACACTTTCGATGCTGGCATCACCGAGATCGCATACTTAAGCGCCGCTTCAGTCCACTCAAGCGGGCCGATTGGGCCTGGTTTACCAACCGAGTAGTCGTAGGTCATGATTCGAAGACGATCGATGTACGGCGCGATTCCAGCCCAGTTGTACACCGAATATGAACCCTTACGACCGGTTGCCGGATCGAAAAGAACTGGCGTTGTTACCGATAACAATTTGTTCTGCGCATGCAAGCTCGCTGATAACTCGGAGATGAATTGGGTCCACACTGGTTTTGTCTTACTCCATGAAGAGGAACCATCGACGAAAGCAAATCCTTCGAGGTCAAGATCAATGCCATCGAAATTATTTTTGACTACTAAATTGGTAATTGTCGAGACTACTTCTTTGCGCGTGCTCTCTTTTGAGAGATAGCCGTAGAGAACTAATTTCTTCGTTCCATCTGTGATAGCTGGGAGAATCGTGATTCCTTGTGCGCGCAAAAGCTGTACTTGTTCAGCCATTTTCAGAGATGGATTTGCAGAGGTGAATTGATTCTTCACACTCTTTGAGTTAGTGAGTGAGTACCAAAATGGTGAGACCTCGCCAATCATCTCTTGGTAGGCGATTACGCGCGCAACGCTACTTCGAACGCTGTAATACGGAATCCATCCTGTAAATATTTTCCGTGCCGGTTTATTTCCTGGAGGTACTGCCGTAATCGAGTTAGTTGCCGATGGCGTTGGTCCCGGTAGGTTCGAAATTGTTGCTGTGGGCGATGGAATTTGAGACTGAGCGGGGGTTGGATTAGCCCCTTGTGCATCGAAAGCAGTTGGTACCACCAGTAGCAATGTAAGCAGCGCTCCGAAGTACCTTCGCATGAGCCTCACTCTGGACATGATATGAGTTTCACTGCTTCAAACGACTATAAATCTCTTTGCATGTTGGGCAGACCGGAAAATTCTGTGGGTCGCGCGATGGAATCCATTTCTTGCCGCAGAGCGCACGGATAGCTTTTCCGGTTACCGCTGATTCAACAATCTTGGCTTTATCTGCGTAATGCGAGAATCGCTCGTGATCACCATCATCTGTTCCGGTGTGCTTGGTTTTTGGCGCGTTATCGAGAATTGATCCCAAGCGCTCTCGAATCCCCACGAAATTCGCCCCCACACTCTCTTGAGTGAACCAATGCTTGCTAAGTACTGCCAAGTAATGCCTAGTACTGCCAAGTACTGCCGTCGTTGGTTACGTTCTATGGCGCAAGCCTAGAGGTTCGAGGCGTACCCTTCTCCTTATGGCAGCAACTGGCGGGCACCTGAAAGACCTGGTCAGCTCGGATGCGCTCTCCCGGGATGACCTCGAGACGCTCCTGGAAACCGCAGCGCGCTTTGCCGTAAAGCCGCTCTCTGAATCGAGTTTTCTCGCTGGTGAAAGCGTCGTCATATATATGAATAAGGCATCAACGCGCACCCGCCTCGCATCGGAGACGGCAGTAGCGCACCTTGGTGGCACGCCGATTTTTGTTCGAGGCGACGAGCTACAAATCGGTCGCGGTGAAACCATTGGCGATACTGCTCGCATTGTTAGTGGATTTGCAAAAGCTTTCATCATTAGAACGTATGCGCAAAGTGATGTCACGGAGTTTGCCAAGTGGGCAACTATCCCAGTCATCAATGCGCTCACCGACGTGGATCATCCGACGCAACTTCTCGCCGATTGGGTAACGATTCGTGAGATCTTCGGCAAGAAGATTTCTGGGCGAAAGTTCACCTACCTTGGCGATGGTAATAACATGGCAAATGCATGGATGTTGATGGGTGCAACACTGGGGGCACATGTAACGATTGCAACGCCACCAGGAAAATGGGCGCCTGATAACTCGGTTGTCGAGCGCGCGACAAAACTTGCTGCAACACATGGCGGGACGATTGAACTCTCTCATGATCCCGAAGCTGCCGCTCGCGGCGCAAGCGTTCTCTATACCGATGTATGGATGTCGATGGGCGATTCAGAGAGCGTGCGCGAGGAGAAATTGCGCGACCTGTCAGGATTTGCTGTATCGCAACAGATTCTCGACCTCACCGCGCCGGACTCAATATTCATGCACTGCCTTCCTGCGCACCGCGGCGAGGAGGTTGCTGCAGAGGTAATTGATGGGCCCAAATCCGTGGTCTGGCGCCAGGCGTATCACAGAAGGACAACTATCCAGGCTGTGCTCTACCATTTAATTAATAAGGATCTCAAAGGTACTAATCCATCCACCATCAGCGCAGGAAGGTAGCCATGCATATCTTTGTCCCGCGCGAAGGAAAACCTGGCGAGCGACGAGTTGCCATCGTTGCGGATGTAGTCTCGAAATATGTTCGCGCTGGATTTAGCGTCGCTGTCGAAAGTGGTGCCGGCGAGCATGCGCAAGCAGATGATGCAGCGCTCACCGCTGCAGGAGCAACGATTGTCACGGCCTCTGGCATCAGCAGCGCAGATGTAATTCTCTCGGTTAATCCCCTCACGCCCGAACAGTTTGCTTCGGTGAAAAAAGGGGCAATCACAATCTCCTTTCTCGCCCCTAATCAATCATTAGATTCCATTAGTGCAGCGGCAAAAGCTGGTGCGACAGCCTTCTCATTGGAGTTAGTGCCACGTATCTCTAGAGCACAATCGATGGATGCACTTACCTCACAAGCGCTCTGTGCTGGATATCGCGCTGCATTGGTTGCAGCAGAGTTATCGCCACGATTCTTTCCTTTACTGATGACTGCTGCAGGAACTGTTACACCAGCCAATGTCGTTGTGTTGGGTGCGGGCGTTGCAGGGTTACAAGCAATCGCAACCGCTCGCCGACTTGGCGCAGTTGTCTCTGCCTATGACGTTCGACCAGCATCCGCTGATGAGGTCCGTTCGATGGGTGCGACATTTATCGATCTGAAGTTAGAGGCGCTTGAAGGCGCTGGCGGTTATGCACGTGAGATGACCGAAGAGCGCGCGGCAAAGCAGCGCGAGTTGCTCACTCCTTACTTAGCAAGCGCTGATGTTGTGATTACGACTGCAGCAGTTCCCGGTCGACCTGCACCGCGTTTGGTCACCGAGGAGATGGTCGCTGCCATGAAAGAAGGCGCTGTTGTCGTTGATCTTGCAGCAGAAAGTGGTGGCAATGTCGCTGGCGCTAAGCCTGGTGAGATTGTCGAGAAGAGCGGCGTGCGAATCTGGGGTGGCAAAGATGTACCGAGCCAACTGCCATTCCATGCCTCGCAATTATTTGCAAAGAACTGCATGAACCTACTAATGCTCATGGTGAAAAATGAAGAGGGTAAGAGTTCGTTACATCTTGACTTCGAGGATGAAATCATCGCGGCGAGCGCGGTTACCCATCATGGTGAGGTACGTCATGAAGGCGCTAAAGCTGCGCTTTCCAGCGCTAGTGGAGGTGCCCAATGAGTAGTGGTCTCGCTCTAATTTCGATTTTTGTACTTGCGGTTTTCGTCGGCTTTGAGGTGGTCTCGAAGGTTTCATCGACGCTCCACACTCCTCTGATGAGCGGTGCAAATGCGATTCACGGCGTGATTCTTGTTGGTGCCATCATCGTCGCTTCCCATAGCGATAACACGCTTCAATTAACTCTTTCACTAGTAGCCATCGTGTTAGCCACGATAAATATGGTCGGCGGTTTCGTAGTAACTGATCGAATGCTCGAGATGTTTAAACCAAAGAAATCACCTGCGCCCAAGAGCGATGAGGTGAAATAAGCATATGAGTCGCGATCTCTATGACCTCATCGGATTAGTTGCTGCCGTTTGCTTCATCCTCGCTCTCAAAGGACTTTCGCACCCAAAGACTGCCCGTCGCGGTAATTTAATTGGAGCCGCCGGCGCAACCATTGCCACCCTTGTTGTTTTCTTCTATGGCGACCAGCTCCCGTTAAAGAATCTGCCGCTTATTCTTCTTGCGATTCTCGTTGGTCTTGCTATTGGTGTTCCTGCCGCTCGAAAAGTCCAACTCACACAGATGCCACAACTGGTCGCTCTCTTTAATGGCGTCGGTGGTGGGGCTGCTGCGCTCGTTGCGATTGTTGAATATTTGAAATTAGGTGAGGAAGCAGCGAAGGTTGGTGAACCAATCACTGCTGCTGTTCTCATCGCAACTATTTTTACCGTTGTGGTGGGTACTACTTCATTTACCGGTTCGATTATTACCTTCTTGAAGCTGCAAGAGTTGATGACCACTCGCCCAGTGATCTTCCCTGGTGGCCGATTTATCATCGCTGGAAATCTTGTAGCGATTCTTGTCTGTAGCGGTTGGGTCTACTCTGCGGCCGATACGACATCAGTTCTCGTATTGATGGGGCTCTCAGCGCTCTTTGGCGTTCTCTTCGTACTACCTGTTGGTGGCGCGGATGTACCTATCGTTATCTCACTGCTTAATGCCTTTACTGGTTTGACTGTTGCCGCAAGTGGTTATGTCCTTGAAGCGACACTTCTTATTGTTGCCGGAACGCTCGTTGGCGCATCGGGAACTATCTTGACGAGGTTGATGGCAGATGCGATGGGCCGCTCGCTCTTTGGCACGCTCTTCGGTGCATTTACTGCAACTGCTACCGCTGCTGGTGCGGCAGATGTGCGCCCAGTGAAATCAGGTTCTGCTGAAGATGTAGCAATCTTGCTTAACTATGCGCGCCGAGTAGTAATCGTCCCTGGCTTTGGGCTTGCCGTGGCGCAGGCGCAGCACACGGTCCGCGAGCTTGCTGACCTCCTCACTGCTAAAGGAATAGATGTTGCTTATGGCATTCATCCTGTTGCTGGTCGTATGCCAGGACATATGAACGTGCTTCTCGCTGAAGCAAACGTTCCGTACGATCAATTGGTTGAAATGGATGAGATTAATCCGACCTTCCCGCAGACCGATGTGTCGATTGTTATCGGTGCAAATGACGTCGTTAATCCTGCAGCGAAGACAACACCAGGATGCCCGATCTATGGCATGCCGATTCTTGATGTGCAGCAATCGGGAAATATCATCTTCTTGAAGCGTTCGATGCGCCCAGGTTTCGCTGGTATCGAGAATGAATTGCTTTACGATCCAAAGACGACGTTGCTCTTTGGTGATGCCAAGGCATCGTTGACGAAGGTAGTCGGCGCGCTAAAGGCGCTGTAATAGTTGGTTAGGACTCTTGGAGTTCCTCAGGAGTGCCGTGAATTTTGTGAAGATCACTCGGCCGTTTGATAGTCGGAATGCGCCCGAGTTTTCCCTTTTGGAAATCATCGAATGCTTGGAGAACTTCGCTCTTAGTGTTCATCACAAATGGACCCATCCATGCGACTGGTTCCTTGATTGGTTCGCCGCCGAGAATGAAGACATCCATCTGAGGCATTCGTGACTCTTGTTTGTCATCGGCAGAGATGATGATCGAATCACCGGGGCCAAAGACTGTCATCTGGCCGGATTTAACGGGGCGACGTTCTAGCCCCATCGAACCAAATCCATTGAGCGTGTATGCAAGTGCATTGAAATCTTCGCGCCATGGCAGACGAAGTTGGGCGCCTGGTGAGAGCGTGGCATGGATCAATGTGATGGGGGTGCGAGTGCGCCCAGGACCTTTATGCGCTCCATTAGCTCCCACAACTTCGCCAGCGATAACGCGAAGCAGCGCACCACCATCGTGGGATGCAAGGAGCGCGACATCGTGTGCGCGAACATCTTGATAGGCAGGGAGCGCCCACTTCTGTGCTTTGGGGAGATTGACCCAGAGTTGGAATCCATGGAAGAGACCGCCGCTAACAACTAAATGCTCTGGCGGAGTTTCGATGTGCAAGATGCCGGCTCCCGCTGTCATCCATTGGGTATCTCCGTTGGTGATGGTGCCACCGCCGCCATTGGAATCCATGTGATCGAAGATGCCATCGATGATGTACGTGACAGTTTCAAAACCTCGATGCGGATGCCATGGGGTGCCCTTTGGCTCACCCGGTGCATATTCAACTTCACCCATTTGATCGAGATGGATAAATGGGTCGAGTTCAGCGAGATCGATGCCGGCAAATGCCCGGCGGACCGGGAAACCTTCTCCTTCAAAACCCTGTGGCGCAGTCGTTACTTGTTTAACGGTACGTGGCCGGTTTTTTCCTGAGTTCGGATTCGTGTCAACGCGCGGGAGGATGGTGATGTCGGGAACTGTCACTGCGGGCATCTGAGGCCTCCTGCTCGGTGCTTGGTGGTTGTTGCTTGGTGGTTGTTGCTTGGTGGTTGTTGCTTGTCTCTTGATAGTTGTTACGCGGTGCGTGCGGGTTGTACTCGGCGGTTGGACATTTCTGCTTTATTGAAGATTCAACTATTCACACTATATAACCAGCAACCCAGGCTCCGCATTCCCAACGTCGACGCTTGAGCTTTAGGCCTTCAGCTGCGCCGCCTCAGGAAGAGCAAGCACCTCCACGCGCACCGTGCCTAACCCCACTTATCAACAGCCCCTCAACATTTGGAAAACAATGTCAGAACCTTCAAGAAGTATTTCGCGCATGAACCCCCTCGACCAACGCGTGAGTGAGATCAAGTGTGGCAAACCAAACGCGCACGCTCTTGTCGAACTTATCTCAATTTCTCGATATGAATTAACGCCCGACGGTCGAGTCGAACTTCTTGCCGCGCTAGAGAAACATCTCTCCTGGCTCCAATCACATATCCATGAAGTGACGTACCTCATCTCGCTCGACCAACCTGGCGCGCAATCCGAAGGTGCATTTTCGGGTTATGGTGCAGACGGTGGTGCAATTACCTCAGACCTCAACGACCAGGAACGCGAAGAAATAGCTGCCGCGCTCCGTATCAGTCCCAATACCGCTCAACATCGAATCGATACTGCCACGCTGCTAGTGCATCATCTCCCCGAGACAACTCGGGCGCTCGCCGATGGATCAATCTCTACTGCACATGCAAACGCTATTGCTCGTGAGAGTGCACCGTTGATTTATGGCGGAGCAGATAAAACGATCATCGCCAAAATTGAAGCGAAAGCTTTAGCGAGCGCTGAATTTTCTACTCCTAATCAAATCGCCGTCGCCATGCGCAAAGCAGTCGCTCAGGCAACACCACAAGAGTTAGAAGAGAGATTTGCCAGCGCTCGGGAAGAGAGAAAGGTAATTTCCTATCCGGAGCGAGATGGTATGGCAACCATCTCAGCGCTCTTAACTGCACCGGATGCACGGTTGGTCATGCGCTCGCTCGAACTAAAGATAAGAGAGAGTCAAGAGCGCGCTGGCAGCGCAGATCAACGTCGCGCCGATGCCTTCGTTCAGTTTTTTACCGAAGAGCCGCTGCAGAACACGACACGCGTAGCGCCACCTTCCGCTGCACAGTCCTTTCAATCAGTAACTGCTCGAACGTCTGAGGTGGAGAATGTTTCATCGTCTGAGGCAGATTCAATAGCGCTGGTTCGCCCCCAAGCAAGCGAGAAAAGTGCCCGCAAGAATTCCGCTATGACAATTAATGTCATCATTGACTTACCAACTCTCCTTGGCCTGGCAGAGAATCCAGCAGAGCTAAGTGGATACGGGCCGATTCCGGCGACTCTTGCTCGCGAACTTGCCGCTTCGCACCAATGGCGACGATTTATCTCCGATCCCATTACTGGAGAATTACTTGAAGTTGGGCGCGAGAAATATCAACCTCCGGCAGCGCTCATCGAATTTATCAATGCTCGCGATAAAACGTGCCGATTTCCAGGATGTAGACGTGCAGCCGAATTGAGCGATATCGATCATGCAATTCCGTGGGATGAGGGTGGGCAAACAAGCCCCGCAAATTTGGGTGCGCTCTGCAGGAGGCACCATCGGCTAAAAACTCACGGTGGCTGGAAGATTTCTAGTAATGCAGATGGTTCATGCACGTGGACCTCACCATATGGCAAGAGCTACTTCGTGCCTGCGCGACCTATTAACGAAGTTGCCTAGATCCGCCTGCATTCACAAAGACGCTGTCTCGTATGAATATCTGTCGCTCGTGGATTTATGACCTTCATGGATATCTGTCTCACATAGACAACGAGTATCTACCTCTGCAATTTCTTTGATGTTTGTGTATACCCCTTGGGGCACTTGGGATTTACACCGCGCGCGACCCACGTTTTTCCACCTTTTGCGCTGCACTTCAGAATATACGTTTTCGCACCGGCACCACTCTTCGATCCACTCGAATTTTTATTTCCCACCGGATTCCCAGTTGTGCACTTTCCGCTGGCATCACAACATTTACCAGAGTCATCACATTTGACGGTGTCTGAGTAGTTGCTCTGCGCACCGCTGCTATTACCATTACCACTGCCACCATTAGATGAATTAGTACTACCGCCGGATTGGACCAACTTCACGCGTAACTTCGGTGATGAGAATGTGAAATTCTCCGCCCGCAAGAAGAACCAGCCATCTTTCTCCCCCACTTGCTCTTGCGCTGCGATCTCTTGGCCGTTCTCCGAGACAATTGAGACCGTTGCTTTCACAGGAACATTCTTGGCAAACCCGTAGATTGCTCGCGCTGCATCAGCTCGAATAGTTAAATCGTAACTACCTCTAAAAGTTGCCCCTGAAGGAGTGAGATGCGGTGCACCTACTTGATACTCCAGCGATTGCGTTTGTTGATTAAAAGTGGGTGGGCCAGGCACGTAAGCAGTGGCATTACTTGTCACAATTCCATCTACTAAATCATCTTTGGAGGCAAAGCGGGGGTCAGTGCCCTCGTTGGAAGCCTTGAAATACCACTGCGTTGTTAAAGCTGCCGCGGTGTCTTTCACAATTGGAATCCAACCTTTCAAGACATCAAAATCTCTACTGCTCGCTAGATGTGCAACATCCCATTGATTGGGATCAGATACTCCGTAAATCTTTCCCACGCTTGGAAATCCGCCCTTGTAATACTGCTGTAATTGCGGTGAAAGGTTTGCCCATGA
>CAMAPN010000026.1 GCA_945860275.1 Bifidobacterium breve
TCGCCATCTGGCGCTCCCTTAAAGAGCGCGCGTGGTGGTACGGCTATCGCGGGGGCATCGCATCGTATGCAATCTCCGCAATCGACATCGCGCTCTGGGATCTCAAGGGCAAAGCGCTCAACACCAGCGTCTTGGAACTTCTCGGCGGCCCTGTTCACGATCGCCTGCCTGCCATCGCATCTGGCCATGCCCACGATTCAGATATCAAGAAGATGGCTGATGAGGCGAAGACCTGGATGGATCAAGGTTTACAAGGTATGAAGGTTGGCTTTGGTAAGCGCGGCCACGCGCACCTCGGCTATGAGCACAATCGAGATGTCGAATATGTCAAGACAATGCGTGAAACTCTGGGCGAAGACAAGATGATCATGATTGATCTTGGTTACGCCATCAAATGGGATGTTGCTACAGCAGTCAAGCGCGTTCAGGCATTCGATGATTACAACATCGATTGGATAGAAGAGCCGCTCGGCGCGTGGGACCCACAAGGGTATGCAGATCTTCGTGCAAAAACTAAGACGCTCATCGCGTATGGCGAGCGCGAGTGGCAGGTTGCCGGTTTCGAAGAAATCCTTAAGACCGGAACGTGCGATGTCTTTGGTATTGATCCAGGTCGCGCGGAAGGAATTACAGGCTTTAAGAAAGCTGCCGAGCGAGTAGAGGCGTACAAGCGAACTGCCAACGCGCACGCATGGTCATCAGCGATCATCTCAGCAGCCAGCCTTGCAGTTTCGTTTAGCAGTGCGGCATTTAGACTCTTTGAATTCAAGCCATTAGCTAATCCAATGCAGAACGATCTCATCAAAGAGCCGTTCAAACACTCAGAGGGTTGGGTCTATCCACCGCTTGGTAAACCAGGCCTTGGCATTGAAGTCATCGATGAGGTTATCGACAAGTATCGCCAGAAGTTCTAAACGTTACTTCTGATCTTTATGTGGAGCGGCCTTCCGAATGGGGGGCCGTTTTCCATTGAAGCGAAGTGGTAATCCTGGGATTCGCGCCACCTTCGTCTCGTTATCCGGATAGGGAAGCAGTACATCAATTGCCTTGCCTTGCGGGTCATCATGCAACTCTTCTGGAAGGGCAACGCGATCTGCAGGAACGCCATTGCGACCTAATACTCCTGCCCAATACGGGGCGTCATGGGTGGCGAGAGCTTTTTCAATTTCACTCTTAAGAACCTGTGAATTCTTCACTCGATCTACGTTTGCAGCAAAACGTTGGTCGGTAATCAAATCTTCTCGACCAATCAATGCGCAGAGTTTTGCAAAGATGTTATTGCTGCCAACGCCAATACATAAGGTGCCATCTTTCGTTGCGAAGATGCCATATGGCGAAAAGGCTGGATGTCCACTACCAGAACGAACCGAAGGCGCTCCAGTTAACTGTTCGGCAGAGAGGTGATAGCTAACCCAGGTCGCGCCAGTCTCGTAAAGCGAAGTTTCCACTAACTTTCCCTTGCCAGTGAGATTTCGTTCCACGAGCGCAGCCAAGATTCCAATAGCAAGCCACATGCCGCCACCAACGTCGAGTACAGAAACTCCTGCGCGGACTGGATTCCCATCAGGCTCACCTGTTACATGCATGATTCCGGTACGTGCTTGAACCGTTGCATCGTAACCGGGGGCCGATGCATCAGGTCCGGTTGTTCCATACGAAGAGAGATTGCCAAAAATCAATCGTGGATATCGAACCATCAACTGTTTCGGATCTAATCCAAGTGCGCTTAAACGATCAGGCAAAAAGTTTGTGAGGAAAACATCTGCATCTGCAAGTAATTCTTCCAATCGATTTTTTCCTGCATCAGATTTTAAATCGATACTTTCGGCGCTCTTATTTCGGTTGACAATGTGAAAGTACGCAGAGCGATCACCATCTATTGGTGACATGGAACGTGCAGGGTCGCCCACAGGGGTTTCGATTTTGAGGACGTCAGCGCCAAGGTCTGCCAGTACCGCCCCACCGAATGGCCCGGCGATATTGGAGGTCGCATCAAGGATGCGCACCCCAGCTAGCGGTAGCGCTGGTGATGAATCCGACATGGGCGCTCCTTGACGGGGTTGCTCGGCAGTCAATACCCTAGCAAACGATTCCAGCCACCACTCTCGTGAGGTTCACCACGCGGGCAGGGGCAAATCATCTGAGCTGAAGGGTGTGTTTATGGCGGCGATGCAATTCCGACAAGCAATCGTCAATGCGCTAGCTGATGAGATGCGCAGCGATCCCACGGTCATGCTTTTTGGCGAGGATGTGGCTGAGGCAGAGGGTCCATTTAAGACCTCTGAAGGTTTACTTACTGAATTTGGACCAGTGCGCGTACGCGATACACCCATCTCTGAAATGGGATTCACGGGCGCAGCAGTTGGCGCAGCGATTCTTGGTGCGAAGCCAGTTGTCGAAATTATGTTCATTGAATTTTTAGGAGTAGCTCTCGATCAGGTTGTGACCGAGGCAGCAAAGATGCGCTACCTCTCGAATGGAAAACTTTCGGTACCAATGGTTGTCCGCGCCTCATGTGGATCAGGACTTGGATTTGGCAGCCAACATTCACAGACTCTCGAGAATTGGTTCACCGCAACTCCTGGTTTGAAATTGATCATGCTCAGCGATGCACAATCTGCATACACGCTTACTCGAGCAGCAATTCAAGATCCAGATCCTGTTGTCATTCTTGAGCCGCGAATCCTCTACGCGAAGCGCGGCGAGGTCGATAAGGATCTCAAGCTGAAGATTGGTCAAGCGCGCATCATGCAGCCTGGTAGCGACATCACGATAGTTTCTTCGGGACAGATGGTTGATGTCTGCAAGGAAGCGATTGCTGAATCCGGCGTGAGCGCCGAACTCATCGACTTGGCAACAATCGTTCCTTGGGATCGAAAAACTGTTCTTGATTCAGTGAAGAAGACTGGTCGATTAGTCGTCGTCGAAGAGGCGCCACTAAGCGGCGGCTGGGGAAGTGAAATAGTTGCTACAGCGACTTCAGCTCTCTTTGGTGAGCTAAAAGCTGCACCATTTAGAATCACCGCTCCAGATATTCCGGTGCCATATAGCGGGCCGCTTGAGACCCGTTACATTCCAACAAAAGAAGATGTCGCACGCCAACTTAAAGAAGTTATGACAACTGGCAAGACTCCCAAGACCTGGTGGGAAATGGAGGGGTTGAAATAATGAGCGCTCAACTCGAACGACGTAAGGCAGTACAAACTGATGAGGTTGCTGGTTATGAGCGGATGCTCGAAATCAGAGAATTCGAAAATCAAATTAATGGGCTCTTCGCAGCAGGATTAATTCGTGGCACTACACATCTTTGCCTCGGACAAGAAGCGCTCGACATCGCAATCGCGGCAGAGCTTCGTCCGAGTGACACGGTGATGGCTACTTATCGCGGCCATGGCGTTGCGTTAGCTCTTGGCCTGACTCCAGAGTCTGTGCTCGGTGAAATTATGGGCAAGACCAATGGGTGCTGTGGTGGCGTAGGTGGCTCAATGCACCTTGCCGACATGAGCGTTGGTTTACTTCCAACTTCTGCAATCGTAGGTGGCGGAATCCCGATTGCTGCTGGCGCTGCACTTGCCTATCAACTCTTGGGTCAAGATAACGTCGGCGTAGCCATCTTTGGAGATGGTGCGACAAATATCGGCGCATTCCACGAGGGTCTGAATCTTGCAGCAATTTGGAATCTGCCAGCTATCTTCATTTGCGATAACAACGTTTATGGTGAGTACAGTCGAATTGATAAAACCACACCTCTTGAAGATCTCCATATGCGCGCTGAGAGTTACAAGATGCCGCACTATGCAGTAGATGGCATGGATGTTGCAGCTACTCGTAAGGGAATCAAGGAAGCTGTCGACCGCGCACGTAGTGGCGGTGGACCAACATTGATTGAGGCGAAGACCTATCGCTTCGCTGGCCACTCACGAGCTGACAAGGCGCTCTATCGCCCAGAGGGTGAGCTTGAGAAGTGGCAAGAGCGCGATCCGATTAAATTAACCGAAGAAGGTTTGGTAAAACGCGGCCTACTCGATGCTGCGAAAATCGAGAAGATGCGCGCTGATATGACCAAGACCATCGAAGGTGTTGTCGCGACGTGCCAGGCAGCGCCAAGCCCAACCGTTGCTTCTATGTTCGAGAATGTTTTCACGAGTTAGGACAGACCATTATGAAGATGACAATCAAGATGCCTCGCGTAGGCGACACTGTTGACTCGGTCTACTTGGTGACCTGGCATAAGCAACCAGGGGATACTGTTGCAGTAGGCGATTCTCTGATGGAAGTTGAGACAGATAAGGCAAACGTGGAAGTTCCCTCACCTGTCGCAGGCACTATTGTCGAATTGCTCTTTAAGGATGGCGACGAGATTAAAACTGGCGATCCCATCGCAACTTGCGAGAGCTGATCTCTTTCGATGGCGACAATTGCAATCTATGGCGCCGGCCAACTAGGCACCACAGTTGCTCAGATTCTCGCTGAAGTCCCGCAGCACACAGTCCTAGGAGTATTTGGCAGAAACGATCGTCAAACTGCGCTGACCTCTGGGGCGGATGTTGTCATCATCGCGACCACAACTAAATTTAAAGATGTTGCCAGTGATATTGAGTTAGCAGTACAGAGTGGTTCGCACGTACTTGTCTCCTCCGAAGAGTGTGCCTATCCATGGGCAGTTGATCGCGCGCTCGCCGATTCATTAGATACTTTGGCGAAGTCCAAGAATGTGAGTATCTCTGGGACTGGAGTAAATCCAGGGCTGATTTTCGACTCCCTAGTACTCACTCTGCTTGGTGCGGCGCCACGCGGCTGCACAGTTGCCGTTCGCCGGACGGTGAGCATTGCTGGCTTTGGTGCAACCGTACTTCGTCGCCTTGGTATGGGATTTACTCCAGAGGTTTTCGCCGAGCGAGTCAAGCGCGAAGAGATCCTTGGCCACGCTGGGTTCCCGCAATCAATGACAGTAGTTGCAGATGCAATGGGTCTGACTATCGAATCTATCGATAAAGAGTTACTCCCGCTTATCACCGAGAAAGAAATCGACCTTCCAGATCGATTTGTAATTGCAGCCGGCGAGAGCGCAGGTGTGAACCAGACTTACACGGCGAAAGTTAATGGAAAGACCTGGTTCGTCTCACACTTCTACGGCCATGTAGATCTACCAAGTATTGGCAAGAGCGCAGTAGATGAGATAGAACTATCACTTGATGGAAAAGTCTTCCAAACAATCACACTTAAGCCTGGAATTGGGTCCCAAGTGGGGTCAAAGAACATGGTGGCAAATTCCATTCAGAGAATTCTTGCTGCGCCACATGGATGGGTCACCGTTGCACATATGGAACCAGCATTCCCTGAGAGTTTGTAAATCATGAGCGCTCTAACTCTTGGCGATGGGCTTGTCGGCAAAGTTGCACTTGTCACAGGTGCATCAAGTGGGATTGGGCGTGCAACCGCGCTGCTTTTTGCGCGTGAAGGAATGACGGTTTGTGCGACCTCGCGTGATGAGGCTGGCTTGCAAGAATTAAAGAGCGAGATGCCTGCCGGTAATCACATGTATCGAGTGTTGGATTTACAGGACGTGCAAGGCTGTGAAGCGCTTGTCGCAGAAGTTGACGCTCGATATCAAGGCATCTACGTACTTGCGCATATTGGCGCATATTTACGACGTAAAGATCTCTTTGACGTTACCGAAGAGGATTGGGATGTGCAACTAGATGTCAATCTTCGCTCTGCCTTCTTCCTCAATCGAGCAGTAGGAAAAGTGATGATCGAACGGAATATTCCAGGGCGAATCATCAATTTCTCCTCCTCATCGTGGTTGGTAGGTCCGATGAAAGGTTCTGATTCTTACGTTGCCTCCAAAGGTGGGGTGGTCTCCTTAGCGCGAGGTTTCGCCCGTCAATTTGGCCCACATGGAATTCGCGTCAACGTCATTGCTCCAGGGCAAATCAATACGCCTATGCAACATGTAGATAATGATCCAAAGATTGTTGCCGACGCTGCAGCGGCCTGTCCGCTTCGTCGAATGGGTGAACCGGAAGAACTTGCGCGCGTCACATTATTCTTAGCATCAGATAACGCCTCCTTCGTTAATGGTGCAACCATTAACGTAAGTGGCGGCTTACTGATGTACTAGTTAGTTAATTTATTTCTGCTTTCCCGCCAGAATCTTCTGTGGATTAGTCTCAGTTAACACTTTAATCTGTTCCTGCGTTACGCCAGCAGCTTTTAACTTTGGTAGGAAGTGTGTGATTAAGTGGGCGTAGCCATTTCCACCATGAATCGCAAGGCGCGAGCGGGCAGCAATATCGGTACTGATAAGGATTTTGTCGAGGTATCCCTCGCCAATGAGCGTCGCAATTGACTCAGCTCGGAGCTCGTCAGTTTGTTTATCGAATTGTCCGACCGCATCATAAGCAATCCAGACGCCACGTTTGAGTAACTTTCGAGAATAATTGAGATCGCGATTGGTATCACAATGTCCGATGATGGTGATATCTAGATCCGCACCTGCACTCTCGAGAATATTGAGTTGATCGATACCGATTTCAGTAAATAGCGCATGGGTTCCAATGGGTATTCCTGTCTCGCGTTGCGCATGCGCTGCAGCTTCGAGAACGCGCTTTTCGGTTGCTTTAATTTCACGATGGTGGGTACCTAGTTCACCAATAAAACCAGCTTTGATTGACGTTCCAGGTAGCCCTTCAGTTATATGAGAGACTAATCGCTGAGTTATGTCAGCAGTGCTCATACTGTGCAGCCACTCTGGGTAATAGACATCCCAATAGAAACCAGTTCCCGCGATGATGTGCACTCCTGTTTGCTCAGAGATATACACCAGCTTCTCTGGGTCAGGATGGAGACCGTAAATAGTTTGGTCGACAAGAGTAGAGCCGCCAGCAGCTTTAAAGAGCGCAACCTCTTTCACCATTGTGTCTGGCTCGAGCAGGACCATCTCTGCGCTCCGTCGAACGTCATAGGTATCAACGATCAAATGCTCATGGGGGAGAATTAACCCCAATTGATCTGCTGGTATCGGTCCACGAACAGTGTTGACCAACGTGCTGCTTGCCATGAGGTCCCCTATCTAGTTTTTATCTGGCGTCTATTTGTGGAGTTGATTGAGTAGCGCCAGCGACTCTTCAATCAGAATGCGACTTGCCTGCGGCGCAAAAGGTGCAGGGTGGCCATATCCGCGCTGGGCGACTGTCGGTTCGTATCCGCCCCATTGATACTCCTCGGGAGTGGAGACATAACCAAGAACTCCCTGGCAATATCCTGCAAATAGCGTGGTGTCGAATGGTGATCGCTTGCGTACTTCCGCGCCAATCTCTGTGAAGAGTTCGCCAGGCGTACCGACAATTGCACAATCACCCAAACGCGCAACCCAGATCTCGCCCTCAATCTCTTCTGGTAACGGTGCGAGCGATGCCATCTTCAACATCTCGGTCAGCCAGGAGATGTGATATCGAATCGGGTTAAGCACATCGCGCTTTGCCCCTGACTTCTCTTTTGATACGTAATCATTGGATCGTTCCTGCAGTTCTCGTTCCATGTCGGCGACTGTTAACGAGGGATTTAGCGGAAGTTTGAGAATCTTTCGCGCTGATGAGATGGGTTGTGAGCTTTGCGGATTTCGAACCGTTCTGCGATACAAGGAAATTGGAGTCACCGAACCGTACGCGATATGGTCAATATCAATTTCGCGTGGGTCCTTATCGACCACAGCATGCACGGCCTCGAGTGCCAGTCGATGACCAAAAGCAATTTCTGGCCCCGGATGATCGAAGAATGCTTCGAGAGGGAGGATGTTTCCGGCAGCGCCTTGGAAGAAGATGCATGTGCCACCGCGAAGGAGTTCAACCTGGTTACGTAGCGGCCCGAGGAAATCAGAGCCAGCATACGAAACCTCGCCACCAAGTACTACAGGATGGCAACCAAAACCAATGAGGGTTGCAATTGCACTGCCATCATGCGCATCGATTCGAATCGTTGGTACCTCTTCGTCGATGAAATTCTCTTTATTCCAACCGAGAATCGTGCCGCCTTTGCCATCACGTTCACGACGATTAACGGCGATTCCAGGTGCAACCCCCGTTCCACCGGAAATGCGTGCTGGTCGCATCCGGGAGATAGCTTTAACGCACGCACTGGCATAGTCGTATGGAATCTTCTCGAAGTACGCGTGTTCTGCATCAGTGAGTTGTGCAAACTCACCATGTAATTTCTCGCCCTCCTTGCGTGGCCATAGACCAGCGTGGGTGTGGCTAGAGTTCAAGAGGATATTGTCGTAGGGAATACCTGTAGCAGCGACTATTGCTTTACGAACTCGATCTGCAAAGTAAGTGTCGAGATTTGTTACATCTGCGGCGATAACAGCAAGTAAATGGTCATCGTTTTGAATGACGCAGGCGCGCACCTGACACGCATCAAGAGAGTCCCGAACGGCAAAAGCGCGTCGGACAAATCCTTGCGGATCAGAGGGTAGTGGTGGCTCAATCGAGATAACCGCTGCTCCAGCGCGAAGACCTGACATTGATTCCTCCTAGTTTGTGGAATCTAACGAAATACCCTTGATACCGTAGTATGGACGCTAGAGCATTGGCAACGATTTTTCTCGAACTTTAAAGGGGTTTCTATGTCACACTCTCGCTCGCAGCGATCAGTGTTCGCCGTTCCTGGTAGCAGCGAGAAGATGATTGGAAAAGCGCTGGATTTCCAGGTCGACCAGCTTTTCTTGGATTTGGAAGATGGCGTTGCCCCTGATGCAAAAGCAGCTGCGCGGGAATTGATAAATTCGGCAGGGCAGAAGAAATTCACAGCCCCATTGGTGAGCATCCGAGTCAATGCCCTGGAGAGTGCATGGATCGATGCAGATATCGATCTGCTGGCGGCTGGAGTGGGTCGCTGGATTGGTTCAGTTATTCTCCCCAAAGTTCGACATGTCGACGACATCAAAGTTTTTAGTGATGCGCTAACCAAAGTCGAAAAAAGCGTGAACCGAGAAGTTGGATCAATAACAATCGATGCACAGATTGAAAGCGCGCAGGGGTTAGTTAATTGTGAAGCAATTGCCTCCGCCAATCGGGTCACTTCGCTAAATTTTGGACCCGCTGATTTCATGGCGGATTTAGGTGCAACAGCAGAAGAAGTAACTTCTAATGAATATGCGCTGATGAAAATTCTTGTCGCGGCACGCGCTGCAGGAATTGCAGCAATCGATGGACCAACTCTCGAAGTTCGCGACATAAGTAAGTTCGAGAAATCATCTCGAATTTCAGCGGCGATGGGCTTTGATGGAAAGTGGGTACTCCACCCTGATCAGATTGACAGTTGTCATGCGATCTTCACGCCCACTCAAGAGCGTTTCGACGAGGCCTCTTGTCTATTGGAAGCGTACGAACATTTCACGTCGAGCAGTGGTGGCGCCAAAGGCGCTGCAATCTACAAAGGCGCGATGATTGATGAAGCTTCGCGGAAGATGGCGCTATCGGTCTACAACCGTGGCGCCGCTGCTGGGTTGCGTGCCAGCCGCCATTTCATTGCCTAATACCGAGATGTAGTGAGCTCGCGCTTGGTTAAGTGAGCCATCCCGCTGATTGCTTGCGAAATACGATCCACTGCTGCGTTGAAGATAGTCTCACCTTTCTCCTTTGTAGCCAGGAGCGGGTTGCCGATAATTCCTGCTTTGCTATCGCGCTTGAGGTCGAGTGGAATATTTAAGAACCCTGGCTGTCGGAAATCTATGCATGACCATGGAGTTGGCTGATTTGGCATATCGATGATTGCCTGAGACATATCTACATCTTCAGGGCGAAGATAGAGCGCAAGCGAAGTTTCCATCTCACATGCATGGCCCATACCGCCAATCTCTGACTCGCCAACTGCTATTAGGACGTCAGTGATGGTCTGCCAGTACGAGAGTGCAGGAATAGAGATGCCTAATTCCTCGCCGATCTTTGAAACCGAAGCGGTGAGATTCCCGATGTTCCCGCCATGGCCGTTGACGATTAAGAATCGGTAGAAGCCATGTGGCTTCAAGGACGCGATTGTGTCCATCAAGATGTTGGTGAACGTTTCATTCTTGAGCGAAATAGTTCCGGGAAATCCGAGATGGTGTGGCGAAGTGCCCCACCAGATTGGTGGCGCAACTAACACGCGCTGATTACTAACATTTCTTGCGACTGCCCGTGAGATTGCATCGGCGTTATAAATGTCGGTATCAACTGTGAGATGTGGACCATGTTGTTCTATCGCTCCTGTAGGGATCACGATTGTTGTGGCATCTCTATCAAGTTCGGCAATCTGGCTCCAGGAGAGCTTCTCCCACTCAATCCTCTGCATGCTCATCATGTGTGCAGTTTAGTAGAATTTGTGCATGGCGATAAGAGTGAGCGTGCGCGTAAAACCTGGCGCATCGCGGAATAAAGTTCGGGGCAGTTACGGTGATCCACCCGCACTTATCGTTGCGGTCTCAGAGCCAGCGATAGATGGCAGAGCCTCGACCGCGGTATGTCGGGCTATCGCCGAGGAATTAGGCGTTTCGCTCTCCAAGGTTTCAATAGTGATGGGCCAGACTAGTCGGAGTAAGGTTGTTGAAATCAACGATGACAATCCGCACCTACAGCGAAAAATCGCAGAATTACTCAGAAGCGAGGAGTAGTGCGTAACACGTGAAGAAAATCTCTTTTGCTTCTCCCGCTAATGGGGTCTACCCGTACGTGATTGCTATTTTTGCTAGCTTGCTTTTGTTGTCGAATATTGGCGCCGTGAAGTTAATTGCATTTGGTCCAATAATCACCGATGGTGGCGCATTCCTCTTTCCATTGGTGTACATAGTTGGTGATGTGCTGAGTGAAGTTTATGGATTGAAAGCTGCTCGCCGCGCAATATTCCTTGCCTTTGCTCTTTCAGTGTTGGCATCACTTACTTTTTGGGCGGTGCAATCTGCTCCACCAGCGGATGGATGGAACAATCAAGCGGCATTTGAAGCAGTTCTTGGTTTTGTTCCACGAATAGTCCTGGCAAGTGTCTGCGGATTCTTGGTAGGTCAACTTCTCAACGCATATGTGCTGGTAAAGATAAAAGAGCGAACTGCAGAGAGAGCTCTTTGGCTTAGATTGATTGGATCTACGGTGGTCGGTGAGTTGGCCGACACGATAACTTTCTGCACAATTGCCTTCTATGGCGTGATCACCGGTGGAGATTTCCTCAACTACGTGATTACTGGTTATATCTATAAAACTGCGCTAGAAGTGGTGTTGCTTCCAATAACTTATCGCGTCATTGCCCTCATGAAGCGAATCGAGCCGACTTATCAGCGCGAGGGATAGTACCTAGCAAGAAAGTCATCTCGGAAGTCTTCGTAGCTATCTTGATCAAGATGTTCTCGGATTCGATCGACAAGGGTCACAGTGAAGTGAACATTGTGTATCGTGGTCAAAGTTGAACCCAAAATTTCCTTGCTCTTAAAAAGGTGATGTAAATAAGCCTTTGTGTAATGGGTACAGGTATAGCAGGTGCAATTCTCATCGATAGGGGAGAAGGCCGTTCGGTTCTGAGCCACAGTGAGGTTAAAACGTCCGGCAGGTCCATAGACCGCGCTCGTGCGGGCATTGCGAGTGGGAGCAACGCAATCGAAAGTATCTGCACCACTTTCGACACCGCGAAAAAGATCATCTGGCTCGCCAATTCCCAGGAGATGTCGTGGTTTATCTTCAGGCAACTCATCGGTGACCCAAGAAACTATCTCGGTGAGGGCGCTCTTATCGATAGCTCCACCGATACCAAATCCATCGAAATCGAGCTCTGCAATAGTACGTGCAGCTTCTTTTCGAAGGTCTTCATACTGCGCACCCTGAATCACACCAAAGAGCGCTTGATATGGTTTTCCAATTCGTTCTTCTGTGAGCTTTCGATGTTCTGCAATACAACGATGTGCCCAAGCGAGGGTGCGATCTAGGGCAAGCTTTTGATAATCCTTGCTATTCATCAGAGTCGTACATTCATCGAAGGCAAAGATAATGTCAGCGCCGATCTGATGTTGCACCTGCATAGAAATTTCTGGAGTGAATCTATGCATAGAACCATCGAGATGCGATTTGAAAGTAACGCCGTCGTCGTCCACGTGAGCTAATCGCAATTTAGGAGATTGAATGACATCATCTGCGGTTACTTCACCAGGATCCATCGCAAGAGTTTTCTTAAATCCCACTCCAAGCGAGAGCACTTGAAAGCCGCCGCTATCTGTAAAGGTGGGGCCGTTCCAATTCATGAATGAGCTCAAGCCCCCTGCTTGATCCAAGATCTCGGCACCAGGTTGCAAGTAGAGGTGATAAGCATTGGATAACACTGCTTGCGCACTGCTCTGGCGCACCTGTTCCACCGAGAGCGCTTTTACTGTGGCTTTGGTTCCCACTGGAATAAAGGCCGGGGTATTTATCGGGCCATGTGGGGTGGAGATGGTGCCACGTCGCGCCCGGGAGTAGTAGCCCTTGCCCTGGCTTTCTATGACAAAGCCCCATTGATCGCGATTCACCGTGCGAAATCTACCGCCCCCGGCCCTTTCCTTAGATTCTCTCGAGATTTTCCCGAAAATAAGCGAAAGTCAGGGGCCCAAGTTGTAGCGACGCCCTATATATAAAGAGTAGGTTCTGACGGTCTACCTGCCAGTAACACGCTACCCGGGGGTGCTATTCGTGAGCCAAGAGCAGCGCCATAGCGATGGCGGCTTTGGAAATCTCACGACCAGCTCAGGAGTTATCGGACGTAGCCCCCGCGAATTGGCTTGGCGCCGATTTCGTGCCAATAAAACTGGATTAGTCACTTTGGTCATCGCGCTCTTTCTCATCCTTTCCACGATCTTCGCACCGCTCTTGCGTTCCCTCTTTGGGCTCGACCCGCGCGCTCGATATAACGAGTTGATGGATAGTCGTGGATTTCCCACTGGAGGTTTTAACGGGATTAGTTGGGCCCACCCATTGGGACTTGAACCAGGGATCGGCCACGACCTGCTTGCGCGATTACTTTTTGGCGCGCGCACCTCATTCTTTGTCGCGCTGATCGTGACCGTTTCCAGCGTGAGCATTGGCGTCATTATGGGAATCCTGATGGGGTATTTCCGCGGAGCAGTGGATTCCACTCTCGGCCGGTTCATCGATTTCCTACTCGCGTTCCCTGCTTTTTTCATGATCGTTGCGCTGAGCCTTCCTATGGTTCAGCGATTGGAGGCAACCGGGTTGGTGGAGGGCAACTCTGCTCGCATGACCTATCTGGTGATTATTTTGATTTTCTTTGGCTGGCCATACCTAGCTCGAATTATGCGCTCTCAAGTGCTCTCAATCAGAGAGCGTGATTACATCTTGGCAGCACGCGCCTTGGGCGCTTCACAACGTCGAATCATCTTTAAAGAGATTGTGCCGAATCTTTGGACTGTTGTGATCGTTTACTTGTCGCTCTCACTGCCTGGTTATCTCACCGCTGAAGCGGTTTTTTCATTCCTCGGTCTTGGTGTGCAGCCTCCGGATGCAACGTGGGGACTACTCATCTCTGATTCAATTAAATACGTTATTAGCAACCCTACATATTTCTTAATTCCCTCTACTGCGCTCATCCTGGTCGTGTTGACTTTCAATTTACTCGGCGATGCAGTTCGGGATGCGCTTGACCCACGAAGTGAGGTCAGCTAACTGGAATTACCGTTGGCAACAGCTGAGCTAACGGTAAATAACTAAATACCAACCAACCACATATCCAACGTTAAGGAGGAATATGTTCAAGAAAACTGCGGGAACATCCCGCACAGGGCGTCGCGTTTTCTCCGCGGTAGCATCACTTTCGCTACTTACCGGAGTCCTCGTCGGTTGCTCTTCATCAAGTGGAGGTGCGGGCGGAACGCTCACATTCCTCACCAATGCAGAATCATGGACACATGCTGATCCAAACCGTAACTACACCGGTCAACACATTGCATGGTTCGGTTCATTTATGCACCGCACGCTCACTGCTTACGCACGAGCTGAGGGAGCTGCCGGCTCAGAGGTCGTTCCAGATCTAGCTACCGATACCGGTCGCGCATCAAATGGAAATAAGACCTGGGAATTCACACTCCGCGATGGTGCGAAGTTTGAAGATGG
>CAMAPN010000027.1 GCA_945860275.1 Bifidobacterium breve
TCGCTTATTGCCCATTCACTTGCTGCAGGCGAGGGCGTCAATTTATTAGGTGACGAAGCGCTGGCGAAACTTCCAATCTGGTGGAACGAGAATCCGTGCGCTCAACTAGTTACCGATGAGCGTGAGAACAATTAGCAAAGTAGCAGCCATCGATTGTGGAACTAATTCAATCAGGCTGTTGATTTCTCAGGATGGGCGAGAGATTCTCCGCGAGATGGAGATTGTTAAACTTGGTGAAGGCGTCGATAGAACTAAAAACTTCTCACCAGTGGCAGTAGAACGTACATTGAATGCACTTCGCAGATTCAAAGAGTTGATTGATCACCATGAGGTTGTGCGAGTGCGATTTTGTGCGACGAGTGCGACGCGTGATGCCCAGAATCGAGAGATATTCACTGGTCCAGTGGAAGAAATCCTCGGAATAGCCCCTGAGGTCATCGTTGGAATTGAAGAGGCTCGCCTCTCTTTTTTGGGGGCTACGTCAGAACTGCCTGCAACCGATGCGCCCTTTCTTGTCGTCGATATTGGTGGCGGCTCTACAGAGTTCGTGATGGGCGAGCGCAGCGTGAGCGCTGCCATTAGCGTGGATATCGGATGTGTGCGGATGTCTGAGCGCCACTTTAAGAGCGATCCACCAACAGATGCAGAGATTTCTTCAACCAAGCAGGATATCAATCGGGCAATTGATGAAGTTTTGGGTGCGGTGCCAATTAAATCTGCAAAAACGCTCGTTGCAGTTGCAGGAACCGCAACAACCGTGGCTGCCGCTGCCTTGAACTTGCCCGGTTACGATCGAGATGCAATCCATGGTGCACGAATATCTGCCGAACGTACCCTTGAAATCTCAGCTTGGTTATTAACTCTCACTAAGCAGGAGCGCGCAGCCTTGGGGTATATGCATCCGGGAAGAGTGGAAGTCATTGCAGCCGGCGCTCTTGTTCTTGCCGAGATAATGAAGCGAACTGGGGCAACAGAATTTATTGCGAGCGAACGGGATATTCTTGATGGCATCATTGCAACTCTTAAGTGACGAGATCGCTGGATGCCAAAAATGTCCGCGATTGGTGTCATGGCGAGAAGAAGTTGCAGAAGTAAAACGTAAGTCTTATCAGGATCAGCAATACTGGGGGAAGCCTGTCCCAGGATTTGGCCCTGATGATGCAAAAATTGTGATTGTCGGACTTGCACCCGGTGCGCATGGTGCTAATCGAACCGGACGAGTTTTCACTGGAGATTCTTCGGGTGATTGGTTGTACGCAGCTCTCTACAAAAGTGGTCTAGCAAATCAAAGTACTAGCTCAGATCGCAATGATGGACTTCAATTGAACTCAGTTCGAATTCTCACGGCAGTGCGTTGTGCACCTCCTGGAAATAAACCGACTATCGAGGAACGAGATAATTGTGCGCCTTGGTTCACTGCAGAATTGAAAGCACTGGAGAATGCAAAAGTCTTTATTGCACTTGGCGCATTTGCGTGGGATGCGCTCTGGCGAGCGCTCCGTGAGATCGGATTACCTCTTCCTGCTCAAAAGGTTCCCTTTAGTCATGGTGCGAGCGTGGAAAGCAACGGATATCTTCTCCTTGCTTCGTACCACCCAAGTCAGCAGAACACCTTCACCGGCAAGCTGAAGCCCGGGGCGATGGAGAAGATCTTCTCCAGAGCAGGTAGATTTACGCTCCGCTAAAGGAGCTAGCGCTACCGCCCCGGTAGCCCAATGGCAGAGGCAGAGGACTTAAAATCCTCCAAGTGTGGGTTCGACCCCCACCCGGGGCACTTTTTCATATTCTTCATATTCTTCATATTCTTCATTTTCTTGAGACATTCATGGGGTACTCCCCACGTAATTCAGAGTAGTTTCTAGACCCTGCTGTGCAACCACTGAAACAATACCTAGTACGTTCGATAGTAAAGTAACGGCAGCTAAGTCAGGGGGGCGAATGAAAAGAACGCTCTCAACCATGACCGCTCTCGTAATTATTTTCATTGCAGGAATCACAGTGCCAGGACAAGCTGTTGCGGCAGCCCAGCTCGAAACTACACAATCCATCGATTCCTATTGCGACGCAACTTTATATGCCTGCAACGGATATCAACCGCTCTCTGATGAGCAATTCTTGCCACCATGGGCGCCAGCATTTAAAAATGTGCAAGGTTTTTATCACAACGATCTTGCAGGTTTATATCGCTTTCCCTCGTATGCCGTAGCAATCAATCGAGATAACACTGGAAATGCAACATCAGTAATTGCTTGCTCAGACATTGCTAGCTCTAGTTGTGTCGGGACTGATGTGCACTTTAGATCTGATCTTTCTATGTGCTCTGAACAAGTAACAATTGATTGTCTCCGAGATATAGCTATTGGTGATGCGAATAATAAGCCTCTTGCTTTTTCAATAATTGGTCAATTTCCACTCGGTAATCCGCAGTACTTTAAAGGTAGTCCAGGCTTGAAAGTTCCTAATGGCGGCGGCCCCACATTAATTCGCATCCCTGATGCACCACATAATGGCGGAGATACCTATTTAATAAAGGCCCAGATGACTGGTTCTAAATGGCAAAGTAGTCAAACATACTTCATGGATAGTTTTGCCATCTCGATAACCGCTGTGAAAATTACTGACGGTAAGTACGCATTCGGTGGTGCAAGCACAAATCCAGCGTTGTACTCGAAAGGTTTTTCCAGTATTGGAATCGAGACTGGGACATATCCTTCTTTTTGTGCCGCTGCCTCACCGACGCAATGCGCGGTCAAATTCGCGCTACCAGTTGGATTGAAGTTTGGGCTCACAGTTGATTTGTCCCGAAAGGTTGCCGGCTGGCTTCATGGTCGAATCAAAGCTCCCGAGTTAGAGGTTTCGCTCAACAAGATGGGCGGCAGCACGGTCAAGGTAAAGGCGGAACCGATCAAGATTCCTGTCAATGCGGTCTGGGTTAATAACGAAACCGCACCCCAAAGTATCAAAGATTTTTACGTGGGAAAGCCTAATTCAGGTTCACCACTTTTTGGAAATGAGAATAAAAGTAAGCCTTTAAGTGAAATCGCATTGATGCGTGATGGCAATACAGGTCATAACGTCGAGACTCTCAAAGAGTATTTGACGTGGCTTGCGACGCTAGGAGATAAAGCCCAAGCGTTACCAACCGCATGGTCGATTCAGACCATGAGCAATTATCAGGTTTCAGGACAACTTCAAGAATGTCTCAATAAAATCGATTCGCTGGCAGGAATTGTCACCACAAATGCTGCGGAATATCTTGATGGTCCACCATCGTTCGAGAAGAGCACCGGCACTTTGGATTACAAAGTTGCTGCAACGCACTATGAACCAGATGGCAAGACGGTTTTCAAGGGAACGTACGACCTAGTGATGAATTCTACAGTAGCGCGATGCATTTATGGTTTTACGAACGCTCCGGTAAGTGCAACTGTATCTATAACATCTGACGATAGTTCAAGTAGCGCTGCCACCACGGTGGTAAAGGAATCAGCAGGTTGGCTGTCACTTAGCGCTTATAACTTCACTTACTCATCGCCAGTGATTCGAATCAAATTATCAGGGACAGCAATAACACCGAAGCTAATCCCGCTAAAAGCAAATACTAAGAAGATTACATGCGTCAAGGGCAAGATTGTTAAATCAGTTACATCTGCGAAATGTCCTACCGGATATTCGAAGCGAAAGTGACTACTTCTTCTTCCAACCAGTTGGACAATTTGGCTTGGGCGCAATTATTTTCTTTACTAGTTTTCCTTTGATGCACGTCACGGTGTAACTCTTTTTATTAGTTGACATTGGTGACTGCTTTTTGGAGCCATCTGTGCTTGAGTCAATTTGCGAAGTATTTGTTTTTGGCAGAGCTTTTGGAACGCCGCTTAATTTCACTCTGAGTACCGGACTTGAGAAAGTGAATCCGTATGCTCCAAGGTGTAGCCAGCCATCTTTCTCACTCAACGCAGTCGTTGCAATCTTCTGTTCGCCACCATCCGCGTATGAGATGGACACCGATGCAGAGAGTGGCGCGTTTGTGAAGTTGTATAAACACCTAGCCGTATCAGATCGCATCAATAAGTCGTAGGTGCCGAGATTGGGCGTTTTTCCATCTGATTGGAAATGTAACCCTCCCACTTGATAATTCAATTGCGTTCCATCGAATGCTGGTGCATTGGGGGAATAGACAAGTGAATTGGTCATGACCACTCCGAAGAGCTGTGTTGTATCTGCAAAACATCGATCTCTCTCGCGGCTGGTCGGAATCGTGGAGAACGACCAGGTTGTGTGCTCGCCAGTGGCTGTATCTTTCAACGGTTTGGCAAGATTCTTAATCCAGTCGAGCGAGGCTGGATTTCCAGCGTTCACGCTATTCCACTGCCGTCCATTCGGTCGAAAAAAAGAGGGATCTGCTAGCGCATCCATTTGAGCATTACTTAGAACTGTATTCAGTTCTGGGACTTTTACATTTTCTGCCGTCACGGTCAACTTGTTTTGGCTTTCATCAAATTTCTCGATTGAGATTGCTGCTCCCTTTAGACGACCATGCAACCAGCCTGTAATGGTGTTCGGCAATCTAACGGTCAGCTTCGCTTTTTGACCATCATTGAAATCTTTACGAATACCACAAGAAGTACCTGATTGCCACGAAGTGCATGCAGCTGAAGTATTCGCGCTCGAGGAAGTCTCGGAATAAGGTTCAATTAACGCACTCACTTGAAATACAAACAGCTTATTGGAAGTAGCAGACAGGAAACCATCGAGTAAGAGTTTTACTGCGTAGGTATCCGTTCCTGCCTTATTGAGTGCATTGGGAATTTTCCAGCGAGAGGTTGTCGCAGATTCCGGAACGCCGCGGGAAGAGTCAGCAGGATAAGTTCTCGAATTGGTATATCCGATGAGTTCTCCATTTTGGAACGGACCATCATTAGAAGCAGAAATTGCGAGAGATTCAATGCAGTAGTTATTCACAGAAGGTGCGCATACTGGAAGGAAAATTCGCAAGGCTAAACCTGTTGATTGTTTACATGCATTGGCATTTAGGGTTTCACAGAATTTACGTGTTGATAGATAATCATTTGGTTCGTTCTTAAGAATTTTCTGGACTTGCTCATCTGGTACTGCGTAGATTTCAGAGCCACTGCTCGCACCTTCAGAGAAGGCATCGACAATCATCAACCGATGGCCCTCGTCTGCCTTAGTGACTGAGCTACCAGCCACGACAGCTGCAAGGGCGAGAAAAATTGCCAGGAGGTTTCGCCTTCGCGGTGGAGTTAGCACTAGCTTATTTTGCGCTAAACCCGACCAATCGGGTAGTAATTGGTGCGGACGGGAGCCAGGAGTCGCTCCGGGCCGCTCGCCAGGCCGTCATACTGGAACGTATCCGCCATCTACCACCCTTCTCAGGAATATTTAATCTCAGTTCTCTACTATTTGAGGTGTGCGTGGATCTTCCACCGCACAGGTAAGGCATATAAGGAGAGTCGAAACGATGCGTAGTTCTAACCCTGTTCTTGGTCGCGCCTTTGGCAACAAACGTGGCTATGCAGCTTTTGAACCACGTTCCACAGATGCGCTAGAAGAGATGTATTCATCTCCAAGCGCCTCACCTTTACAAACTGGTCGAATGACAATGGATGATGTCGTTGCTAGGACTGGTTTTCTTTTCACCATTCTCGTTGCTGTAGGCGCAGCCGCTTGGTTCTTCGATGTCGGATTCGGCGTCGCGATGATTGCACTGCTTGCTGCCCTCGGGTTGTCACTTGTGATCTCTTTCTCAAAGACAGTACGCCCAGCTCTAGTTGTTACTTATGCAGGCCTAGAAGGTTTGGCAATTGGTGCAATTAGCAACTTCTATAACGATGCATATCCAGGCATAGTCAGCCAGGCGGTTATTGGCACACTTGCTGCATTCGTCGGAGTACTTGCGCTTTATCGAAGTGGAAAGCTTCGCGCCACCCCGCAATTCACTCGAATTCTGATGGGTGCGCTCATTGGTTACTTGGTACTTGGAATCGCAAGCCTCATCGCATCATTTGCTGGTGTTGGTGGCGGCTTTGGTTTCTATGGCGTGAGTGGAATCGGATTGCTCCTCGCAGCTGGCGGAGTTGTCTTGGCTTCACTATTTCTCGTACTCGATTTCAATCAAATCGAAGAGGGAATTCGCCAGGGAGTGAGCGAACAAGAATCTTGGCGAGCCGCATTTGGCCTCATGGTCACAATCGTCTGGCTCTACCTTGAGATCTTGCGTTTACTCGCAATTCTCCGTCGTGACTGATCACGACGTAGATTCACCATAAGGGCTGCACAGAGATGTGTAGCCCTTATTTTTTTAGTGGCTCTCTATGGTTCGTAAGGTGGCGGTAGATGCGACTTGCGGGTTTCAGGAAGGTTAATCGCACGTAAGAGGATCGGAATAATCAGGAGAATTCCAACGAGAAACGCAGCCTGGAAACTCTTTTGATCAGCAACAAATCCCATCGCTATCGGGCCGATCATAAAACCTAGATCGCTACTCATCTGCCACACCGCAACTACACTTCCACTTTTGCCGGTCATTACATCACCAACGAGCGCTGCGGGAGCGCTACTCAAGAACGAAGCCCCGAGCCCTGCAAATGCCATAGCTAGAATAAAGCCGAAATAATTCTCAACATAAGCAAAAATAAGTAGCGCAAGTATAGAAATAAAGGATCCAATTAGTAGGCCCTCTTTGCGCCCTCGAGTATCGACAAACTTTCCTGCAGGTATCAGCGTGAGCCCTTGGCAGATTGTTGCCGCAGCTAATCCAGCGCCAAGCGCCACCGGACGCAATCCCAAACCTTCAGTGACATAGAGTGGAATCAGCGAGATGCGCACGCCAGTTACCGCCCATGCCAATCCGAATGCTGCAAGGAGAGCTGCTTGATATCCAGGGATTCTGAGCGCACTTCTTATCAGCATCGTGACATCTTCATCTGCACGAGTTTGTTTTTTGGCGCTATCGGATTTAGCGAGAAAAATTATCGCAACTAACCCTGCAGAAGCCACTGTAAAGGAATAAACAAAAAATGGTGCGCGCAAAGAGAATTCAATCATCGCGCCACCGAATAGCGGACCACTGATAGAACCAAAAAGATAACCAGATTGAAAAGTAGATTGCGCTTGTCCTCGTTGATCATCTGACACGACTCTAAGCAAAACTGTGGTTGCTGAAATCGTCCATACAGCTGAGCCAAAACCGCCGGCTCCGCGAAAGAAGAGTAATTGGAAGTAGTTTTGCGAGAAGGCTGCAAGTAACGCGGAGAAAGATACGATGAAAAGACCTATGGCCATCATTTTTTGAGCGCCGAAGCGATCTACTAAGCGTCCTCCTGCTAGCGCAGTGCTAAATCGTGCGAAAGCAAAAAGGCTAACGACTGCTCCAGCCGCAGCTTGCGATACGCCAAAAGATCGAGCAAAAATCGGAGTTGCTGGCGCGATAAATCCGAAGCCGGCCGCGACAAGAAATGCTGCAGCCGCAAGAATTGGGACTTCTCGGGGCATGTCACGAAATGGCGTTTTCATCGGCTTTGAGGCTATCGTAGGCACGAGTGAGAATCCTAGGAGTTAGATGAGCGCGTCTATCATTGCGGAAAATTTGGTGAAAACCTACGGCGGAGGTAAAGACGAGAACGCGGTACGTGCGCTCGATGGTTTATCTCTCACCGTTGAAGAGGGGACTGTTCTCTCGCTCCTTGGGCCTAATGGCTCAGGCAAGACCACTACCGTCCGCGTGCTATCGACGCTCCTTCGCCCTGACTCAGGTCGTGCCACCGTGGCCGGCATCGATGTACTTGCCCATCCCCAACAAGTTCGAGAAATCATTGGTCTTTCTGGGCAATACGCAGCGGTCGATGAAACATTAACGGGTTGGGATAACTTGATTATGTTCGGCCGCCTCTATCACCTCTCTGGTCGCGGAGCGAAAGCTCGCGCCGATGAATTATTGGAGAAGTTTTCACTGACCGATGCAGCTAAACGTCCGATCAAAACGTATTCCGGCGGAATGCGCAGACGTCTAGATCTAGCTGCCTCATTAATTGTCAAGCCAAAAGTGCTCTTCTTAGATGAGCCAACTACTGGACTAGATCCGCGTGGTCGACAAGAGATGTGGGAAGTGATTAATGAGTTAGTGAAAGGGGGAGTCACGCTTTTACTAACAACGCAGTATCTCGAGGAAGCTGATCAGCTTGCAGATGAGATTGTGGTTATCGATCAAGGACATGTCATTGCCAAGGGAACCGCTGATTCTCTAAAGAAAGATGTTGGGGGAGAGCGCCTAGAGATCTCTGTCGCTGCCGAGCAGCGAAGTGAAGTCCGACGTATTGTCGAACGCATAACGCAATCCGCTGCGACTGAAGACGCTGGCGTACATAAAGTTTCAGTTGCTGCTCCAGGTGGCACATCGACCTTAATCGAAACCCTTCGCGAACTGGATGCCGCAGGTATTCATCCTCTTGATATCGCCCTGAAGCGACCTTCACTCGATGATGTTTTTCTTGCGCTCACCGGACATATTGCAGAAGAGAATCTTGAAACCACAGCGAACGCCAAGCCAAAGCGAGGTAAGCGATGAAAGATGCTCTAATTATTACGAAGCGACAGCTACTTCAACTTTTTCGAGTACCTGAAGTCCTTATCTTCTCCACGATTCAGCCTGTCATGTTTGTACTGCTCTTTCGGTATGTATTCGGCGGTGCAATCAATACTCCGGGAGTCGATTATGTGCAGCTGCTCATGCCAGGAATTTTTGTGCAGACAGTTGCATTTACTGTTGCAGGAACCGCATTGGGTCTCGCGGAAGATATGCAAAAAGGGCTGATAGATAGATTCCGTTCGTTACCTATCGCCAGATCGGCAGTGGTCGTTGGCCGCACGCTGGGGGATGCCACGCTAAATGTGGTCGTTCTTGTTGTTATGGCAATTACAGGCTTATTAGTTGGGTGGCGACCTAGTTCAAGTATTTTTGAGATTCTCGCTGGCTTCCTTTTACTTTTAATATTCGGATATGCGATGTCATGGATGGGCGTCCTTGTTGGTCTTTCAGTGCGTGATAGCCGCGTCGCGAACAGCGTCGTCTTTCTCTTCGTCTTTCCGATGACTTTCCTCAGTAATGCGTTTGCACCAACCACTGGAATGCCACGACCCTTGCAATATGTTGCCGAATGGAATCCGGTATCAACGATGGTCGCAGGCGTTCGTGATCTTTTCGGATTAGAACCGATGTTTGGTGCCACAGCGAACTCTTTCCCATCCCAAAATCCTTTGGTGATGTCACTGGTTTATATCGCACTTCTTATGGTTATTTTCATTCCATTAAGCGTGCGTAAGTATAAGAATGTCTCGCCAAAATAAAATCTAAGTTTTTTAACCCACGTATGGGTTGACCGCAATAATTTTCACTGAGTTACTTTTGCCATTGGGAAGTAGATACTCCGTATCTTGACCGATTTTCTTACCAAGGACTGCAGCGCCGAGCGGAGATTTCTCGCTGAAGACTTTTACATTCTCGGCGGCAATCTCGCGCGAACCAAGAAGGAATTCCATCTTATCGCCACCCATTTCTACCGTGACCATCGAGCCAAGTGTGACTTCTTCCGACGCTCCTTGGGGTGCGCTACCTACCTCGGCATTTTCTAGCATCGCTGTAAGTTGGCGAATGCGCGCTTCTAGTTTTCCTTGTTCTTCTCTAGCAGCGTGGTAGCCGCCATTCTCTTTCAAGTCGCCCTCTTCGCGAGCTGCAGCGATACGCGCAACTATCTCTTCGCGTCCTTTAGTCGAGATGTGCGCGAGCTCATCCTTTAGGCGATCGTATGCCTCTTGGGTGAGCCAGGTCTTAGAGGTACTCATAGCGGAGAAGTTTACCTACCTTTAGGAAGACAGCGGACGAGCGCTGCATTCACCGCCTTTGAACGCGTGGGAATGCGCTCTGTGACCTCCAGAGATTTCCGATCAGATGCTCCAACGTCAACGTATCGGTCGCCCACGATAGCGGTGCTGAAATCTCGAGCGATGATGCGGCAGGTCAATTCAACTGTGGGATCCTTGCGCACCACGAGGAAGCGAATTGAGGTTTGGTTCTCAGAATCTATAGTGAACGCGACTAGATCAGTTCGCAGTTCTGGATTTGCAAAACGCACGCCCGCTACCGAAACAATGGCGGTGAAGGCAAGAAATACAATCGTAAGAACGATAGTTTTGATTCGACCTCTAGCCTCACCCATGGGTAGATTATTGCCTATGACAGAGATTCCCGATCCTTCAATCGTTAACCCAGGTACGGTAGGGGCGGTGGTAGTGCTCTGCCTTTTTATAGCAGTGGCGCTTGTCATCCGAAGCGGCTACAAACGTTTGCAAAACCTCGACCGTAACCGCCCTGACGACAACGAAAACCAGCTGTGTTGAATCGGCAAAAGATCGGTCTGGCGCTCTTAGCGTTATTTCTCGCCGCAATCTTTTTCCGGCTTGGTGTTTGGCAACTCGATCGTGCGCAACTTCTGCAAGAGTTGGCAAAGCCACAACAGGAGAAGGCAGTAGTTGAATTACTCTCTATTGCTAAGCCAAATCAGGCGCTCTCCACGGATGCGCTTAGCCGAATCGTAAAGTTCCGCGGCAACTTTATTGCTAATTTGCAAGCGCCAAACCAAGAAGATGTAAATGGAAAGAAATCAACATGGAGCGTAGGCGTATTTCAAATAACTGGTTCAGGAAAAATTGCAGTTGTGCGAGGCTTTCAGGGAAATATGAAGTTGAATGAGACAAAAGAGATTGAGATTGAGATTGTTGGCCGCCTAACACCTAGCCAGATCAACAACAAATTTGGTGAAGTTCGAAGTGGCGTCTTGCCGCGGATTGATTCCGCTTTATTACTCTCCGATTATGGCTCAGACTTTTTTGACGGGTACGTAATTGCTCGCTCCGAGCTTCCTGAGAGTGGATTGATGAAAGTGCCGTCACCTCAGCCGGTGTTAAAGGTGGCTGGCTTCTATTGGCAGCATATTTCTTATGTAATCGTATGGTGGTTGATGGGTCTTCTGACCCTCGCTCTGCCATTCTTACGCTCAAGGAGCGCGGAGAGGTAGCCGCTCCAAGATAGGCCAAAGATAGGCCAAAGATAGGCCAAAGATAGGCCAAGGATAGGATTGCCATATGCCAGGAATTCTCAAGCGCTATCGAGTGATGTGTTTTGCAGCAGGAGTTATGTCGCTGCTGCTCTGGTTTGTCGAATTACCAGTCAAATACCTGCTTGATCTCCCCGAAGTCGAGGCAAAGGTGTTATGGATTCCAATCGTCCATGGATACGTTTATGCGCTCTACGTCTTGGCAACCGTTCACCTTGCAGTCAAAGCGCGCTGGCAAACAAAGCGAATAATTGCCTTTGTCTTGGCCGGAACGTTGCCGATTGCCTCGTTCATCACTGAACGTCGAGCCCAGAATCTCGTCAAGAATCTGTAATCTCATATGAGATTGGTAAAGCGTCTTCTCAAAAGCATTCTCTATCCGTTGTATGAAGTGCGTCTATTTAGAAAGCTAGATCTAAACGCTACACCTGAGCATGTTGGTGTAATACTCGATGGCAATAGACGATGGGCAAAGGCCAATCTCGCTTCATCAAAGAGTGGGCACAGTGCAGGTGCGCGAAAAATAATTGACTTTCTCTCTTGGTGTGAAGAAACTCATGTAAAAGTAGTGACGCTATGGATGCTGTCCACGGAAAATCTCACTCGGGAGAGCGCTGAGCTGCAACCGCTCCTAGAAATTATTGCAGAAGCTGTCGATGCGCTCTCTAGATTTGGACGATGGAAATTACACGTGGTTGGCGCGACTGAACTTTTACCTGAGTGGCTCACTGTGCGTTTAAATGAGGCAGTTGCTAAAAGTCCAACTCGTGAAGAATTGATTGTTAATTTAGCGATTGGATATGGCGGCCGACATGAAATTACAGATGCGGTACGACAATTGCTCAAAGAGAATCTTGCTAAAGGTGCGAATTTAGAATCTGCTATCGACAAGATGTCGATCGATGAGATTTCCCGTCATCTTTACACAGCGGGGCAGCCAGACCCAGATTTGGTGATTCGAACATCCGGGGAGCAACGCCTATCAGGATTTCTACTCTGGCAGAGCGCACACTCCGAGTTCTACTTCTGTGAGGCCTTTTGGCCGGATTTCCGGCGGTTGGATTTTCTCCGCGCACTGCGTGATTATTCCCAACGAAATCGACGGTTCGGCAAGTAAATCCCCGTAGCGTGTCGCGGCTCTTTGCCCTCACGTCAGTTCTAGATTACGGGTTACGACATGATTGGAGCTTCGGTGCCGGTCGACGAGGGAGCAACTCGCAAGACCAATGTGACGTATGTGTTAGACACCAGCGTATTGCTGGCCGATCCGGCAGCGTTACAGCGTTTCGAAGAGCATGAAGTCATTCTGCCAATAGTTGTCATTTCCGAGCTGGAGAGTAAACGAGATCATCCTGAGCTTGGGTATTTTGCACGGACTGCACTGCGCTTTCTAGACGATTTACGAGTCGAGCACGGCCGCCTCGATGCGCCGATGATTCTCAACGAAAGTGGTGGCATGCTCACCGTTGAACTTAATCACAGCGACAGCACAGGTCTGCCAGCGAGTTTCTTTCGAGATGGCACGAATGATTCACGTGTGCTGGCAGTGGCTCGAAATCTCAAGCGTGAAGGGAAAGATGTCGTACTCGTTACTAAAGATTTGCCGCTGCGCGTTAAAGCCTCTGCGGTCGGAATTGTTGCTGAAGAGTACCGCGCAGAACTAGCAGTAAGTAGTGGGTGGACAGGTATTGTCGAGATTACCCTTGCATCCGAACAAGTTGATCAGCTATATCAAAATGAACGCGTTGAGTCACTCGAAATTTCCAAGCTTCCTGTCCATACCGGAGTGGTTATTCACTCAAGCAAGGGCAGCGCGTTAGCGCGCGTTACATCAGATCATGAGTTGAAATTAGTTCGCGGTGATCGAGAAGCGTTTGGTTTGCATGGCAGAAGTGCGGAGCAACGTATTGCTCTTGATCTACTCCTTGATAACGAGATTGGAATCATCTCACTGGGCGGTCGTGCAGGAACAGGAAAGAGCGCACTTGCAATCTGTGCTGGTCTTGAAGCGGTAATGGAGCGACGTTTACATAAAAAGATTGTGATCTTACGCCCGCTCTATCCCGTTGGTGGCCAAGAGCTCGGATATCTTCCGGGTTCAGAGGGCGAAAAGATGTCGCCGTGGGCACAAGCAGTCTTCGATACCTTGGGCGCGTTAGTTAGCCAGCATGTTATTGAAGAGATTATGGCGCGCGGATT
>CAMAPN010000028.1 GCA_945860275.1 Bifidobacterium breve
TCATCCACCTTCTCGATGGGGCTTCCAAAGAGGCGCAATCCTCCCTTTGCCATGCCAAGCTCGGGATTAATCGTGAGATTTACTGCTCCTGCGCGCAACCCTTGTCCTGACATTTGATTAACTCAACAGGCGCTTTTAGCCTTGTTGTAATTTCTGACGTGCAGCTGTGCCCAAAGTGCCTGGTATCGAAGCGAGAAGAATTTTTGTGTATTCCTCTCGAGGATCATTGAAAATCTCTTCAGTTATTCCAGATTCGACGAAGACGCCATCCTTCATTACGTAGACGCGATTGGTGAGATATCGAATAACACCAAGATCGTGGGAGACCAAGACAATCGCTAAGCCATCATCGAGTAGACCGCGGAAAAGGTTTAGCAGTTGTGCTTGCGCGCTTTGATCGATTGCAGAGGTGGGTTCATCTGCAAGAAGGACGGTAGGACTTGCAGAGAGTGCGCGTGCCACGCTGACCCGCTGGCGTTGACCGCCTGAAAGTTGTCGTGGCTTTTTGATGGCATCGAGCTCTGCAATACCCATTCGGCGCAGCAACTCTAAAGCGCGAGTCTCGGAGAGTTCCTTATTAGTTTTGTCGTGGATACGCACCGCTTCTGCTACTGCATTTAATCCGGTGAGTTGTGGGTTGAGGCTTCCATAAGGGTCCTGGAAGACCATCTGCACCTGGCGTCGTGCTTCACCTGTGTAGGACTTGGCACCTTTATATACCGGCTCGCCATTGAAGAAGATTTCTCCTTCTGTAGGAACTTGTAGTCCAGCGAGCACGCGAGCAAGTGTTGATTTACCGCTACCTGACTCACCAACAATTCCGATTGGTTCTCCAGCGCGCAAGGTGAGGGAGACGTTCTTTACTGCTTCGACTTTGGTGGCACCAGAACCGAAGGTGACGCTAACGTTCTTAGCCTCGAGAAGAAATTCAGCCATTAGATTCGCTCCAATAGTTCAGTGTGGATACACGCAGTTTGATGAGTGCCACTTCCGCCGATGAGTGCAGGGTGATCGCCAATACGGCAATCTGATTGCACAATCGAACAACGATCTGCGAAGCGACAGCCAGGGTTCCATTCTCCAACCGATGGCGCGCTGCCCTTGATAGTGACAAGTTCACTCCCGG
This sequence comes from Bifidobacterium breve, assembly GCA_945860275.1. Taxonomy (GTDB): domain Bacteria; phylum Actinomycetota; class Actinomycetes; order Nanopelagicales; family Nanopelagicaceae; genus IMCC26077. The sequence goes on from CAMAPN010000028.1 coordinate 1,127, forward strand.
GCTCTGCAATATCAATTCGTGATGAGTTGAGGGCGATTGTGTATGGGTGTCGTGGCTTCTCCAGATCCTTGACGCTTCCCACTTCAACTGTGGCGCCTGCATGCATGACGACCACTCGGTCACACACCTCGTCGATTAGCGCGAGGTCATGTGAGATCAGGACGATGGCAGTGCCCATTGAGGAACGAATCTCTTTGAGGAGATCCATGATTTGGGATTGCACTGTGACATCCAGACCAGTGGTTGGCTCATCAGCAATAAGAAGTTTTGGACTCGTTGCTAACGCACAGGCGATCATTACGCGTTGGCGCATTCCGCCAGAGAGTTGGTACGGATACTGTTTCATCACGGTATCCACGCGTCGGATTTTCACCAAATCAAGAAGTTCCTTAGAGCGAGCCTTGATGTCCTTGGTATCACCAGTGTTTCGAAGCGCCTCGGCAAGCTGCGCTTCAATAGTAAGAACAGGGTTTGGACCAGCAAGCGCGCTCTGCGGTACGTAGCCAATCGACTTGCCGCGCAACTTCTTCCAGTCAGACTCAGAGGCCGTAGCCAGGCTCTGACCTTCGAAAACCACATCGCCAGAGAGGATTTTTCCGCCACGACGCTCAAGCGTTCCGATCATCGTGCGACAGATCATCGTCTTACCGGAGCCGGACTCACCGACGATGCCAACCATCTCACCGTAATTGATATCGAAATTTGCATTGTTGACGATGATTAAAGTCGGTCGCCGCTTATGTGGAATACCAATGACAACATCTTTGATTTGAATCAGCGGTTTATTCGGCGTGCTCATCGGGTTCCTACCTCTCGCATACGTCGCGTCAGACCCTCGGAAATGAAAGCAACTGCAATTCCAGCCCAACAGAGCGCAATTCCTGGGAAGACAGTTGGCCACCAGAATCCAACTGTGAGGAGATCCTTTCCATCGCGAATCATTCCGCCCCATTCCGCTTGTGGTGGCTTGATGCCAAGACCAAGGAATGAGAGCGCAGCGACAGCGATGATGACGATAATAAAATCGCTGAGCGCATACGCGCGAGTCTCAGATGAAACATTGGGAATGATGTGCTTAAAGAGAATACGTTTTTTCGAGAAACCAAGCGTTCGAGCAGCTTCAACATAACCTTGTTGATTTACCACCACTGCTCGAGTTCGCGCAATACGCGCATAGCGAGCCCAGTTCACAAGAGAGATTGCCAGCACAATACTGCCCACTCCCGGACCGATAAATGCAATCATGGCAATCACAAAAACTAGAAATGGGAAGGCGTTAATACCATCGATGATTGATCCAACCAAAGAATTCACTCGCTTGTTCTGTGATATTCCAAGGAGAGTTCCGATCACAGTTCCCACCACTAGCGGAATTGATACACCAATAATTGCCGTGCCGAGATCGATGAAGACAGCATCAAAGACTCGGACGAAGACATCTCGACCGAGCACGTCAGTGCCGAACCAATTTGCGCGACTCGGTGGTGCAAGTGGCATCGAAGCGAGATCGTTAGGTTTGTACTTGCTGACGCGCGGGATAATGAGTCCAGCAACGATCAGTGAGCCCAGCATGAAGAACCCGGTATAGATACCAAAGGTGCCTTCCTTGATAAATTTCTTCTTTTTTACCTCGGTTGTCATGAGAGAGTCACTCTCCGATCGAGTAGGTAGCCGGTTAAGTCGCCGACGAAACTAAAGAAGACGACGATCAACCCGAAAATCATCGCAATCGATTGCACAACGGGATAATCACGTCCGTCGACAGCTGTAATGAGCTCCCGACCGATTCCAGGGAGCGAGAAGATGGTCTCCATGATGACTGTGCCGCCAATCATGACGCCGACCATGTAACTCAAGAGAACGACAGTTGGCGCCAATGAGGGGCGAAGTAAGTAGGACCAATAGAACTTTCCTTTTCGCACTCCACGAATAACGCCGGTTTCGACAAATTCTTCGTCGAGAGTGTCCACAATCGAGGAATGCAAGACTCGCGCAAGCACTGGTACTAGCGAGCCACAGTTGGCTAACGCAGGAAGCCAGAGGTATTTCAAGTTTGCCGGGAATGCGCCTTCGTACCCTGCCGCTGGTGCAATGTTGAAATAGACACCAAAGACAAGCAGCCCCATCAGAGCGAGGAAGAAGCCTGGGACCGCGAGAGAAATCGAGGTGAGCGCTCGGAAGAGATAGTTCACAGTATTGCTCTTACTCATAGCGACATAGAGCGCCAATGGAATGGAGATGATTGCTGCAAATCCGATTGATAGTCCAATGATCATCAAAGTAACTGGCAGGTGTGTACCGACAATTTCTGTGACATCTCGGCCTGAGAAATATGAGTAGCCAAGGTCACCGCGGAGGATTCCAGAGAAGTAATCCCAAAATTGAGTGAGGACTCCTTTATCGAGCCCAAGTTGCGTACGAAATTCTTCAACCGCTTCTTCGGTGACATCTGCACCAAGTGCCATCCGAACTGGATCGCCTGGACTCAAGCGAATGAGGGAGAAAGCGATGACCATCACCCAAAAAGCGACAACGACCGAACGAATCACGCGCCCGAGGAAAGTTCTCCTTAATGCGGCACGGTTTCGGTTCTTTTCCACCTCCATCTTCACATCTTGTGAGGCGGCGGTCTTTTGAGATTCGCTCATGGCACCTTCCAGTTCATGGATTTATCACCACAGAATTGCATTTAATTCTTATTGAGGAAGTTTTAATTGTGAGAACAAGGTGAGGCTTTTCGGGCCTCACCTTGTTCGGTTAATCACGTGGTACTTCGATCAACGACCTCGACTAGGAAAGTGGAGGTGATTGCTTGACGAAGTAGTGATCATTGCCCTTCACATTGGAGAAGACGTTTGCAGGAAGGCGGCTTGCACCGAATACAGCACGTTGTCCAACAGGAATGTGTGCTGACTCTTCCCAGATCTTCTTCTCAATTGCTGCGATGAGAGCGATTTGATCCTTTTCGGTTACGGCTGCATCGAGCGCTTGGAGATCGGCAGAGTTCGATGAAGAACCGGACCAGTTCTGCCATGCGCCACCCTTACCCCAATAGATATTGAGGAGTTGTGATGGAAGTGCGCCAGTTGCACCGGAGAATTGAACTTGGTATTCACCGGAGGTTTGACGAGCTCCACCGACAGCATCGGTTTGTGGCTCAGTAGTAACAGTCATCTTCGAACCTAGCTTGCGCCAGTCAGCGGCGATGATGCTGATTGCATCTGCCCAACCTGGACGGTTGAAGACGGTCATCGTGATTGGGAATCCATCTGGATATCCAGCCTCAGCAAGGAGCTTCTTCGCGCCAGCAAGGTTCTGCTTGGTGCGATCTGGGTTCTGGCACTTGTAGGCAGGGTGTCCTGGCCAGGTAAGTGCACAGCTTGCCTTAACGTCACCGAAGAATGCGATGTCGCCCATTGCCTTGCGGTTAACTGCCATTGAGAGCGCTTGGCGAACCTTTGCGTCGTGCCATGGCTGCTTCTTAGCAGTGAGACAGCTTGCTGCGGAAACAACTTTGTCCTTGCAACCTTCCATATCGCGGAGGTTGAAGTCCAAGGTGAAAGTTCCTTGAAGCTGAGTTGGCTGCCAACGGAAGACCTTCTTGTCAGCGAGCTGACCACGAGCGATAGCTGCAGGAAGATCGAATGCATAATCGATTGTTCCCTGGCGTAACGCGATAACACGGGTCACTGGATCTGGAATTGCCAAGTAGGTAACTTGCTTAACAGCTGGCTTCGCCCAGTAGTTTGGATTTGCTTCGATGACCATCTTGTCATCGCCAAGCTTCCATTCCTTGATCTTGTAAGGACCTGCGCTCAGTGGTGCTTCCCAGTACTTCGCATCGGATGCGAGAGCGCGTGGGTTCATCCAGAAGTAAATGCCTGCCATTGCATACGGCAACTCGTTAAAACGAGTCTTCGTCTTGATGACGATGGTCTTTGCATCTGGCGCGGTTACATCTTCAACGACTGCAAGTTGCGGCACAGGTGCCTTCTTGAGAAGTTCGAACATGAATACGGCGTCATCAGCAACAACTTGAGTCTTGTTATCTGAGTACTTGACGTTCTTGAGGGTCAGCGTCCAGGTAAGACCATCAGCCGATTGCTTGGCATCGCTGAGTAGATCCTTCTTTGGCTTTCCGTCAGAGGCAATTCGCCACAACATTCCTTGAATAAGGAACTTTGAGATGTAATTCTGATTTGAAGTACGAAGACTGTTTGAAGGATCGAGTGAAGTGACCTTTCCTACAGCTCCTACCGTAATTGCATCGCAAGCAGCTGTTGCTGTTGGTGTGCTTAATTTACAGTTTGTTCCAGTCGCAGCTTTTGCAGCCGGTACGCCAATGAGAAGTGATCCCAAAAGCGAGGCGGATGCAAATGCGAGAACGACGTTTCGCATTTTCTTTGATGTCATTCTTAGTACCTTTCCGGAGGGCTAAGCACGTACTTCAAGACCGAAATAGTCTTGATAGCCGGAAATGCTACTTATGAGATTCACGACTGGCAACGTTTTTCTAGCGATTCGCACTCCGCATCCAAACTCGGGAAAAGCTGGAAAATACCCGCCATTTTCTAGGGCCTCGGCCAGTTATCTGAGGGTTACTAAGTAACAATTCGTAATATTTCGGCTTTACCGAATTGGCCTCACGCGTTTGACAGCGTTCTCCTCAAGTACCGTGTAGAGGTGGTGAGGTCACCGTCGCAGGCAAGCAGTCGCTTCATCGCACTGCGCGAGCGTAATTATCGGAATTATTTCTTTGGCACGACAATTTCTAATTCAGGAAATTGGGCTCATCGTGTTGCACAAGATTGGTTGATTTTAAATCTAACAGATAGCGCACAGCTGCTTGGCGTTGTCGTGGCTGCTCAATTTCTCCCCGGATTCATATTTAGTTTGCATGCAGGGAAATTGGCGGACTCGGTTAATCCAAAGAGAGCGTTAATCGGATGCAATTTAGGTGCCGCAACTATTGCAATGGCATTGGCTTTTCTTGTGATATCAAGTTCAGTGAAAAGTTGGCACGTGATTGCTGCTGCATTCTTGTTAGGTGTCACAAATGCTATAGATGGGCCGATCCGTCAAAGTTATTACGTCACTCTTGTGGGAGAGGAAAAACTACCAAGCGCACTTAGTCTGAATTCAGCCAATATAAATATTGGCCGATTATTTGGACCAGCGCTTGCAGGAGTGCTCATTGACTCGCTCGGAATCGGGCAAGCAATACTTTTTAATTGTGTGAGTTATCTACTTTGCGCACTCTCGTTGTCGTCTATTAAACCTGCGGAGTATCGCTATATTCATGTGCGCAAAGACGGTGTGCCAGTGTTATTGCGCGATGGATTCACATATGTATTTCAAGAGAAACGACTCTTCTACTCAATTTTCGCCGTTTCGTTCCTGGCGATGTGGGGCCAGGATATGCAATTCACGTCGGCATTGATGGCTAAAAAAGTATTTCAGGGTAGCGCCTTTGGATTTGGCTTGATGGGTTCGGCGATCGCTGCTGGCGCGATAGTGGGAGCCATTTCGTTCGCGCGCCATAAAGATTTGCCTTCAATCGACTTGCTCACCAAGCGCGCCATTTATATGGCAGGCATCTGGTTCTGTGCAGCTCTTGCGCCGAACTACTGGACATATCTACTAGCGCTCTTTGGCTGCGGATATTTCTCGATGGGGGTCAACATTTCCGGCAATGGTGGGATACGAACGTATGCGGCGCCAGAATTCTATGGTCGTGCATGGGGGATTTACATATTTGCTTGGCAGTCAATGATCGCAATAGGTGGAATCGCACTCGGCGTTCTGGCAGATGCGCTCTCACCGCGTGGTGCAATCGCTTTCGGCGCGTGTATGGCGCTTGGTATGAGTCTTTATTTGCGAGTCAAATTTCGCACTCCCGAATAACTCGGCAAAGAGTGTCGCTGTCGTAGACAGTGAATATCTGCAGTGCTTAGATAGCGAAATGGCCTCAATTGATTCTCCTAATGCCCACCTATCTCCCCGCGAAACTACATGGCGCGAGCCAATGAGCGCGCTGCGCTGTGGAGTCGCGCAACGTGAATTCACTCCTCCTGTTGGCATCATGTCTGGCATCTGGGGTGCTGCAAAAAAATTCAGATCTGAGTCGATTCATATCGGCCTTTTCCTTACTGCGGTTGCTCGTGAAGATAAAAGCGGCGCGAAGAGTTTTATTGTAGGCATCGACTTATGCGTACTCGGATGCGTTGAGTGTGCACACGACCTCCTCGACAGAATTGCCGCTGGAGTAGGCGTAGATTGTGACAAGATTCTTTTTGCCTCGAGTCATACGCACGCAGTGCCTCTTCCTTGCATTCATCGCTCGACAAAGGAAGGCTCTGAACTCATTCCAGCCTTTCGGGAAAACATCATTACCAAGAGCATCGAAGCCTGCAAAGAAGCTGCATCAAATATTGAAGATGTGGACATCACCTGGGGCTACGGCCATTGCGATTTAGCTGTCAATCGTGATTTGCCTTGTGGTTCGCACGAGGTTGTTGCTTTTAACCCTGACATCATCGCTGATGACACATTGACAATCGGGCGCATTTCTAATCGCTCTGGCAAAGTCATCGGCACGATTGCAAATTATGCCTGCCATCCAACAACTCTTGCATGGGAGAACATGGCGGTCTCACCTGATTACATCGGCATGGCTCGCATCATGGTGGAGAAGGCAACGGGCGCTCCGATGATGTTTTTACAAGGTGCATCTGGTGAACTTTCACCACGTAATCAATACAGCGGAGATACTGCGCTTGCAGATAAGAACGGCACGATGCTTGGCCATGCAATTCTCTCAACGCTCGCATCGATGCAATCACCTGGTCGTGGCTTGCGTTGGAATGGAATTGTTGAGTCGGGCGCTCTGCTGGGCGAGTGGCATGAGATGGCTATGCGAGGCTCAGATGTATGTCACGAAGAGCGTATTAATGCAAAGGTGCGCGTCAAGGAATTGAAATCGATTGCGCAACTTCGTGAGGAGTGGTCCGGTATCGATGCAGGTGCCCTTGAAGAACGAATTTCGCGGGCAGAGCGTTTGCGCATTGGATATGAATCAAATGCAGAGGTAGATCATCCGGTCTGGGTCTGGCAGTGGGGTGAGGCGCTCTTTGTGGCACAACCTGGAGAGGCATACTCGTTTATTCAGACCGAGCTGCGTCGACGAAATCCAGGAAAAGTCATCTTCGTCATGAACCTGACTAATGCGCCAGGGCTTTTCTATCTTCCCATCAAGAGCGCATATAACGTTCCTGCATATCAGGCATGGCAAACGCTTTTGGCTGCTGGGTCGTTGGATTCTGTAATCGATGCCGCAGATAGCGCAATTAAGAGAATCACAGGTGGAAAATAATGGCTCGCCCTGATCTACAACCGCCAAAAGCGAAATCAGTGCATGCTCCATTCTCGGCGGCTCTCACTGCGGGGATGGCGCAACGCACCATCAATCCGCCCGTTGGAATTCGCGCAGCGAGCTGGGGGGCAGCAAAGGTCCACGTGGCTACTGGGCTCCATAACAACATCACAACGACAGCGATGGCAGTAAAAGATCACAACGGAGAATTTCAATACTTAGTCACTGTTGATTGGGGTTGGTGGCAAGGCAAAGCTGATGACCTATCGGTTCGCGGAGTTGTTATCAAGGAATTGGGAATCGAAGAGAACCAGCTACAACTTCATCTGACGCACACACATGCGGGGCCTTCAACCGCAACAGATGTTGCACACCTTGAAGGTGGCGAATTAGTCGCGGATTATCACAAATTTGCGACGACTGAAATTATCGCGGCGTGCAAAGAAGCAGCAAGTAGCGCGATTGCTGCGACGCTGACCTGGTCGTACGGTAAATGCGATTTGGCGATCAATCGTGAGTTGCCATGTGGGGAGATCGACATTGTTGGTTTCAATCCAGGTGAGCCTGCCGATGACACGCTTACCGTTGGCCGATTATGCGACAAGGCCGGGAAAATTATTGGAACGGTCGTCAACTACGCGTGTCATCCAACAACACTTGCATGGAAGAACAGCAAGGTCTCACCCGATTTCGTTGGTGAAGCCCGCGATATTGTGCAAGCTAAGACTGGTGCGCCCATGCTCTTTCTTCAAGGAGCATCTGGAGACCTAGCGCCACGCGATGGAAACTCTGGCGATACCGAGGTTGCGGACAAGAATGGCCGAATCCTTGGCTATGCCACATTGGCAACGCTTGAGAAGATGATTACCTCAGGAAAGAAGATGCGTTTTCTTGAGGCAGTTGAGTCAGGTGCGCTTCTTGGCGACTGGGAAGAAGTAGAGAACGTTGCATCACAACAGATCAACGCAAAACGCTTGGATATCGAAGTGCCGTTACAAAAGCTCCCTACTATCGAAGATCTTCGTGAGCGTTGGAAAGATGTTGACGAGGGGGCTCGGGAAACTCGAATTAATCGCGCGATGAAGTTGCGTGCTGGCTATGTTTTAGAAGGTGGTCGGGCAACGCATCCTGTGTGGATCTGGCAGTGGGGCGATGCTGTGATTGTCGGGCAACCTGGTGAGGCTTACTCTTACTTCCAGATGGAGTTACGCCGCCGCCATCCCGATAAAGTGATTTTCGTTCTTAATTGCACAAATGGTCCTGGGTATATGTATCTGCCAACACCAGAGGCATATCAACGCCTTCGCTATCAAGCTTGGCAAACGCTTCTTCAGGAGGGCGCACTTGAGTTAATCACTGACGAGGTTTCTGCTGCGATTGCTCGGTTACCCAGAATCTCGCGGTGATGAGCGCACGGCCACAGGTTGATAGATCTCCCTCCTCGCTCACGCGAGTAAACCTTGGTGTTTCGCAGGCTGATATCACCCCTCCGGTAGGTATCTCGTCGAATCCATGGGGCAAGAGCAGCTCGGCGCTCTCAACCGGCGTGCATCGTCCGCTAATTGCAACTGCGGTAGCGCTGCAAAATTCTCAAGGAAAGATGCAATTCATCGTGGGATTGGATATCGGATGGATTGGCTGCCACGAGTGCGATGTTGTGAAATTTCGTGGCCGGGTGACAAAAGAATTGGGCATTGACCTTGATGATCTCCTAGTTAATTTGAGTCAGACTCACAAAGGGCCGCCGTTCTGTATCCATGAAGCGCTCCGTGAAGGTAAAGAGTTAGTCCCAGAGTTCATCGAGAGAACCATTCTCACTGTTATTGATATTTGTCGTAAAGCAGAGAGTTCAACGGAAGAAGTAGATATCACGTGGGCGTATGGAAAGTGCGACCTCGGAACGGTGCGCGATCTACCGGTTGGTGATCAGGTTGTGGTGGGTTTTAATCCAGAGCTGTCACCCGATGACACGCTCGTAGTAGGGCGCGCGACAGATCTTGATGGTAACAACGTGGCTACGTTTGTGAATTACGGGTGCCATCCAACATCGGTTGGTTGGGGTAGCGATTTGATTAGTCCAGATTATGTTGGCAGAGCGCGCGAGCTCGTTGAGAGCGCAACCGGCGCACCCATGCTCTTCTTACTCGGGGCTTGTGGAAATGTGGCGCCGAAAATCCAATATGCAGCGGATGTTGCAGTAGCAGATAAGAATGGCGAAATGTTGGGGTATGCAACTCTTGCGACGCTTGCGGGAATGTTGCCGCCAGCAACGGAATATAGGTTCAATGAAGTTATCGCATCGGGTACCGCGCTTGGCGACTGGATGGTTGCTCCCGTTGAAGCAAACTCCGCAGTAAAAATGAAGAAATTTCTGGCGAAGTTAAAACATAAAGAGCTTCTTAGTGAAGATCAGATGCGCGAGCGTTGGGCGCCGGTTACTGCGAGCGAAGTTTTCCTATCTTTCAGAATTCGAAAGCAGCTGGAGATGCGGCTTGATTACGTGCAGCCAGATGGAACCGTGCTTCACCCACTCTGGTTCTGGCGCCTTGGAGATGCAGTTGTCGTTGCGCATTGCGGTGAGGCTTACTTTGAGATGGCTCGGGAGCTACGCCGGCGAAACCCTGGAATGATGTTGCTCTTTCTCGATATGACCAATGGACCCGGATATGTCTATGTCCCCAACCGTAAGGCGTATGAACAGAACACCTATCAATCACAGCAAAGTTTGCTTGCTCCAGGTGGATTTGAAGAGATGCTTGAGATCATCGACCGCGAGCTCAAGACGTTCTAAGAGAAGCTAGCTTGGGTTCTCCGGGAACTCATCTGTCGAGGCATATGCAGGACCTAGTACTGCGACCACATCGCCAACTCCCACGCGTGGGAAACCGCGCATCACTCCAATGACACCAGATTGCTTTGCTTTGATTTCAGTTGCTGGAGTATCGGGATGATCCATATCGTGAATGAGTCCGATTACCTCTCCTTCGGTTACTGCATCACCGCATCCTTTGACATTCTCATAGAGCCCAGCGCGCGTGGCTGAGTGATAAGAACGTGATCCGCGAAGGTCGAGAATGAGCGGCGCTGACAGACCAAGCTCCTGGCGAGTCTTAGCTGCACCTTTGATGACCTTGAAATATCGAAGACCATTGCGCAATCCATCCTTAGCGACAGTAGTGCTCTCGAATGTTGCTACACCCGAGCCTCCAAGTTCTGTCGTGATAAGTTCTTTGCCAAGTCGCTCAACTAGACCAGGTAGGAGAGTAGTTGGATCAGTTCCTGGCTGTTCTGGAAAGATCATGTGGTGAGAGGTGTTGTAGCTTGTCATGCTGTTAATCATTTTTTTGCGTTGATTGACATCTGCAGACCAGACCATGTGAGAGCAGGGAATAAAGTGATGGCCACGTCCGCCGCTATGGAGTTCAAAGACTGCATCAACTTGTGGGAATAGCTCACTACTTAAGTAGTACGCGAGCTTGCCATGTACTGCACCATTCTCATTGCCGGGAAATATGCGATTGAAGTTCGTTCCATCGGGCCAGAGTCTGGTGCCGGCTTTTGCCGCAGGTTGCGATAGGCACGGGATGATGATGATGCGACCGGTTACTTCATTAATATCGAGGTTATTTGCGAGATCTCGCGCAGCGAATTGACCTTCGTACTCATCACCGTGATTTCCTGCGAGAACGAGCACTGTCGGACCAGCGCCATTCTTATATTTGATGATGGGCACCATATACGTGGCCCAACCACTGTGATTTGTTGAATCACCGATAGTCAGATAACCGGTGGACTTGCCTTCGGATTCGAGATCAATGGAACAAGAGACCGTTGTGCTCATGAGGTCGCCTCCGAATCTTCTAGCTCTTGAAGAGAATTCCATTTCTTGCCCACGACACAGACGCAATCTCCAGTGACCACTGGTGGAAATCCTCGGATGACACCAACAACACCGTCAGAGGCAGTCCGCACGAGAACTGGTGGCACGTCAGGATGATCTACATCGTGAATCTGCCCCACGACATCACCCTTTTTCACCTCGGCACCGAGCGCAACCAGATTCTCATAGATTCCAGCTCGCGGAGCATTGATGAATTTATTTCCATCACGGAGATCAATAATTGCAATCGGTCCACGTTTCATCTCTTCACGAGAGCGGGCTGCGCCTTTGAGCACACCAAAAGCGCGGAGAAAATTCTCGAGACCTTCCTTGATAATCCGAATGCTCTGTGGCGTGGTAATTCCCGCCCCACCGAACTCACCAGTGGAGACAGACTTTCCTTGCGCTTCAGCATTTCGATTCAGAAGTGAGTAAGGGTCAGTGTTCGGTTGTTCGCCGCCAACCATGTGCACTTCTGTATTCCATGCGAGCATGTTTTTTACTAACTTCTCGCGTTGTGTCTTGTCCTTCACCCAGGTCATATTTGAACTTGGGATGAAGTACATACTTCGACCACCTGAATGCATATCCAAAACGCCGTCACATTGTGGGAAGAGCTCAGAACTTAAGAAGTGCGCGAGCTTTCCGTGGATCGCGCCATTTTCATTTCCCGGGAATACTCGGTTGAAGTTCGCGCCATCGTTCCAGAGACGATTTCCATTTCGAGACGCTTCCATCGAGATGCACGGAATGATAATTACTCGACCTGTGACATCTTCTATTTTCAATGTACGAGAGAGCGATACAGCTGCAATTTGTCCTTCATATTCATCACCGTGCGTTCCGCCAACAACTAGTACCGTGGGACCTGTTCCGTTTTTGATAGAAATGATGGGAACTTGATGGCTCGCCCAGCCGCTGTGATTAGTGGAATCGCCAACTACGAGATA
>CAMAPN010000029.1 GCA_945860275.1 Bifidobacterium breve
TCAACATTCTCAACTACATCTTTTTCGGCAGCGCTCGCTCTGCCACAAATCAAACCAATTTTTCGCGGCAAAAATGGCAAGTCGCGTTTTCGATCTGTGGCAAATAATCCCTCCGCCGCAAGCAAGTTTTTCAATTGCTCTAATCTGGCCAAAAGTTCGCCGAGGCCAACTTGTCTGATCTCGCGAGCCATGAGCGAGAGCGTGCCGCGTACTGCATACCAATTTACTTTTGCATATGCGACGATCCGAGCATTCTCTGGAAGCGGATCAATTGCTTCGAGAATTGATTTATGACAGGTGACCTGGAGCGACATATCAACGCTGGTATCTTTTAAACGGAGGAATGCCATCTGCGAACCTGGGCGCCTTGTGATTTCTGCGACTTCGCCCTCTACCCAGACGGGCCCTAATCTGCCGACATATTCACCGATAGATTCCGAGACGACTCGAACCGGAAGCGGTTCCTCAGAGCTACTGTCGATCATGATGTAAGCGTAATCGCATGCCCTTGCCCCAAGCGCGCGATGGCTCGGAAGAGATTAGGCTAGGGCTGTGTCGACTGCTCCCGCTCTTCCCAATAAGCGCGTACTCCTTGCAGCCCCGCGTGGCTATTGCGCAGGAGTTGATCGCGCCGTGGTTACCGTTCAGAAAGCTCTGGATCTTTATGGCGCCCCGGTCTACGTTCGGAAGCAGATTGTCCATAACAAGCATGTAGTCGAAACTTTAGAGAAGCGCGGCGCGATTTTCGTCGACGAGACAGATGAAGTGCCGGAGGGTGCAACAGTTATCTTCTCTGCACACGGTGTCTCTCCTGCAGTCCACGAGAGCGCGAAGGAACGAAATCTCAAGACCATCGATGCCACCTGTCCGCTAGTGACAAAAGTTCACCAAGAAGCGCGACGTTTTGCGGCCGAGGATTATCAGATTCTATTAATTGGTCATGAAGGACATGAAGAGGTCGAAGGCACCGCTGGTGAAGCGCCTAATCATGTGCAATTGATTGATAAGGCAGAAGACATAGAAAAGTTGGAAATCAAAGATCCAAATAAGTTGATCTGGCTCTCACAAACAACGCTCAGCGTTGATGAAACGCTAAGCACAGTGAAAGCTTTGAAAGAGAAATTTCCACTATTAAATGATCCACCGAGCGATGATATTTGTTATGCCACGCAGAACCGACAGTTAGCTGTAAAAGAGATTGCGCCACAGAGCGATTTGGTTCTAGTCGTAGGCTCCCGCAACTCTTCGAATTCAGTCCGTCTCGTTGAAGTCGCGCTTGAAACAGGAGCGAAAGCGTCATACCTCATCGATTACGCACATGAAATGAAAGTGGAGTGGCTCGAAGGAGTGCAGACAGTTGGCGTCACAAGTGGCGCATCGGTGCCAGAGATTTTGGTTGAAGAGTTATTGGCAAAGCTAAGTGAGTGCGGGTATAAAGATGTTGAGGTTGTAACAAAGGCTGAAGAGCACTTGCTCTTTTCGATGCCGCCAGAACTTAGGAAAGATTTGAAGGCTGCCGGCTTGAAGTGAGCTGACGTCGTTCGGTAATAAAGAAGTAGCTCCAGCTTACGAGCGCAGTGAGTAAGAGCCAGGGAGCAAGGCGCGCGAGGTTCGAGACGATCCCCACAAGTAGACCAGTGAGTCCAAATCCCTTGCTAATTACCGTTGCTACGAGCAGCGTTGCGCTCAGCGCAAGCGGTGGCGTCACAACTGCGGTAAAGAGCGTTCCACGTCGACCTAATTTAACTGCGCCAAAGAAGAGCGCGAGTAAGACGATTCCGGTAATTCGCCCAGGTTGACCTGAGATGAAATTCTCAAGGGTCTGCACAAAAAGTAGCCCCAATACGTAGAGAACCACGATGCCAGGAGAGGTTAGACCGCGACCTTGGATGATCGGCCGGCCATTAATCTCAATTGCGTTGGTTTTATCGCCAGTACTCATCGCGTATTACTCACCCCGCTCACGTTATCTCTCATCGCTCGTTCTTCTCTGTGAAGTCTAATTCATCCCCGTCTGAGCCCTCTGAGCCTATTTCTCCAGCTCCGTTGGTCGCGCGGATAGTGCGAATCTCACTCTCAATGGGAGCAGGAGCAGATAGCTCTTTACCTGTTGGTGCACCGAGCTTTCCCATCTTCCGAGCGGGAACAAGAAGATGATTCTCTGCCGATGCAACGAGTTCATTAAAGGCGCGCTCTGCACCTTTTATGCGTTCACCCAAGTTTTCGATTCGTTCATGAACCTTTCCTACTCGCTTGAGAAGTTCGCCTGCGAGTTCGCGGATTTCATCCGCGTTACGGGCAAGATCATGGCGCTTGTAGCCATATGCGATGGTGCGAAGCAGGGCAAGCATCGTTGTGGGAGTGGCGATAACGACGCTCTTTGCGAAAGATTTCTGAAGTAGGAGCGGGTCGGCATCGAGCGCTTCGTTGAGAATCGATTCGAAGGGGGCAAAGAGCACAACAAAATCTGGTGAGCTACTTCCGTTTTGATACCCACGTTTTGCCAGGGCATTAATGTGGCTAAGCAGATCCTTTGCATGCGCTGCCATCATTGTTGCGCGCGCTGCAGGATCGTCGGCGCCAATTCCGTCCCAGAAGCGATCGAAGGGAAACTTCGAGTCAACAAATATCTCGGTACCACCGGGCATTTTGATTGTGATATCGGGTTTGGAAATCTCACCATCGTTGACGCGATGCTCTTGCCGTTCGTAGTTGACTCCCTCAATCAATCCAGAGTTCTCAAGGATTAATTCCAGTTGCGCCTCACCCATCTGACCACGGCTCTGCGCTTTTGATAACGCTCCAGCGAGCTTTGCTGTTTCGAGGACGAGTCGTTCATTTTTCTCACCCATATTTTTGATCTGCTCTTTAATCTGCGCCTCTACCTCTGCCCGCTTGAGCTCTGCCGAGTGCGTCTTCTCCGTCAGTTGCGCCATGCTCAGATTGACCGAGCGTAGGAGCTCATCAAGACGCGCACTTGCCTCGCGGGAGGCGCCACTTGCTTCGCTCTGCGCTTCGAGTTGGCCCCGGTAGATCTCGCTCTCGCGCCGCATTAATAGGTATGTGATCGCGACCCCGAGGAGTAGGCCTATGACCGCGCCGATGGCCAACGCCACCATTGAATTGGAGGAGGAGAGGTTCATGGGGCAATCGTGTCAGGCAGGGGTGACAAAGCCCCGTAGGCTCTACTCCTCGTGAGCCTCTCTATCGGAATCGTCGGACTGCCCAACGTGGGCAAGTCGACCCTATTTAACGCCCTGACCAAGAATCAGGTCCTGGCGGCTAACTATCCCTTCGCAACCATCGAACCCAATGTGGGCGTAGTTGGCGTCCCAGATGACCGCCTTGCCGTGTTGGCAAAGATTTTCGGATCAGAACAAATCATTCCCGCATCGGTCTCCTTCGTTGATATCGCCGGCATCGTCAAGGGCGCATCCGAAGGTGCAGGCCTTGGCAATAAGTTTCTTGCAAATATCCGCGAGGCAGATGCAATCTGCCAAGTTGTTCGCGTATTTAACGATGGCGATGTCGTACACGTCGATGGAAAAGTTGATCCACTCTCTGATATTGACACCATTAACACCGAATTAGCGCTCGCCGACTTACAGACTATTGAGAAAGCTCTGCCGCGACTTGAAAAAGAAGCCAAGCAGCAGAAAGAAAAGGCAGCTGAAATAACAGAGATCAAAGCGGCAGAAGCTGCGCTTAAAGAGGGAAAGCTCATCTCTGCGACCTCTCTTGATAAAACACTTTTGAAAGATCTCCACTTATTGACTGCGAAACCTTTTATCTACGTCTTCAATGTTGATGCGGCGGAACTTGGCGATGATGAGTTGAAAAAGAAACTTAGAGCGCAAGTTGCACCAGCGGAAGCGATATTTCTCGATGCAAAAACGGAAGCAGATTTAGCTGAGCTCGATGAAGCCGATGCAATGGAGTTACTTGAATCAATTGGCTTAAGTGAGCCTGGGCTGCGCACGCTTGCTCGAGTTGGCTTTAAAACTTTAGGGTTACAGACCTACTTAACGGCCGGGCCAAAAGAGGCGCGGGCATGGACTATTCATCAAGGTGATACGGCACCTGCTGCGGCGGGCGTAATTCACACCGATTTCCAAAAAGGTTTTATCAAGGCAGAAGTTGTCTCATTCGATGATTTAGTCGCAACGGGATCGCTCGCCGAAGCGCGTACAAAAGGAAAAGTGCGAATGGAAGGCAAGGATTACGTCATGCACGATGGCGATGTCGTGGAGTTCCGCTTTAACGTCTGATTTCAATCCATTCTTTTTTGGCAGCGCTCTCATGCAGCGCCTCCAAAACACGTAATCCATCTGCAGAATCTGCTGCGCTATGAGTGTAAGGATTGTCAAACTTTCGACCAGCCTTAAAGCTCGTTAAGTCTTCTGCAATATCGTGATAGAGATTGGCGAAGGCTTCGATATATCCAGCAGGATGGCCCACTTTAAAGCGCTGATATCGACGCTCTGCCGCAACCTTTACCATCGCATGGCTCCGATCGATAATCTGGATTGCGCCATCTTTCGCGCCATACCGAAGGTACTCGGGATTTTCTTGTTCCCATGAAATCGATCCGTTACTTCCATAAATCGTGCATGCAAGGCCATTTCGTTTTCCAAGTGAGACTTTATTCCAGTTCAACGAGATTGGCGTTCCATTGTGGAGCTCACCAATAGCCAACACATTATCGACAAGCGCAGAAACATCTCCTGCATGGCTAGCAATTCCAGACACGCGCGCTACCTGATTGCCGGTTATGAATTCGAGCAGATTTACTACGTGAGAACCCAAATCGAGAGTGACGCTAGGAATCTCATAATCGAGTTGCCGCCACGCTTGTGGCTGCGGCTTTGTACCGCTGGCGCTGGAACGGATGAAGCTTTCTTGCGGCATCTCAACATGTACGGAGAGAACATCGCCAAGTATGCCATCGCTAATCATTCGTTTGATTTCGCGCACCATCGGATAGCCCGTGTATGTGAATGTCACCGAGAGAAACTTGTTCTCGCTAGTTGCTCGTCGCGCTAATACCTCTGCATCTTTACTGTTGGTGCAGAGCGCTTTCTCTGAGATAACGGGAATTCCTGCGTCGAAGATGTGATTGATGTGTTCAAAGTGAAGCGGCGTAGGTGAGAGCACTAGCACCGCATCCAAATTGTTCTGCTCTGCGCTCAAGAAATCTGAGATGTTTGCATACACGCGATTTTTGTCGACGCCATAAAATTCTCCAGAGCTGAAATTGATACTTTCATCGATACTAAACATTCCGGCATCAAGTGAATATTTACGATCGATGTTGATGGCAGCAAAATGCGCACTTCCAATTGCGGAATCGAGACCGCCTCCGATAAAACCAACTTTCATCGTGATATTCACCTCGCGCTTTCCCAAGTAACTCATCCTCATTATTACGTGGCGATTCGACAAACCTGCTGCTTGGAACCTACTCTAGACCCCGACGAAATGAGTGACTTTTGACCAATCTCAATAAACGTGATGATCTGCGGAATATCGCCATCATCGCCCACGTCGACCACGGCAAAACAACCCTGGTCGATGCCATGCTCTGGCAATCGGGCGCTTTTGCTGCGCATAAAGAGAAGAGTGAAGGTGACGATCGAGTCATGGACTCGATGGACTTAGAGCGCGAAAAGGGAATCACAATTCTCGCTAAGAACACCGCAATCAAGCGTGGAGATCGAACAATTAACATCATTGATACTCCCGGCCACGCAGATTTCGGCGGCGAGGTTGAGCGCGGTCTTGAAATGGTCAATGGTGTATTACTTCTAGTCGATGCCTCTGAAGGCCCACTGCCGCAGACTCGTTTCGTATTGCGCAAAGCGCTCTCAAAAAATCTGCCGGTAATTCTCGTTATTAACAAGGTAGACCGCCCAGACTCACGTATCGCTGAGGTCGTCGATGAGGCGTATGAACTCTTCCTCGATCTCGATGCAGATGAGAAGCAAATTGAATTTCCAATCGTTTATGCGAGTGCAAAAGCAGGACGAGCAAGCTTGGAACGTCCAGAGAATGGTGGGATGCCAAAGGAGAGCAATCTCGATGTGCTCTTTGAGACTATTTATTCTGCAATTCCTGCTCCGACATATACCGAAGGTGCACCGCTTCAAGCGCAGGTCACAAACCTCGATGCTTCGCCATACCTCGGCCGCCTTGCAATCTGTCGCGTGCACCAAGGAACAATCCGTAAGGGACAACAAGTTTCTTGGATAAAGGTTGATGGCAGCGTTGAGCGCGCCAAGGTTGTCGAACTCTTGATGAATGATGGTTTAGAGCGTCAGTCAGTTGAGAGCGCAGGGCCTGGTGACATCATCGCCGTTGCAGGTTTTGAAACCATCACCATTGGTGAGACTCTCGCCGATCCTGAAAATCCAGTTGCGCTGCCATTAATCACTGTTGATGAGCCCTCTATCTCGATGACGATAGGTATTAATACCGCACCCCTTGCTGGTCAAGAGGGTAAGAAGCTCACTGCGCGATTGGTTAAGAACCGGCTTGATGCTGAGTTAATTGGCAATGTTTCGCTCCGTTTACTTCAAACCGAGCGCCCCGATACCTGGGAAGTTCAAGGACGTGGCGAACTACAACTTGCTGTCCTCGTAGAAATCATGCGCCGTGAAGGTTTTGAATTAACTGTCGGTAAGCCTCAGGTTGTTACCAGAATGATTGATGGCAAGCTCAACGAACCGATGGAATCGCTCACTATCGATGTTCCAGAGGATTTTCTTGGCATCATCACGCAGTTGATGGCAAGTCGCAAAGGTCGAATGGCGCAGATGACTAACCATGGAACTGGATGGATTCGAATGGATTATCGAGTGCCATCGCGAGGTTTAATTGGTTTCCGAACTGAATTCCTCACTGAGACTCGTGGCACTGGTTTACTCCACCACGTTTTCGATGGATATGAACCATGGCATGGTGAGATTCTTACTCGCCCAACAGGTTCACTCGTCGCAGATCGTCGCGGAATGGTCACTTCATACGCGCTTTCATCGTTGCAAGAGCGCGGCACAATCTTCGTTGAGCCAGGCTCGGAAGTGTATGAAGGCATGGTTGTTGGCGAGAATGCGCGTAATGAAGATATGGATGTCAATGCAGTCCGCGAAAAGAAGCTCACGAACATGCGCGCATCGGGCTCTGATGATGCTGAACGTTTGATTCCGCCAAAACATCTGAACTTAGAGCAAGCTTTGGAATTCTGTCGTGAAGATGAGTGCGTCGAAGTTACGCCAAAGACCGTTCGAATTCGTAAGGTGCTTCTTGATCAGAACGAACGGGCCCGCGCTACATCAAAGGTAAAGAAGCGGAACGAGCAGATCGACGGCGAGTAAGGGGACGAGCCCTCAGCTCAGCCTTTCAAGCCGACGTCACTCTAAAAGTCACCTCCGGCCGGTACCTTTTGACCATGCTTTCTGCATTCCACCCCACCAAGCGCCTGCTCGTAGAGACGGTGGCAGCGATGTTGGAATCCAAGAAACCGTCAGAAGTGCTTACCGATGAGGTGCTCGACACCTCAGGTGTCTCTAAGGGTTCGATGTACCACCACTTCGAGGATCTCCAGCAACTTGTTGAGACTGCGCAAATTTTCCGCTATTCAAAATGGATTGATGCATCGATTGATTATTTGACGACTTATGTTGCAAAAGCGCGCACAAAAGATGAACTTCGCAAAGCGCTACGCAATCTTACTGTAGTTACGCAATCAGATGAACGGAAAAATGCGCGCGCTGAGCGCGCAGAGGCGCTCGCCGCATCTTTTGACAACCCACGTATGGCAAAACAGATGGGAGTAGAGACCGAGCGCCTTACTGACTCAATTGCCGATGTCACAGAAGAGGTAAAAAATAAGGGTCTTTTTCGCGCAGATGTAAATGCGAAAGCGCTCGCTACATTTATCCAGGCCTATACGTTGGGCAAGATAGTTAATGACTACAACCCAACTGGCGTGGGTGAAAATGAGTGGAACGATTTCATTATGAATATCGTGGACCAAACATTTATGGCGCAGGATTAAAGTCGCAGGATTACCCAGATATCGTGCAATCGCAGCGCAATCCACAGCTCACACTTCTTCGCGCTGCCCCTGCTCAATCGATTGAATTCGATGATGAGCAGAAGGCAGTAATAACTCATCGTGGCGCACCGCTTGTTGTACTTGGTGGGCCGGGGGTCGGAAAGAGCGCCACATTGGTGGCTAAGGTCCGCAGCTACCTGGCAGAGGGGATAAATCCAGATCAGATTCTGGTCCTCACTTACGACCGCCATCGAGCTAGCGAGTTAAATGACCAGATATTTTCAGGTTCCGAACGCTCCAATTCAGGCTCGCTAGTTAAGACATTTCCAGCCCTGGCTTTTGCAATTCTTCGCCTCCACCGCGCACGCGAGGGGAAGGCTCCACCCCGGCTTTTCTCCGGGCCAGAGCAGGATTACTTCATCCGCGAGCTCCTTGCCGGGGCCTCCGATGCGAACCTTTATCGCTGGCCCGCGCAGGTAATCAACGCGTCGCATACTGGAGCTTTTGCACGCGAACTTCGCGATCTCATCTCCCGCGCAACTGAGCACGGCATAACCCCGCAAGAACTCTTAGCCTTGAGTAAGAGTGAGAAATTTCCACTCTGGGAAGCGGCGAGTAATTTCTTTGCGAATTATCGAGAGCTCTCTGGGTTAGATCACGAGAACGCATTTGATTCCAGCGAATTGATCTACCAAGCCACAATTGCGCTAGAGAACGATCAAGAATTTCGCGAAGATATCCGCTCGCGCCATAAAGTCATTCTTGTTGACGAATTCCACGAGAGCGATCTGGCCCACCGAAAACTCCTTAAAATCCTTTATTCTGACGAGTTAACCCTCTACGTTGATCCAGATAGTGCAATCGGGCGCTTCCGCGGCGCCGACCCCGAAAGTATTCCAACAATCATCGATAGCTATCTCGATTCCTATGGAAATCCAGCAACACAGATCACGTTAACCCGTGACTATCGCGCAACCAAAGAAATAACAGAGCTCGCTATCTCAATCGCACAGGGATTTACCTTCTCGCGCATGAACGCACATCGGGTTCGAACGTCAGCTACACCAGCATCTGAAGAAAATGACATCACGCTTGCGCAATGCGAGAGCATCCATGATGAAGCACGTTTTATCGCACAGAACTTTCAACGCAAACATCTGCACGAGGGAATCCCTTATGGCGAAATGGCCGTCATTATTCGCTCGCCCTCCACGCGCGCAACCACGCTCCGGCGGGTATTCGCCTCACTTAATATCCCGGTCCGTGAAGAGATTCAGAGTCTGCCGCTCAATAAACAGCCTGCAGTTGCCCCGCTAATAACCCTTGCTGCACTGGCTTTTTCGCTCGCCAATAAATCGCTCACAACCGAGCGAGCCGAAGAACTCCTGCCAAATTCACTGATAGATGAGCTACTTCTCTCGCGTTACGGCGGGGCTGATTTCCTCACCCTCAAGCGAATCCGAGCCACGTTGATCAACGCGCGACCGGCCGGAGATACCAGGACATCGCATCAGATCATTCGGGAATATTTCATTGATTCGATCGCAGAATTGGACTGGAGCGAGTTTGCGCCAATAAAGCGAATCTCTGATCTCATCGCCAGCGGCAGAAAAGCAGTTCGCCCGGGAGCAACCAGCGAAGATGTCCTTTGGGCCCTGTGGAGTAGCGCAAAAGATGAAGCAGGAGCGCCCCTGGCGCAAAGTTGGCAGCGCGATGCAATCGAAGGCGATGAAAGCGCCGATCGAGATCTCGATGGAGTCCTTGCGCTCTTTGAAGCAGCAGCTCGTTACGCCGATCAACGACCAGGAAATACCGGCGATGCATTTATCAAACAATTGATCTACGAATCCATTGCCAGCGACACTATCGCTGCGCGTGCACAACGCCCTGATGTCGTCAGCATTCTCACTACCCATGCAGCAAAGGGTCGGCAATGGTCTGTGGTTGCGGTCGCAGGTGTAGAAGAGGGCATCTGGCCAAACCTCACCCCTCGTGGTTCACTCCTTGGAAGTGAGCGTCTAGTCGAATCCCAACGGGCAGCGAGCGCGGCCGATCGAACGTCGCGGGAATATCAGCTTGCAGCGATCTCTGCGCTAAAAGACGATGAAAGAAGGCTTTTTTACAGCGCAATCACGCGTGCCCGCACTGCGCTCATAATTACAGCGACGGCAGGTGAAGAGGCTCGTCCCTCACAATTCTTCAACGAGGTAGCCGAAATACTCGGAATAGATGAGGCTCAATCGACGGCAGCGCAGCGCGAGTTTTATCTCACTCCCGCTCGCTTAGTTGCAACGCTTCGTAAAGTGGCAGAAGGAAGTGACGATGCACAATCTCGGGAAGCGATTGCCATCCTTGCGCACTTGCACCAATCCGGGATACGGGTAGCGAATCCTGATACTTGGTATGGCGCAAAAGAGATCTCCACCAGCGCTCCGTTATTTGGCGAATCCGAAACAATCCGACTCTCGCCAAGCTCGCTCGATACGCTCCATAAATGTCCACTCAAATGGGCGTTTGAGTTCACAGGTGGGCGCGATTCAGACTCCACCGCGCAGATCATCGGAACAACCTTCCATGCTTTAGCTGCAAAGTTAAAAGATGGTGCGACGCTCGCATCACTCCAATCCGAGATGGAATCGCTCTGGCGCCAACTTAGCGATCAACTCGATTTAGGCAGTGGCTGGTCAGGTAAGGCAGAGTTAGATCGCGCCCTCGAGATGCTCGAAAAAGTCGTCGCCTATCACAACGGATCTGGACGGGATCTCCTCGCCGTCGAGAAAGAATTCACCATTTCCATAGGAAAAATCACGCTTTCTGGGTCAGTTGATCGCCTCGAAATTACCGCCGATGGCGAGCTGTATGTCGTTGATTTGAAGACCAGCAAAACCGCAATCTCAAAACCAGAGGCGAAAGAACATCCGCAACTTGCCGTTTATCAATTGGCGATAAGTGAAGGCGCCTTCGCTGATCTCACCGAAAGTAAGAGTTCTGCAGGTGCAGAGCTCTTCTACCCATCAGTGAATAAAGAGGGAGCGGTGCGGCCACAACCTCCAATGGCAGGTGCTGCAGTTCGAGAAGTAATCGAAAGAGATGGCGAAACTGTCGCTGCATCTCAATTTCTCGCCATCGATAACAAGCTCTGTGAATTTTGTGCGCTGCGCGCAAGCTGTCCAGTCCGTCCAGAAGGGCGGTCGCTGCGATGAGCGAGATTCTCTTCACCCCTCAGGCGATTGCCACCATCCTTGGACAGCATCCACCAACCGAAGAGCAAGAATTAATCATCACCTCGGATCACACTCGCCCCGCAGTCGTCATCGCAGGTGCAGGTTCTGGAAAAACTGAGACGATGAGCACGCGGTTGATTTATCTCATCGCCAATGGGTTGGTCCAGCCCGACCGAGTATTAGGTCTGACCTTTACTCGTAAGTCCGCAAACGATCTTGCTATTAAGGTACGAAAAAGCTTGAAAACATTGGAGAAATCACCAGAATTCCAAGCGGCAGTTCGGAGCGGAAAACTCTCGTCTTTAACGACCGCCGGCGAACCAACAATCTCGACCTATCACTCCTATGCCCATCGCGTTGCGCAAGAGCATGTGCTCCGCCTCGGTATCGAACCGCCTGAGCAGATGTTGGGCGAAGCGGCGGCATGGCAGCAAGTTGAGCGAATAGTCCGAGAGTACGACGGAGATATGAGCCAAGTCTCTGATGCGCTAAGTACTGTCGTCGACAATGTGATGCGACTTGTCTCGCAACTCCAAGAGAACGATGTCGAACCTGAGGCCCTACTTGAAGAGGCGCTGAAGTTCACTGAAGTAATCTCGAACAAGACGCCATACAGGAATAGCGCAAAGCTCGCTCACACGAGGGATGCCGAGATAGTCCAATATGCCCGCGCGCAATTGATTCCAATCATCAAAGAGGTTATGCGATTTCGACATGAGCGTGCCCAATTTACTTTTGATGACCAAATGGCAGTGGCAGCGCAGGTCGCCACAACATTTCCTGAAGTAGGAGAGATTGAACGCGCAAAATTCCACCTAGTTCTGCTTGATGAATATCAAGATACCTCGTCATCGCAATTACGTTTGATGCAAGGGTTATTTGGTGGTGGCCACCCCATCACAGCAGTAGGAGATCCGCATCAAGCGATCTATGCCTGGCGCGGCGCTTCCAGCGACACTATTGGGGCTTTTCCGCTTGATTTTCCAGGTATAGATAACGCGCCTGCGAAGTTATTCACCCTCTCAAAGAGTTGGCGAAACGATATCGCCATTCTCAACCTTGCTAATGAGATTTCTGCACCGCTTCGAGACCAAGGTGTTGATACCCCGATACTTACTGCCAAACCAACGGCCGTTCAAGGTGTGCTTTCGGGTGGAATTTATATCTCGAGTCGCGACGAGGCGGAGGGTATAGCAGAAGCCATCGCACCATATTGGAGCAGCGAAGCTCGGACGAAGATCCCAGAATTAAAACTGCAGGCAAAGAGCGATGCAACGCTTCGATATGTGGAGTCAACTGCAATATTAGTTCGGAAGAAGAAGCAGATTGCTGAAATCGAAATGGCGCTGCGTGCGCGAGGAATTCCTGTCGAAGTAGTGGGTATCGATGGATTGATACACGTTCCAGAAGTTGCCGAAATCCGTGCCGCGCTCACTGCCATCACCAATCCAGAAGCAGGCAGTTCGCT
Source organism: Bifidobacterium breve (assembly GCA_945860275.1). GTDB lineage: Bacteria > Actinomycetota > Actinomycetes > Nanopelagicales > Nanopelagicaceae > IMCC26077. The sequence continues at coordinate 12,746 of CAMAPN010000029.1, forward strand.
TGTGAAATTAATGAGTGGTGGCTTCTGGCGAATCGGTATTCGTGATATGTCGGCTCTCGCAAAAGTTGCAAAAAATAGGGGTTTTGCAGCAAATGGTGGTAAACGAGTTAACCTCGTTGATCGCGTCATGGAGGGCGGCAGCGGCGAAGAAGATGAGCTCGCGCGCTCATCAATCATCGAAACACTCAACGAAATTGATGGTTTCACCAGCGAAGAACGGGCGCTCTTTAGTAGCGAAGGG
>CAMAPN010000030.1 GCA_945860275.1 Bifidobacterium breve
GAGAGTGACATTAATGAATTGGCGGCCCGAATGGTAACGGGCGCTGGGATTATGAAGCGGGAGATTCGAGAGGCCGATTTGGTCTGCAGGTATACATTCACAGATTTCATTCTTCTCAACATAGGTGATTACGAAGTGATAGCAAGAAAAATCCACAGCATCGGTGAACAGATCACTTCATCTGTTGTTGGTACCACGATTGATTGTGCTTTCGAGAAGGAAGAAAACCTCAGCGCGCAAAACACCTTACTCTCGGCAATTGCGACCGTGGAGGCGCTCCAAGTAGCACGCTTTTCGCCGTAAAGACGGTGGAGTACTCCACAAGCACATTTAATCCGAAACACTCCACAAGCACATTTAATCCACACTCCATTCTGCGCTCGTGGTTGCAGATCTACCGTGCTAGATATTTATCAAGTGGAGAATCCAATTGATGGAAGATTTCTGGATGAGCGGCGCAAGGATGCGCACACTGGCGAGAAAAATTCCACAAATCAAAGTGCGCTTTTCAATTTTGGTTCAGAAACGATTTTCCATTACGGCAAACTGCAGCCGTTTTTGGATGATGAGTCAATAGAAGAAATATGGATCAACTCTCCAAATCGAATATTTGTAGCACGTAAGGGAGTTTCACAACTTGCGCCCGTCATAATATCCGCGCAAGAGATTAGAGATATTACTGAACGAATGCTTGCCTGGAGTGGTCGAAGAGTCGATCTTTCGCAACCATTTGTTGATGCTAGGTTGCCGAACGGTGCGCGACTTCATGTCGTCATTCCCGACATCACAGCTGAATACTGGGCACTAAATATTAGAAAAAAAGTACTTCCTGCATTTTCTCTTCAAGATCTCGTCACAGCAGGATCGGTGAGTGATGCAGTTGCAGAAGTGCTCGAACACTTGGTAAGTGAAAATATTAATTTTTTGGTGAGTGGAGCTACGCATGCCGGAAAGACAACTGTACTTAATTCACTATTGGGTTCCCTGCCGACAGGAAGTCGACTCATCACACTTGAAGAGGTCTTTGAGTTAACACCACGAGTAGCAGACCACGTTGCTTTACAGATTAGGCAAGTAAATCTGGAGGGGACAGGTGAGGTTTCACTCCGGACGTTGGTGCGCGAGTCCCTGAGAATGCGCCCCAGCCACTTAGTGATTGGCGAAGTCAGGGGAGCAGAAGCGCTGGACCTTCTATTAGCGCTCAACTCGGGAATTCCTGGGATGGCCAGTATTCACGCTAATTCTGCTAACGACGCGTTGCGGAAAATTTCTACACTTGCTTTATTGGCTGGGCCGAACATCGTTCGAGAGTTCGCATTAGAAGCAGTTAGGGAAAATATCGATGTTGTTATTCATTGTAAACAATCTCATGATGGAGTACGAAGAATCGTTGATATTGCGGTAGTTCGCAAGTCGTCAATAAATCATCTCACTGCTGAATCTCTACTATTTTGGGATGGCCGGAGATATCTTCCTGGAGAAATAGATTTTGATAGTGTCGCTAAACTTCAAAACGTAAGAGAATTTTTGCTCAGGAAAACAAGTAGCTTACGGATGGACAATGACAGAAAGCACTTGTCAGAATTATGAGCAAGATTGAGCTACTGCTATTTGCCGGTTATGCATTGGGGATTGTTCTCTTCACTACAAACGAGACAAATTTCAGATCTTTGATGTCCAAGAATAAGAAGCACGATTTCATAATAATCGTAACCAAAACCATCACTACTTTCTTGGTCGCTTACCTGCTCTTCTTCTTTGTCACTCATAGCGTTTCAATTTCGTTACCTTTGGCTCTCTTATCGAGCTATCTCCCTCAATTGCATAGAAAGACAAGAAAGAGAAAAGAAGAAGAAATTCGAAGAAAGAGTTGGCCACTAGTAATTGATCAATTAGCCAGCGCAACCCATTCTGGAGTGCCGCTGCATAAAGCATTGAACCAGATGCAAGAGCGCGGACCGGTCCCGCTCGCGCCCATTTTTTTCGCCTTCTCAGATTCATTTCGCAAGGAAGGCAGTCTTGAAAAAGGGTTGATGAGTTTCGTGGAATGCGCTCACGCCCGGTCGTCGAAAGGGTACGACGAAATCGCAGTGAAGATTAAGTCAACAATACTTATTGCCAGAGAGTCTGGAGGACTAGAGGTCGGCCCGATTCTCCGAAACTTGAGCGCATTTCTTCGCCAAAGAGAGCGAACTGTAAACGAAATTCACATTAAGCAAGAATGGATCAAAAACGGCGCCGCGCTAGCATCGATGGCTCCTTGGTTGCTGCTCATTCTTTTATCCTTCAATTCGAAAACCAAGGAATCCTTTGGAACTCACGGAGGTCAAGTTGTGCTCCTGATCGGTCTAGCTCTTACGCTCTCGGCTTATCACTGGATCTCTCGAATTTCCGATTCTGTCTCTAACATTCGAACCCGATGAACTTGCAATTTTCTTTGCTTTATAGATGTTCATTCCTCACACTTGCAGCAATTGGTTTGGTACTAATACTTAAGAAATCTCAACTGCATCATGGCAAAACTGGCAATAGTTGGGCAGCGTTACCGCAAAAGAAAAAATTTAACGAATGGGTTACGAGCATTACGCTACTCTCTGGGATTAGTCGAGGAGAATTACTAATCGAATTTGTTGGTAAGTTTTCATTAGTTCCATTACTAGCGTTTTTACTGCGCAGCCTTTTTGATCTCTCACTTATTCAATGTTGTGTGCTAGCTATCATTAGTTTTGCAATCCTGATTCGCCAGGAAATCTCTAGGCGAAGTAAAATCATTAAGAAATACAGAGAGTGGATTGAATCTGAATTCTCGGGTTTTGCTGAGACTCTTGCATTAGCCGTGAACTCAGGGCTAACTTTTATGGTCGCGCTCACGAGAGCGATAGATGACTCGCTTAATCAGAGTTTTTCTGAGACTGCAAATAGCTTTCTACGCAAGCTCGTGCGTGCAGCTATAGGTAAAAGAACCAATCCGGCTATTAGGTTGACCCCACTGCAGCGCGAATTGCAATTGATCCGGATGCAAATTTTGGAGGGAAGGACAATTTCAGACGTATTAGATGAATTCTCGCGCCGGATGAACTCACAGATAATTTCAGATTTCGTCGATGCCATTGTCCTCTCGTTGGGGCGTGGAACTCCAATCTCTACGCTGATAACAGATCATGCCAATTCGATCCGCGAATCAGAACATCGGACTATCCTCGAAAGGGCCAGTAAAGCGGAAATCAAGATGATGGTTCCAGTTGTATTTCTACTCTTGCCGATATCAGTTCTCTTCGCTCTATGGCCAAGTTTTCAACAATTGCAACAAATGGTGGTGCTCTCCTAACTGGTGTTGACTCACAGCGCATGTCAAATGAGTCTGCCCTGGAGTATGTATTCAAAAGGTGCACAGGGACCCGTCATTTAAGAAAAGGAGCACGCATTGCTATTTCTAAGAAATGCATCGATTAAATATGGTATCGAATTAAGTTTTTTGATTAGTTCACTATTTCAGGCCCCTTGGCGGATATTAGAAAAATACCAAAGTGCTCGAAACGCTTCAGGCGGTGGTGGGGAACGAGGTGATGTACCGGGTTGGGTGTTAGTAGTGCTGATGACTGCTGGCCTTGTGACTGGCATTTGGACCGTTGCAGCGCCTCGACTTAATCTGATCTTGAGGAATTCTCTGGATTCCATGAATGCAATCCGATAGTTCCCGCATAAACAATGATGGGGAATGTGCCTGGGAGAGAACGTGGATCGGTGGACTCCTTTTTAGTGTTAACCCCAATTGTGCTAACCATGATCTTGGTTTTTACCCTGTTTGAATATGGAGGTTCAGTCAACTCCCTTACCAATCATGCAACGTTGGTAGGTCGACAGTTAGCAAGATATCCCAATTCAATGAATCTCGACGATTTAACCGAGAAAGTTCTTGCTAAGCAAGAGATAGATGTAAGTGATTATCATGTCATGCGGATAACTCTAGGTAGGCGCACGTTCATTCAACTTACCCTGATTGGAAGAAAATTCGATTTCGGAGGTTACGTACTAGCCCCGGCGGGAAAGAGTCTCACGCTTGTGAGCTCTTGGAGTTGATTGCTATCCGTGCGGAGGAGGGGAGCGCTGTAGTCGAATTCATCTCATTGATGTTTCTTTTGCTTTTACCCATAGTGACCTATTTTTCATTACAAACAGTAGAGAGCACTGAACAGTTTCGAGAAGATCGAATACTTAGAGAAGTTGTTGAAATTATTCGTGCTGGAGGGGATTTCCAAGAATCAGTTAATCTCGCGGAGCGATTTCTTTCTCTTCAAGGATCAAGTAGCAGACTGTTAATTTCTTGCTTGTCTGGAGCTTGCCCACATCGAGAGAGCATTATGAAAATTGAATTGAGAAACTCCGGAGGTTCAATGGAACGTATAGTAAGAGGAGGAAAGTGGCAGTAAGAGCTTTCGTTAATCAACTATGAACGGAATTAGCGCACTGTATAGAATCAGTTTAAAGGTGAGATGCTATTTGCTGAACGGAATTAGCGCGCCCCATAGAATCAGTTTAAAGGTGAGATGTGCTTAGCAGAACTGAATTAACGCACCGCATAGAATCAAGGAGTGAAGATGGCTCCATGCTCCCATTGATTGTAGGAATCTTTCTGCTGGCATTATCTGTTTTCATGATTTCTGCCAACATTTATGCTTTACGAGCAGAGAGAATATATCTGGAAGTTCTTGGCGAGGAACTGCTCTCTAGTCTTTATCAAGAAATCGACTATCAAGAGTATTTCTTTGGTGAGAGTATGAATGTATCTACTGGCGCACGACGCTGGTTACCTTTCCAATGCTCTATTTTGATGCAGAATGTCAACGAGAGCGCAAGGGTTATGGTGGGCAAGGCTTACATCAAATCGGCGAACTGCGATTCTGGAAGGATGACTTTGGTACTAAGCAAAGAAGTTTCGCTTCCATTCCAACCCGGCTTTCTCGATGGCTTCACGCCACAAGTCAACGCGGTAATTTCGGGGGGAGTTCAGCGAACTCGCTCATAACTCAAAGGGTAATTACTCCTTGATTAGTCGAGGAAGCAATTTACTAGTGAGCGTAGAGAGAGAATTTCTTCGGATTGGATAATCCAAGTATCATGAGCACATGTCTGAGCGAGAATACGATCAAGAGATATCGCTCCTTGCGCAAAAATTAACAACCATAAAAACTGTACTCAATTTTGCTGCGATGTCTAGCGAAATTGCCAAACTAGAAGAACTCGCAGCGAACCCAAATCTTTGGGATGACCCGGAGAATGCAGCACAGGTCACAAGCAAGCTTTCGCGCCTTCAAAACGAAATGGAACATTTCTCCAAATTAGAGAGTCGCTTAAGTGATCTTCCAATCCTTATTGACTTAGCGAAGAGTGAAGCTGATGCGGCATCATTGAAAGAGGCAGATGCGGAACTTAATGCGCTTGCCAAATCTATCGGAGAGTTAGAGGTGCGAACACTTCTTAATGGTGAATACGACTCGCGTGACGCGTTGGTGACAATTCGTTCTCAAGCTGGCGGAGTTGAGGCGGCAGATTGGGCGCAGATGCTCTTTCGGATGTACACCAGATGGTGCGAACGCCATAGCCATAAGTTCGATGTTCTTGATACTTCATACGCCGAAGAGGCGGGAATTAAATCTGTAACCTTTCGCGTGAGCGCACCTTATGCGTACGGAACACTTTCGGTAGAGCAGGGAACACATCGATTGGTGCGTATCTCGCCTTTCGATAGTAACGCTCGCCGCCATACCTCCTTTGCTGGAGTTGAAGTCGTCCCAGTCGTTGATCAAAGCGACCACATAGATATAGATGAGAAAGAACTTCGCATCGATGTCTATCGTTCCAGTGGACCAGGCGGGCAAGGAGTAAATACAACTGATTCTGCAGTTCGCATTACACATATGCCTACCGGGATCGTGGTTTCTTGTCAGAACGAGCGATCTCAAATCCAGAATAAAGCGACCGCAATGGCTGTTCTTCAATCAAAATTGCTTGATAGAAGGCGCCAAGAAGAACAAGCAAAAATCAACGCACTTAAGGGAGACAATTCTGGTTCCTGGGGAAACCAGATGCGTTCCTACGTACTGCACCCATATCAACTGGTAAAAGATCTTCGCACGGATTATGAAGTAGGAAATACTGGTGCAGTTCTTGATGGGGATCTGGATGATTTCATCGAAGCGGGAATTCGCTGGCGCCGCCAGAATTAATCTACAAATTCTTGAAATCTGAAAGCACAATTCTTACAAGCCACACCCGAGGCCACATTCGATATTTTCTCATTTCTGAAGCATCAAATACTGGGTTCTGTGGAGTGATTGCTCACAGCTGAAATACTTGAGAATCCGTGGAAACCGTCATTTTTCAGGTAGATCACAGCGTTAAATACGGCCGAATCACCAATATCTCTCTAGAATCTTGGTAGTGACCAGATAGATTCTGGATTCAGTGGGTTGGACTTCGAAGAGTTAAGGCGGGTGAGGCTGGGTTGATCAAGTTTGAGAATGTGAGCAAGACCTACCCAAACCAAGAGCGACCAGCCCTCGACGGCGTGAACTTGGAAGTTGCGAAGGGTGAGTTTGTCTTTCTCGTAGGACTCTCCGGATCAGGAAAATCAACTTTCCTCCGACTAGTCCTCAAAGAGGAAGATCCAACCTCCGGCAAGATCTATGTTGCTGGAAAAGACTTGAGCAAACTCTCTAGCTGGAAAGTCCCTGAGCTTCGTCGACAGGTGGGCACGGTCTTCCAAGATTTCCGTCTACTTCCAAATAAGACAGTATTCGAGAACGTTGCATTTACTCTCCATGTATTGGGCTACTCGAAGAAAGAGATCAACCGAGAAGTGCCAGAAGTCCTTGAGCTTGTGGGCCTTGAAGGATATGGCGATCGCAGACCATCACAACTCTCCGGTGGCGAACAACAACGCGTGGCAATCGCGCGCGCATTCGTTAGCCATCCAGCGATCCTGATTGCTGATGAACCCACTGGAAACTTAGATCCGACTATGAGCGTTGGGATTATGAAACTTCTCGATCGCATTAATCGAACGGGAACTACGGTTGTTATGGCGACCCACGACAGCGGAATTGTTGACCAGATGCGTAAGCGCGTTATCGAACTTGAGGGCGGCTTAGTGGTTCGTGACCAAGTCCGCGGCGTATACGGGTATAGCGGCTAGAACGAGCAAGGAACGAGCAAGGAACGAGCAAGGAACGAGCAAGGAACGAGCAAGGAACGAGCAAGGAACGAGCAAGGAACGAGCAAGGAACGAGCAAGGAACGAGCAAGGAGGCGATAGATGCGAGCAGGGTTTGTCTTGTCGGAGGTTGGCATCGGCCTACGCCGTAACCTAACAATGACCTTCGCCGTTATTGTCACCGTCGCAACTTCTCTCTCGCTTCTAGGTTTTGGCCTGCTCTCCAACGCACAAGTTGGTGTGATGAAAGATTATTGGTACGACAAAATCGAAGTTTCAATTTATCTCTGTGGCGATTTATCTGAAGCGCCTTCATGCTCGTCAGGAAAAATCACTATTCCGCAACGTGATCAAATTGAGACAGACCTTAAAGCAATTCCTGTGGTTCAAAACGTGTATTACGAATCCCAAGCAGATGCATTCAACAGATTCCAGGAGCGATTTAAGGATTCAGCTATCGCGCAGAATGTCACTCCTGATCAACTGCCAGAATCTTTCCGCGTCAAGCTAAAAGATCCCACCCAGTTTGCCGTAATCCAAAGTGCTTTTTCAGGGCGACCCGGTATTGATGTTGTTCAAGATCAGCGAGCGATTCTCGAGAAGTTCTTCCGCCTACTCAATGTGCTTCGAAATGGCGCTCTCTTTATTGGTTTGATTTCCGTGCTCACCGCAGCATTGCTGATATCTAACACAATCCGAATCGCAGCTTTCAATCGTCGACGTGAGACGGGCGTAATGAAACTAGTAGGCGCCTCCAGTTTTTCTATCCAACTTCCATTCCTCTTAGAGAGTGTCTTCTCCGCAATATTCGGATGGACCGTTGCACTTGGGCTGCTTTCTGGCTTCAAGGTTCTCATCGATCAGAGGGTTGCGCCCTTACTGAGCTTCACTCGTTTCTTCGGCTGGGATGCTGTCTGGATTGCCTCATTGCAATTACTAGGTGTTGGACTTCTCGTGGCAGCGCTCGCATCAGTTATCACGCTTCGACGTTTCGTGAAGGTCTAACTAGGTACATAATCGCGCTTCGGCGGATTCAGGCTTCGCTCCTTTTAAAACAGAAAGGTCTGGAAAATCCGCTAGTTTCCTCGCGTATTTGGCTCACTATCCCAACAAAAAGCTCTTCTTAATAACGCGTAGAATTGAGCCATGAAAAGGCTGCACAACCAACAATTTGTGGCGATCGTTCTTTCGTTGATGATCGTCTCATTTGGCATGGGCTTTTTCTTGAACTCAAAGAAATCTTCAGTCGATCAAGCCTTACAACAAATTGCATCGGATCAAAAGATTTCACAAGCCGAGTTGGAGCGGGCTGCAATCGAGGGAATGCTTCGTGCTTCAGGTGATCGTTGGTCCATCTATCGCGACAATTCCGAGGTTTCTGCAGAACGTGATGAACTCGAGGGACGGTACAGCGGGATTGGAATTTGGCTTCGCCCGGGCGTTGGTGGCGGCACCGAGATTGCAGGTATCAAGTCCGGCTCGATAGCAGCTCGCGGTGGTTTAAAGGTTGATGATGTAATCGCGCTCATCGATGGTAAAGATTTCTCTTCAGCTGATGTGCCCAGCACGATTGACGCTCTCCGCGGTACACCAGGAACAAAACTTGCGCTGAAGATATTGCGAAATGGCCTGGAGAATGATTTTGAATTAGTCCGTGAGAATTACGTAACTTCTGATGTTGCCGTGAGCAGTGTCGATGAAAGCGTTGCGTTAATCAGAGTAGAGGCCTTTAGCGAGCGGGTTGTTGTCGACACATTGACTGGTCTCTCACAGGTGAAGTATGGAAAGGGCCTTGTTATCGATTTGCGCGATAATCCTGGTGGCGTCCTGACCAGCGCCACTGACTTTGTTCAACTGTTTATCCGTTCCGGGTTGATTGTTTCGTATGACCGGGGCAGTGGGAAGCGAATAGCGTTAGAGGCAGATAATAAGAATCCGATTTCTGTGCCAATCACAGTAATCGTCAATGAAAACACCGCAAGCTCAGCTGAAGTTGTCGCAGGGGCGCTCCAAGATAGAAATCGCGGCGTAGTGATTGGCGTGAAGACCTTCGGCAAGGGATCTGTTCAGGAGAGCATCACTTTAAGTAATGGTGCGAGCCTGGAGACTACGGTTGGAAAATTCCGAACCCCTTCGGGGCGCTTTATAGATAAGAAGGGGATTACCCCAGATGTCATCGCCTCCGATCGTGAATCCCTCAAGCGCAGCCTAGAAATTCTCCAAGCGCTCAATGCAATCAACGACCCGGTAAAGGGGGGTTGAACATGAAAGAGAGCGGAAAGAAATTAATAGCATCGAATAAAAAAGCTCGACACGATTATTCAATCGAAGATGTCTTTGAATGCGGAGTTGTGCTCTCTGGAACGGAAGTGAAATCACTTCGCGCTGGACGGGCTTCACTTGTCGATGGGTTTGCTATGTTCGAAGATGGTGAGCTGTGGTTGCAGGGTGTTCATATCCCTGAGTACTTCGAAGGAACGTGGAATAACCACCCGCCTCGACGTAATCGGAAGCTTCTGATGCATAAGCGCGAACTCACACGTTTACTTGGGCGCGTAAAAGAAGGTGGCGTCACCCTTGTTCCGCTCTCGCTTTATTTCAGCAATGGAAAAGTGAAAGTCGAGCTGGCTCTGGCACGTGGAAAGAAAGCGCATGACAAACGAGAGGCGCTTAAGGAACGTGAAGCAGGTCGGGATATCGCGCGCGCCCTCTCGGTGAAGAATCGCGGCGAATAAGCGAAACCGCCGAAATGCTCACGCGAGAGATCGCGCCCTTTCGCGGTGAAGAATCACGGTAAGTAAGCGAAACCGCCGAAATACTCACACGAGAGATCGCGTCTTAAGAAATTCAATGCGCATCTCACTTTGTCAATTTTCTCCTGGTGTGAAGGGGCCGCCAATATGCATAGCAATGGAGCCAAAAGCACGGAATCTTTTCCTCTTGTGAAACGTTGTAGACTAAGAACACAAATAAATAGTGGAAATGCTTCTTTTCCGCTGAGCTGCAGGTCAGATGCGATATGCGCCTGATCAACTACTTGGGGGTGAACGGTCTCGACTTCGTTGGTTGAGCTAGGGGAAGCGGGCAGAGGAAGCCGGAATGATCTCTTTAACCACATCCGCGCAAACAATCAAGCGCCAGTAAAACTGCCGCTGATTACGCCCTCGCTGCATAAGCGAGCCTCGTAATCCGTTAGCCCAGGTCTGCTCTCGCCCTGGAATCTAGCGTCGCTAGGGAGCTGACTGTCTCTGAGTGTTATGGATCAGAGATGGGAACACTTTCTGTAACTGAGTCTGTCGATTACTGGTGTGTATGAGAATCGGGACTGAGAAAGCGTTAAACACACTACGCCCGTAGAAGCCCTACTTCAGTTGCGAAGGACCCGGGTTCGATTCCCGGCACCTCCACCAGTGCATTTCCACCCGAAAACCCCACTTCGCTCGCGCCCAACTCTAGAATTGTGACTCTCTCAGTTCTACAGTGTGAATATGAGGAAGTTTGGCGCCACGCTCCTTGCGGCTGTGCTGACTGCGATTTCGTTACCACTATTTGGCACTGGCTTTGCCGCTGCAGCTGGCTCTGATTCACCACAAACTTTCTTGCTCCCACAATTTAATGGCCAAAATGGTGCGACTGGGGTGGGAGTTATCTTTGATGACTCGCAAGCTGCGTTGAGTTATGCCTCTGGTCTAGGCGACACAAATATCAATTCTAATCCTGATGGAACGCAAGCATCTGGTGCAAAGCTTTATTGCAAGAATCTTCAAGATTCAGCATGCGCTAAAACAACGAATTTCAGTGTCTTTGCAATCTTGCAGCCATGTAAATCAGAGAGTGATCTCTATTGTGTTCAGGAAGTTTATGCAAAAACAAGTGCGGGCAAAGTCGCGGGAAAGTTTTTAGAGAATCTTCCCGCCAGCGGGGCTACAGATTTTATTGGAGACTCTGCGCTTGGTTTACCTACAGGTGGGCCACCATCAATTTGGCAGATACCAGGTGTAAAGAATTCGTCAGGTGGCGATAGTTACACACTCCTCGTTACTACCCGCGGTAAGGGGCAACGGGCATCAGCATCGTCAGTGCCATCTTTTCAATTTAATGAATACACGGTTGCGCTGTATGCAACGTCGATGAAGAGTGGCAGCTATCAATTAGTAACTGCTGATGGCAATGGGCTTGATGCAATCGTTGGTGGAGGTTGTGCGACAAATAGTGAGAGTAAGTGTGCTTTGCGAGAATCATTTCCAATCGATGGCACATCATTCGGTGTCTCAATTCGATTCCCGAAAGCGCCCTCAAATTGGTTTTACGGACGCCTGAGTAAACCATCATTTACACTTAATAAATCTAGTTCGAGTAATTCTGTATTACTTGATGTTTCCGGCGAGCCCGTTGCAGTTCCAGTTCTCTACGGGAAGAGTTCATGGGCAAACCTTTCACCGCAATTACAGCAGTATTACAAGGGCGGATTTCCAAGCGTGGGAAAGATTTACGGAGTATCTGATCCCAATCAATGGGATGTTGCACATCTAGCGAGCAGTAGAGATTTTGATGTCTTGAAAGGTTGGAT
>CAMAPN010000031.1 GCA_945860275.1 Bifidobacterium breve
ACGTACGGCACCAATAACGAATTTGGTTTTGATTATCTTCGCGACAATATGGCGTGGTCAATCGAAGATTGTGTACAACGAGAACATAACTTTGCGATTGTTGATGAAGTCGACTCAATTCTTATCGACGAAGCACGTACCCCGCTCATCATTAGCGGACCTGCTGATCGTCCAACCAAGTGGTACTCCGAGTTTGCAACGATTGCTAAAAAGCTCACACCTGTAGAGCATTATGAAGTAGATGAGAAAAAGCGCACTGTTGGAATCCTCGAGGCGGGCATCTCCGAAGTAGAGCGGCTTTTGGGTATCGAGAATTTGTATGAAACTGCCAATACACCACTAATCAGTTACCTCAATAACGCCCTCAAGTCGAAAGAGCTTTTCAAGCGAGATCGTGACTATGTGGTGATGAATGGCGAGTTGCTCATTGTCGACGAGCACACCGGACGCATTCTGGCTGGACGTCGATACAACGAAGGGCTACATCAAGCTCTCGAAGCTAAAGAAGGCGTCAAGATTCAAGACGAAAATCAAACGCTTGCCACCATTACCTTACAAAACTACTTCCGCCTCTACGAAAAACTCTCTGGCATGACTGGCACGGCCATGACAGAAGCCTCTGAGTTCTATCAAATTTATAAGTTGGGAGTCATTCCGATTCCAACGAACAAAGAGATGCAGCGAATGGATCAATCTGATTTGGTCTATAAAACAGAACATGCAAAATTCCTCGCCGTTGTCGATGACATTGTTGAGCGCCATCGAAAAGGCCAGCCAGTTCTCGTGGGTACGGTGAGCGTTGAAAAGTCAGAGGAGCTCTCGACCTATCTGGTCCGTAAAGGCGTTGCGCACGAGGTTTTAAATGCCAAGCAACACGAACGCGAGGCGGCGATTGTTGCTCGTGCTGGCTGTAAAGGTGCCGTAACGGTCGCCACCAATATGGCAGGTCGCGGTACTGACATCATGCTTGGGGGCAATCCAGAGTTCTTCGCTGATTTTGCGCTACAACAAAGAGGCTTTTCGCCAGTTGAGACTCCCGAGGATTACGAACGCGAGTGGCCCGCTGAGTTAGCACGCCAGCGCCAGTTGGTTTCGGCAGAGCATGATGAAGTCGTCTCACTTGGCGGCCTTTATGTATTAGGTACTGAGCGACATGAATCTCGTCGCATTGATAACCAGTTACGTGGACGCTCCGGTCGACAAGGAGATCCAGGAGAGTCACGTTTCTATCTCTCCCTCCAAGATGAATTGATGCGCCGATTCAATTCTGCTCTGGTTGAACGATTCCTTGGTGCAGCTGGCATTCCTGAGGATGTGCCGATTGAATCCAAGATGGTCAGCAATGCAATTAAGTCAGCCCAAACTCAAGTTGAAGGTCAGAACTTTGAGATTCGTAAGAATGTTCTCAAGTATGACGATGTACTTAATCGACAACGTCAAGTTATTTACGTCGAACGTCGTAGCGTCCTTGAAGGCGCTGATTTGCGCGATCAAATGATCGGCTTCATCGACGACGCAGTTCGTGGGCAAGTGAATTTCGCAACTGCAGACGGCTTCCCGGAAGAGTGGAACCTCGAAGCGCTTTGGCAGCAGCTAAAGGCGCTCTATCCAGTCACCCTTGATTACGAGAGCCTGATTCAAGAGGTTGGCGATATCTCCGCGATGTCGAGTGAGTATTTAAGTGAGATGGTGAGTAATGATGCGCTTGAGCAGTACGAGCTACGCGAGAGCACGCTTACCCCGGCAATTACTCGTGAATTAGAAAGACGCGTCGTGCTTTCGGTCCTCGATCGACGTTGGCGTGACCACCTCTATGAAATGGATTACTTGCAAGAGGGAATCGGGCTTCGTGCGATGGCACAGCGAGATCCACTCGTGGAGTATCAGAAAGAGGGTTACGACCTCTTCACAGCGATGATGGAAGGCATCAGAGAAGAATCTGTTGGCTACCTCTTCCACGCCGAAGTAACTGTAGAGCGAACCTCCCAAGGTGATTTAGCATCGGCATCCCTGCCAGAGCTCGGTGGTGGCGAACAAGAGCTGCACTACTCCGCACCTGGCGAATTCGGGGAACCTGAAGAGCAGAGCGCACGTTCTGGCGATGAAACGTCTCGAAATGCACCGTGCCCTTGTGGCTCTGGAAAGAAATACAAGCGCTGCCACGGAGATCCGCGAAATCGTTAAGTTGAGCTAGCTCAAATTCACCTAAATAGTGAAGAGCTCGACGCAAAGCCAGCGACCATCTAGCCCCTCAAAGCGGGCGACGAGTATTCGACTTCGTTCTTTTCCATGGAGCATCGCTGTTACCTCAAGAATCTGGTCGAAGGGTTGGCCGATGCTCTTTCGTCCAATTCGCACTTGTGCAGGGCGAATACGGGCATTCTCCGAGAGGTAGCTAAATACCTTTCGATTACACCACCGCGAAAGCTGCACCGCTGAACGCTTGCCATTAAGAATCTCAACTGCGCTATGAATGAATCGATCAACCCACTCTTTGGGGGTGGGCAATTGTTCGAATGGTGTGATCTGTCGGCCAAACTCATATTCATCGTCGACGCAACTATCCTCATCACGCGTGGGTTTGAAGGTTAGTTGGGAATCGATCTGTGGCGCGCGCGGGCCATTGAAGAGGTCAAGGGTTTCTTGAAAAAGTATCGTCGTCATGGGCGCAGGCTCTCGCGAGCAGGGAGTCCGAACCTCCGTCTTCGAGATGCAAAACCCTCATCCGAAAGTATGAGTGCGTATGGAGCAGCCTGTAGCCAGAGCGCGCCTTGTACTAAGTGCTTATGCGAAAAAAAGAGATCGTAGGGATAGGGCTTGTGATTATCGGTGCGGCAGGGATGCTCTTTTCGATGCGCGATTTAGCCCCGGAATCTACATATTTTGTGGCAACTCGTGATGTAGCCCCTGGCGCACATCTTTCGTCCACTGACTTTAATCGCATTCCTCTAGAGCTCCGTGAGGCTGCCACGCACTACATCAGCGCATCCGCGCAATTCTCCAATCGGAAAGCTTTAAGAAGAATAAAAAAAGGGGAGATAATTCCGCGCGATGCGATATCCCAAGCAGAAAGCATCGAGCAACGAAAGCAAGTGACCTTTGCTCTTGCAATCTCCAAAACTCCTCAAGATCTAAAGAGTGGAGATTTAGTGGATGTATATTTTTTCAAAGTGCCAAATCGTGATTTGCAAAATGAATCAGTTGAACTCCTGAAAAGTTATGAAAAGGTGCGGGTCTATTCGGTTTCTAAAGCTGATAGTCAATTCAACGGTGATCAGACAGTGACACTCTTGTTAAATCCAGATGATGTACGAGAATTTCTCACTCTTCTGGTCTTCAATGAACTCACTTTGGTCAAGGGCCTTAGCGATGAATAGCCAAGCGAATGTAATCCTCGTAATTATCGATCAAGTACTTGAAGAGAAAGTTATTGACACTCTCCGAAATGCCGAAATCGATATTTCGGGAAGATATTTGGCTTTACATCATGTTCCAAAGAATTCCCAAGAAAGACCAATTCTTATCACCACCGCTGATTTGGTAGAGAGCGCTGAAGTAGTTGCTGTGCAACGAGAGTTTCTGGCAATCATTCTTCTTGGGAACGCAACGATCTCAGGGATCATGACGGTATCTCTCGCAGAGCTCGAAGAATTGCCCAATCTGATTGCAGGCGTAACGGTTGACGCTACGCCCGAATTAGTGCAACGTCACGAGGACGATCTGGGACTTCAAATAGTGGGAGTCGTTCCCCGTGTAGGTGTTCGAACGTTGCGCGAGGCTATTAATTCGACTATTCAGCAATCGAGCTACCTAGTAAAAGAACAACTATTTAGAGAACCGATAATCCTGTACTGCTCAGAGCTAGATGATGACTCCATTCTTCGCCTTCTATCAGTCATTAATGAAGAGCGAGGGAAATCTCATCAAAAGGGCGTGCTATTTACAAAAGTACCGGAGACTCGACGTGCATTAGATAGAGTCAAAGCGATTGAGAGAGAATTGCAGGGTTGTGGTATCTCCCTAATCTTTACCCTTGCCTTCGATGAAGAGGCACAGGTCCTGGGGGAGTTGAGCAAAGGCAGCCTACGAGCGCTGCAACCGCTATTCGACTGGATTGAAAAAGCGAATTAGGCTGAGCACATGCGCGTATATCTGCCGATGAATCGAGTAGAACTAGCCGACTTTTTGCAGAGTCGGAATTTCTCGGCGACATCGCTGATAGCACCAACGCCACGAGTGGCCCAGGAATACGGCGTAACAGAGCTCGAGGAACTCGAATATGCGGCTCTGGAGATTGCTCGAACCAAATCAGAGCACGATGGCCTTGAACTAATCGCAGCCTTCGAATTAGTACAACATTTGTCGAGTGACATTTCCGAAATTGACGCCGGCGTTCTCCAGGATACTTTTACATTGGAGTGGAGCGAACTTGTTGCGTTGTATCGCATTACTTCGTCAGATGAGGAGTTGGAGTGGTATGACGCCTCGGAAGCTACTACCGTTTTGAATCTGGGCATTAATTAATCATGGCTACTCTTGATGCATTAACTGCGAAAAGTACGCTAGATGCCGATGACATCAATCGCCTGAGGGCTGTGATTTCAGAGTGGCAACTACTCGCTGATTTATCTTTTGCCGATTTACTGCTCTGGGTGCCTATCCGGGAGAATCCAAAGAGCTGGCCAGAAGGACATATCGTTGTCGCGCAGATGCGCCCCACAACTGCAGCCACGGTTTACCCAAAAGATCTCATCGGTCAGAAAGCGCGCTGGGGAGAGCGCCCATGGATTGATGCTGCGCTTTCAGATGGCGAAATTCAACGCGAGACCGAACCAGAACTTGTTGGCGAACTCCTCATCAAAGAAGAGTGCATCCCGATCCTCCATAAGAGCAAAGTTATCGGCGTCATTGCTCGCTATCGGAATGTCGAGCAGATGCGCTCGCCTGGACGACTTGAGATGACCTATCGAGAGGCTGCATTTGATTTAGCGCGAATGATCAGCGAAGGAACTTTCCCGGCAGCCAAGGTAGTCACAGAAACTACTCCTCGAGTAGGTGATGGATTAATTCGCCTCGATGGCAATGGGATGGTTGCATTTAGTAGCCCCAATGCAATCTCCGCTTTCCGTCAGATTGGCCACCAGAGCGAGCTTGAGCTCAATGAGTTGGCAGTAACCCTAGAAGATCTCACCCGCGGCTTTAAAGCGCGGTTTCCTCGAGATGAATCGTGGAACTCGATACTTTCTGGAAAGGTTCCGCGTCAGGTTGAGTGTGAAAATAACGCTGGTGTTCTCGATCTTTACGTACTGCCGCTCACTGCAGGCAATGATCGAGTGGGCGCCTTGGTGTTGGTGCACAATGTCACAGAGATTCGTCGACGCGAGCGCGAGTTAATCTCAAAAGATGCCACGATTAGAGAGATTCATCATCGGGTAAAGAACAATCTGCAAACTGTGAGTGCGCTACTTCGTCTTCAAACTAGACGTGCAGAAGATCCCTCCGCTGTCTCTGCAATCGAAGAGGCTATTCGGCGAATTGGTTCGATCGCACTCGTGCACGAGATGCTCTCTATTAATGCTCAAGAGATGGTGGAATTCGATGAAGTCGCTGACCGATTAATTGCGGCCGTTAAAGATGTGTCGACTTTGCGTAGCGGCATTACGTTGGAACGGACGGGAAAATTTGGTGCATTGCGTCCAGAAGTTGCTACTCCGCTAGCGCTAATTCTTACCGAGCTAATTCAGAATGCTTATGAACATGGATTAGCGACAACAGGGTCTACATTGGCAATTGTGGTCAATCGAACAGGAGATCAACTCAGGCTCGAAGTTAGTGATGATGGGATTGGGTTACCGGAAGATTTTGATATTCAAAGCTCCGACAGTCTTGGGTTGCAGATTGTTAAGACGCTTACAACTAATGAGTTAGGCGGCAAAATCGAAGTACATCGAGTTGCCAGCGGTGGCACTCGGATCCAAGTAGATATCTACTGCTGATTAATCTCGTACGGATTTGGGCTTTCAATTCCGCGCGCACGATTACGTGCGGCACGACGCTTGAGCGCTCGACGTTCATCTTCAGATAGTCCGCCCCAGACACCAGCTTCTTGACCACTTTCCAAGGCCCACTTCAAACATTCATTTATCACAAGACAGCGATTACAAACTTTTTTTGCCTCTTCAATCTGCTGTAAGGCTGGCCCAGTGTTTCCAACTGGGAAGAAGAGCTCTGGGTCTTCGTCTCGACAGGCAGAGCGATGTCGCCAATCCATGGCAGCCCCCTCGCGTCGAGTTACATTAGTAAAGTGTGGCGCGAGGCAATTTCAATCGATCTCAATCGATCAGAATTGCTCCGCAGGCTCCCTATTCTCCTGGTTCGACGGGCGAGGAACAAGGAAGCTAGGGGTAATTCCTCTCACAAGATTCTCGCCTAAGTGCGAGTTTGGTCTGGCCGGATGCGGAATTGAGCCCTCCCACCTCTCGAGAGCGATGCGCTCTCCTTGGCGTTATGCGGGCTCTGCGATTAGGTTATCGAAAAATACGATTCTGGTAGAGGATAGGCGCATGAGTACCCACCACACCGCTTACTTTGCAACTGGATGTTTCTGGGGTGCCGAACGTCGCTTTTGGCAGATGGACGGCGTTACACAGACACGAGTGGGATACATGGGTGGCAGAACGAGTAATCCAACCTATAAAGAGGTCTGTTCGGGCTCTACTAATCACGCCGAAGTTGTCAAAGTCGAATTTGATTCTTCTCAAATTTCATTTGAGGATCTACTCGTCGCCTTCTGGCAAATGCATGATCCAACAACGCTTAATCGTCAAGGAAATGACATCGGCACGCAATATCGCAGCGCAATTTTCTTTACTTCGGATGAGCAAGAGAGTGCTGCAGTGAGAAGTAAAGATATCTATCAAGGTGAACTGACAAAGCAAGGATTTGAACAGATTACTACTGAGATTACGCAAGCGCCTGACTATTGGGATGCTGAGGAATATCACCAAAGATATTTAGAGAAAAATCCAAACGGATATGACTGTCACGCAACGACAGGTATAGCCTTTCCAAGTACGCTCTTGCAGAATTGACGGATGAGTCATGAGCGACTACCCACATCAAATCAATGAAGATGAGCTCAAGAAGAACGTAGACAATCTCTCATTTAATGTCTTGCGTCGCGCAGCAACCGAAGCGCCATTCACCGGCGAATACACGGATGAAGAGAGCATTGGTGTTTACCGTTGTAAAGCATGTGCTGCTGAACTCTTTCGCAGCGAGCATAAATTTCACTCAGGTTGTGGTTGGCCATCTTTTTATCAACCAGGCGATGAAGCTGCCGTGGAGTTGATTCCAGACCATTCGCTAGGCCGGGTCCGTACTGAGGTCCGCTGTGCAAACTGTGGCTCGCATTTGGGCCATGTTTTCGAAGGCGAGGGATACCAAACTCCCACTGATCAACGGTGGTGCATCAACTCGGTTTCGTTAGTTCTCGAAAAAAAGTAGCGCTAACCATCCTTCCTCAGGCCATACCCTAGGCTTGTGGCTACGACACCGCCCGTTGATGAGGAGAAATCGCAATGACCCCAGCTTCTGTTTGGTTCATCACCATTGGAGCTCTGACGGCAGTTGTGCTCTTTGATCTCCTACTCGCAATTAAGCGAAGGAATCAACAAACATCGACTAAAGAGGCTGCGCTTTGGACGATTTTCTACGTCCTCGCCGCATTTATATTCGGTTGGAGTCTTGGTTTTTGGGAAGGAAGTCAAGAGCGCTCTGAATTCTTTGCCGGTTGGCTCACCGAGTATTCGCTCTCTATCGATAATGTATTTGTCTTCATCATCATTCTCGCACGACTGAAAATTAGCAAAGAGCGCGCACAACTAGTCTTGCTTATCGGAATCATCCTTGCGCTCGTCTTACGCGGGATTTTCATTGCTGCAGGAGCTGCGCTAATCCATCGCTTTGTTGCAATCTTCTTCCTCTTCGGTGCTTTCTTGCTCTATACCGCATGGCACCTTGCTAAAGATGAAGATGAAAGTAATGACTGGCAAGAATCTCGCTTAATTAAAACCCTTGCCGCCAAGGGAGCAACGCCATTTACGATTGCATTGGTAGCGGTTGGCACGACAGATCTGCTCTTCGCGCTCGATTCAATTCCAGCAATCTTTGGCCTCACGAAAGATCCCTACATAGTCTTCACTGCGAATGCATTCGCACTTATGGGACTGCGCCAGCTCTACTTCCTCCTTGGAGATTTCCTCAATCGCCTGGTTTACCTCTCCAAGGGGCTAGCGATTGTGTTGGGGTTCATCGGCGTGAAGCTAATCATCGAGGCGCTGCATGGAATCGGTGTCCATAAAATTGGTTCTTTCAAAATTCCTGAAGTATCGCTGGCAGTCAGCCTTGGTGTGATCATCGCTTCTTTGGCTGTCACTACGTTGATCAGTCTCACCAAATCTCAACCGAGTAAGAAAGCGAAAGAATGAAGCCAGTCGCAGTAGTAACGGGAGCAAGTAGTGGAATCGGAGCGGCAACTGCGCTCCTCCTTGCCGAAAATGGTTTCCATGTAGTGGCAGTTGCTCGGCGTCCGGAGCGATTAGCTGAGTTAGCGGCGAAGCACAACGGCATTGAAACCTTAGTGATTGACGTGACATCCCAACAGGATGTGGCAGTACTCACCGAGCGTTTGTCGGGCAAGCCCGTCGAAGTTCTTGTCTGCAATGCTGGCGGTGCATTCGATTTTGACATGGTTATCGACTCTGACCCTGAACTATGGATGAAAACTTACGATGTGAATGTCGTGGGATCGGTCCGCTGCATTAAGGCAATTGTTCCCATCATGTCTGGGCATGGCAAAGGACATGTCGTCATCATTACCTCAACAGCAGGACAAGTTGCTTACGAAAATGGCGGTTCGTATGTAGCAGCAAAGCATGGTGAAGTCGCGCTAGCGCGGACGTTGCGGTTGGAATTAAGTGGGCAGCCAATTCGCGTCACTGAGATTGCTCCGGGAATGGTTAAAACCGACGAGTTTGCATTAACCCGCTTCTCTGGCGATCGAGAAAAGGCAGCGAAAATTTACGCAGGTGTAGCAAAACCTTTGACGGATGCTGACGTCGCCGAAGCTATTCGATGGAGCGTCATGCTTCCGGAACACTTCAACATTGATTCAATGACAATTCGGCCTGTTGCTCAAGCCGCGCAACATAAGGTGCATCGGGTGCAATAGCAATGAGCGGCAGCTTACCCATTGAGCCATTAGGCAAACTCCGTCAGCGAAAGAGCACCAAGTGGCGCGAGTACGACGCCGATGTCCTACCCCTGCCAGTAGCAGAGATGGACTATCCGATTGCCGAGCCCATCATCGAAGCGGTTACGGAGATGATGCGCCGCTCTGATACGGGATATCTTGGAAAATTCCCAGAGCTTGGCGAGGCTTTTGCGGGTTTTGCGCTCCGGAGATGGAATTGGCGCGTCAATCCAGAATCGATCCGCATCACAACTGATGTTGGGGTGGCAACAATTGAAATCTTGCGTACGTTGGGTTCGACAGGTGATCGTGTTGTTGTAATGCCCCCGGTATATCCCGCTTTCTACAATTGGACCAAAGAGATTCATCTGACAATGGTTGAAGCGCCGCTATTAAAAGATGGTGTGAGTTATTCAATTGACTTTGCTGCGCTTGAGCGAGAATTTGCTGCGGGCGCCAAATTCTTCATCATTTCGAATCCGCACAATCCATTAGGCTTGATTTTTACCCCAACCGATTTGAAATCAATCGCATCCTTGGCAGAGAAGTACAACGTGACGATTCTTAGTGATGAGATTCATGCGCCGCTGACTTATTCAGGGAATATGTTCACACCTTTTGCTTCTGTCAGTGAAGAGGCGAAGGAGCGAGTTATCACGCTTACTTCAGCGAGCAAATCCTGGAATCTCGCAGGTTTGAAGTGCTCCGTGTTCTTTACCGAGAATAAAGAGCTTCACGAAAAACTTGAACCGCTGGTAAAGGGGATTCGCAGTCGCGCTTCTCTTATCGGCGCAGCTGGTCACGTTGCTGCATTTTCGCAGGCTGATGATTGGTTGGATAGCGCGATTGCAACTATGGAGGCAAGTAATAGGTTGTTACATGCGCTTGTAGAGAAAAAGTGGCCAAACGTCAAACTTTCAAATCCGAAGAATAGTTACCTCTCATGGATTGATTTCTCGCAGACAAAACTAGGTGAAGATCCTGCTATCGAGTTGCTGGAAAAAGCGCGCGTAGCATTGAGCTCTGGTATCCCGTTTGGCGCGGGGGGAAAGCATCACGCTCGATTGAATTTCGCGACTTCGGATGAGATTTTGGAAGCCGCGATCGATCGAATCTCTCCGTGGCTTTAGCAATGAATCCAGATTTTGATGTTGTTGTCGTCGGCGGTGGCCATAACGGGCTAGTAGCTGCGACTTATCTTGCGAAAGCGGGTAAAAAAGTAGCGCTGCTCGAGGCGCGACCGAGTTTAGGTGGCGCATCAATTAGTTACCAAGCATTTGCGGACTTTCCAGTTCGACTCTCGCGGTACTCGTATCTTGTTTCGCTCTTTCCCGATGAAATTAAGAGAGATTTAGGGCTTAACTTTCGAACGCTCTCCAGAAAAGTTTCTTCATACACTCCAGTATCGCAAGATGGTCGTGACGTTGGTTTGTTAGTCGAGCGAGCCCCTGGTCGCGCTACTGAAGAATCCTTCCGCACCGTGACGGGAACAGATTCTGAATTTATTGCTTGGCGAGAGTTTTATGGAGAGCTCGAGGGCTTGGCTAAATATCTCGCGCCGACCCTCTTGCAACCTTTGCAGAGCGAAAATACATGGAAAGCTCGATTCGCAAATGAGAATTTATGGCGTGAAGTATTTGAACAGCCGATAGGTCGGACTATTGCTGAACGCTTCAAAGATGACATCGTCCGGGGCGTAGTGCTCACGGATGCGCTGGTGGGCACCTTTACCTCCGTTGATGATCTGCAAGCGAATGCATGCTTTCTCTATCACGTGATTGGAAATGGCACTGGAGAGTGGCGGGTTCCTGAAGGTGGAATGGGGGCACTCGTCTCTGAGCTAGAGCGCGCTGCACGCGTATCGGGTGTGACAATTCACCTCAATCAGCGAATAGAAGGTATTAGCGGAGATGCTGGTGGGATTGAACTATCAACCAACGATGGAGTGCAGTACTCCTGCCGCGATCTCGTCTGGTGTGCTGATGATCGTTCGCTTGCTCAACTGCTTCATGAAACCCCTAAAGAG
>CAMAPN010000032.1 GCA_945860275.1 Bifidobacterium breve
GCGGTCAACACAAAGGCGCCGCTTTTTCTTATCCAAGCAGCGCATCCGCACTTAGTAAAAACCAAGGGTAGCGTTCTTAATATCGGATCAATCAATGCTTACGCTGGCGAATCAACGCTCCTTGCCTACAGCATGAGTAAAGGTGCGCTCCAAACAATGACTCGCAACCTCGCCAATGCGCTCGGTGTGACAGGAGTTCGGATTAATCTGATTAATCCAGGATGGATTCTCACTGAACGAGAGGATCGAGACCAAGTTGCTCGCGGGCTAGAAGTGGGGTGGCATCAGAAGTTGGATCGCAGTGCGATACCCCTCGGAGAGATGTCGACTCCAGAAAATCTTGCGCATGCAGCGATTTACTGGCTCAGCGATGAGTCGTATCCCTTCACCGGTTCAGTAGTGGAGCTTGAGCAGTTTTCCATCATTGGCAGGAATCCGGAGAAGCTCTAAATGCCAAAAATTGCCGCCTTCCCGAAAGGGTTCATTAAAGAGCTCGTCTCTGGTGAGATGAGCATTTATGAGTGGATTGACCTTGCCGCCGAACTGAAAATAGATGGACTTGAGTTCTACAACGATTTTGCTGATGTCAAAGATCCTGCGAATTGGCCGAAGATTCGACGCGCCGTGGAAGCGACCGGAATGGTGATTCCCATGATGTGCGCATCACCAGATTTCACGATTCCAGATGCGGCAGGCCGTAAAAAGGAAGTGGAGAAGGAGATTGCCTCCATTCGCATGAGCGCAGAACTAGGTGCACAGTATTGCCGGGTGCTCTCGGGGCAGCGACGAAAAACGATTACCCGCGAAGAAGGACTTGGCTATGTTGTCGAATCCATCGAGGCTTGTTTACCTGAAGCTGAACGACTTGGTATCACGCTCATTCTTGAGAATCATTACAAGGATGACTTCTGGACCGAGCCCGAATTTGCGCAGATGATGGATGTTTTTGTCGAATTAGTCGGACGCATTGATTCACCGTGGTTTGGGGTTAACTTTGATCCAAGCAATGCCATTGCGGCAGGTGAAGAACCGCTCGAACTTTTAGAGAAAGTGAAGCATCGTGTCGTAACGATGCATGCAAGCGACCGATATCTAGCTAATGGAACGATCGAAGATTTGCGTGCCCAGGAAGGTGGCACAGCCGGCTATGTTTCTTTCTTTAAGCATGGAGTCATTGGCAAAGGGCTCAACGATTACGATGCAATTTTTGCAACGTTGAAGAGCGTAGGCTTCGATGGCTGGATCAGCATTGAAGATGGCGTTGATGGTATGGAGCAAATGCATGAAAGTGCAGAGTTCTTAAAGCGAAAAGTGAAGGAACACTGGGGCTAGCGGTACCATCGTGCCATGGGTTCATTGGCATTCACGCTCGATTTAATCGCTACCTTTGCATTCGCAGTAGTAGGCGCTCGAATCGCGATTAATCGTGGGATGGATTACGGCGGGATCGTTCTGATTGCACTCGTCGCCTCTATCTCCGGTGGAACTTTGCGAAATCTTTTCTTAGGTTTAACACCATCCTGGCTTACTCAACCAGAATATTTTGTTGCCGTAATTGTTGCAGTGGTGTTTGCCATCCTTGCGCCGGCAAAGAAACCAATTGGCTTCTTCATCCTCTCGATTGACACATTTGGCTTGGCGGTCGCAGTTATTTCAGGTACGCAATTTGCGTTAGAGAAAGATGCCTCGTTTTATTCAGCAATTATGTTAGGCGTGATCTCAGCGGTCACGGGTGGATTGCTTCGGGATGTGCTCTGCCAAGTAGAGCCGATACTTCTTCATCGAGAAACCATTGGCACCTCATCAGTAATGGGTGCAAGTAGCTACGTGTTGTTAGATTGGCTCAATGTCTCAACAACGCTCGCAGCGCTTATTGCAGGGCTTGTCGTGATTGGCGTACGCGCAATCTCTATCAAATTAGATTTGCATTTGCCACGCGTTAAATAGCAAGAAGTAAGTAGTACCGAGAACTCCGTACTCTTATCTCTACTTCTTTTCAGTAATCCGAGTGTTAATTCGATATTTCGCGATGTAGTCGCGATCTAATTCCCAACCAAGACCCGGACGGTCATTGAGTTGAAAATACCCATCGTTGAGTCGTGGACGATTGGCGATGATGTTGTGCCAAATTGGATCGCGATCTGGATGGAAATACTCAAGGTATGTGCCATGTGGGATTGAAGCGAGAAGGTGTGAGGCAACCTGTGGCTCTTCGTGGTGAGCCATCCGAACGTCGTAAACAGTCGCCATTCCAGCAACCTTGCGCCACTCGG
Organism: Bifidobacterium breve; assembly: GCA_945860275.1. Lineage (GTDB taxonomy): Bacteria > Actinomycetota > Actinomycetes > Nanopelagicales > Nanopelagicaceae > IMCC26077. Next base: position 2,274 of record CAMAPN010000032.1, read on the forward strand.
TAGGGCCGCCTGACCATGATGAATCGAAGTTGCAGAAGTCGATAGAGCCGGTCTCCATCAGGTCGCGACATCCAGCAGCGGAGAATTCGCTCTGTCCGGCGCAGACTGGAACGCCACCTGCGAATCGAACATCGCGCATTGCGCGGCGGTCGTTCTGCCATTGGCATGGCTCTTCAAACCAGAGCAGGTTGTCATCAGCAACTAGGTGTGAGAACTTAATTGCATCAGCTGTGGAGTAGCCCTGGTTAGCGTCAACGGCAATGCGGAACTTCTCGCCACCAACTTTACGAGCTTCTTTGAAACGTTTGGCATCTTCTTCAGGGGTTAATCCGCCGATTTTGAATTTCATTCCAGCGAACTCTTCTTTGAGAAGATACTCGACCTCTTCTTTAATGGTGAGGTTGCTTCCGTAGTAACCGCCAATCGTGATTACTGGCACTGATGAGCGATAACCGCCCCACAGTTTCCATAGCGGTGCATTGAGCGAGCGACCGAAGAGATCCCAGAGAGTCACATCAAGAGATGCACACGCTACGAGCCCAAGTCTGCGATCGCGCAGGATGTCCCACGTTGCAGGTCGTGCCAATTCCCAACACTTTTCAATCGCCGAACCATCTTGGCCAATAAGTGCAGGAGCAATTTCATCGTGGATGATGCCATCAATCTCCGCAAGGCCAGCATCTTCGTCGCCTGCATACGCTTCACCAATTAACCCACTTGCCGTGTGTACGCGGGTGATGATGGTGGAGCGATGTGTCATCTTGTAGTGGCTACCTTTATAGGTGCGTGCAAGCGGGACTCGAACTTGTTCGGTTTCAATTGCCGTGATTGTTAGATCCATGATGGCTAAAAATTCCCTCTCGTCTTTTCCAGAAATTTCGGTTAGATTCTGGTAACGATTCCATCGGGGAAGATAGTCGAATCAGGGCAAAAGTGTCAAGGGGTGAAGCGACATGGAAGGTCCAGTAACTATTAGAGATGTCGCTGCACGCGCGGGCGTCGCGCTCTCAAGTGTCAGCCGCGTGCTTTCAGGACATCCAGATGTATCTGCGAGTATGCGCGCAAAAGTAGAAGAAGCGGCACAAGCTCTTGGTTATGAACCAGATTTACTCGCACAATCACTTCGCAGTGGTGCTACACGGACGATTGGTTTCATCATTCGTGACATTGCAAATCCTCTCTTTGCAGTAGTTGCCAGAGCATGCGAGCAAGAGTTACGTCGAAATGGCTACTCACTTATCTTGATGAACTCTGATGGCAGTGTGGAGACAGAATCTAAAAACTTCGCGCTATTACGACGCAGAAGAGTTGATGGTGTTATTGCCTCGCTAGTTGCTGAAGATTCACCATACGTTAAAAAGACGATTCTCTCGTTGCGAGCGCCCTTAGTGCTGCTCGATCGCGATGTTAAAGGGCTTAATGCAAGTGCTGTGATAACTGATCACGCAATTGGCGTGAAATCAGCAACAAAGCATCTGATTGAAGCAGGACATCGGGATATCGCTTTTATCTCAGGTGCTGCCAATGTCTACACAACTCGAAATCGCATCAAAGGATTTAGCGAAGCGTTTGCTGAAGCTGGTCTAGCACTTCCAGAAAAGTTGATTGCACTTGGTGGATTCGACGCTGAGTATGCGCTCATTCATGCACGACATTTCCTGCTTAAGAATCCGCGCCCGAGCGCGTTCATTGCGGGCGGAATTGGTTCAACTGCTGGAGTGGTGCGCGCGTTTAACGAGATGAATCTGAAAATCGGGAAAGACATTGCTTTGGTGGCGCTAGATGAGTGGCCACTATTTGATGTTTTTGCCACCGAAGTTTCCTCTGTGTATCGAGATCCAGAGGCAATTGGCAGCGAGGCAGCACATCTAATTCTCGAGGTGCTTAACGGAAATGAGCCGCGCGAGTCTGTCATCGACACAAAGTTCACTGCCCGCGCTAGTAGCCAGGGAGTGCGTTAAATGTCCGAGCAAGTTTCGAACGCGCAACAGCTAGTCCATGAATTAGTCGATCTTTCCACGCTCAACCGTTCTAACGAATTGCTGGAGCGGCTAGAGATACTTCTTGCAGATTTCATAATCTGTGTCGTGAGTGGAAATAGGTTGCAGTCTCGGGATTCGCTACTGAAAAATGATGGCGCGATTGGCCTTGCTACTCGCTTGGCCAGTCAATCGGCCTTTGAGGATAAGGATGATCTGGATTGGTCGGCAGTGAACCATCCAGGTTCTGTCGTATTTGCGGCAAGTTTTGCTATCGCGTTAGAGCATCCGAAGTTTCGTGAGCATTTCCTCACATCAGCGTTAGCTGGAATGCGCGCAAGCGCCTCTGCAGCGCACTTCTTCGGACCAGGACACCGCAAGCGTTGGCACATCACGGCAACAGCTGGAACCTTCGGGGCGGTTTGTGCTGCATCAGCCGCGCTTAACTTAGATATCGTGAGTGCGCAAAGAGCGTTGCATTTAGCGGGCACCAATATGGGCGGGCTCGGTCAGGTCTCCCGTGAACTTCAAGGTACTCCACGATTTAATCGTGCAGCAGCCGCTGCGCTTGGCGTTGCATCAGCGTTCGGTGCATACGAAGGGATTCCCGCAATCGAGAATCTCTGGGACGGCGATCGAGGCCTACTTGAAGTTTTTGATCTCGCCGCCACAATTACCGATGGAGCGCTAATAAAAGATGGCATCACAACAGTGCGGGTGCGTACCTTTCCTGCTACTGGGTTTATTCAAAGTGCACTCTTAGGCGTGAGTCAGTTAGCGCAACGCAATAGCGTGAGCGGTGAGTTGAAGAGTCTGACTGTCACAGTAAACAGCGGTGTCTTTCCGATTCTTAACGATCCAAAGAAAGAGCGTTGGTGGAACCTTGGACTTAATTGCGCTGCAGCGTGGGCATCAAAAGATCCAATGGTGCTTACACCAGCTCCGCAAATCGAAGGATTGGTCCATGCAGTCGGCGGCGATGTTCCACTTGGCAGTGCGCATATTCGCACTGAAACGTCTGAGGGAGTTTTTGAACTCACCATCGATGAAGCTCCAGGACTACATCTATTTGCCGCTCACGAGGTAGCTTGGCGAGAGGCTAAGTGGCGCTCGATGGTTGGCGATGACTATGTCGAGATTGTTAATTGCGTGCAAGCTTTGATTAGTCAGCAAGCAAATGATTCAATATGGGTGCGCATCAACCAATTCTTGCGAGAGGGGTAAAACTCATGGCGCTACATCCAAAGATAAAAGAGTTTCAAGATATGTTGGGCAAGACTCCAGCTAAACCTCAGTGGGAATCAACTGCTGCGGAAGTACGCGAAACATCGAGTCAAAAATGGAAATCCGAATATCTAGGTAGCGCCGACAGTGTGGCCAGAATCGAATACCGATACATATCAGGTCCGACGGCTGAGTTACCCATCAAGATTTATACCCCACACGGTGTCGGCCCCTTTCCAGCAGTCATCTTCTTTCATGGTGGTGGTTGGGTGGCAGGAAATATCGAACTCAATGGCGTGCAACATCAGCAGCTCGCACATGAGAGCCGCTCAGTAGTTGTTGCCGTCAATTACCAGAAAGCGCCAGAACACTCTTTCCCAACTCCGTTTGATGATTGTTATGCAACTACCGAGTGGGTCTTTGCAAATGCAGACGCCCTCCTGATCAACAAAGATGAGATTGGCGTTGCTGGTGATAGCGCAGGTGGCAACTTAGCAGCTGCTGTAGCGTTAAAGGCCCGCGATGTAAACGGACCAAAGATTGCTTTTCAGATTCTGATTTATCCGGCCGTCGATTACAAATTCGATTACCCTTCAATGGTGGAAAACGCAACCGGGTACTCACTAACCACGCAAGGTATGAAGTGGTATTGGGATCAATACATGGGAGCGGAAGCAGATCTTGCAAATCCATATTTCAGACCTATGGCTGAAGCTAATTTGGCGCAACTTCCTCCTACATTCACACTCACTGCAGAATTTGATCCACTTCGTGATGAAGGAGAAATTTATGCGAAGCGCTTGAGCGATGCAGGCGTCACAAGCGTCATCAAAAGATACGATTCGCTCATCCACGGCTTCATGTTGATGCAAGGATTCTTGCCGGAGGCGCGCGAAGCAGTACGAGATATTGCGGAAAATATCCGCGAATTTATTAATCCGAGGGTTTCATGACACATATAACGGGTTTCTTTCATGGCGGAATTACTGTCAAAGATATGGATACAGCGCTGGCTTTCTACCGCGATGGTTTGCAGCTCGAAGTCGCGTTTGACGTTATCAACGGCGCCGATTATCTCCGAAATGTTTTAGCGCTACCGTTCTCTGAGATTCGAATCGTTTATCTCAAGATTCCAAACTCCGGCTTCGTAGAACTTCTTGAGTATCGAGGTTTGGAGCGGCGCCTAGCTGCGGCACCACCATCCGATTATGGCGCTGGGCACTTATGTCTTTACGTTGATGACATCGATGCCTTAGTGGCTCGTATGCATGGTCTTGGGTACAAAACGCGCAGCGCCCACGCGGTAGATATTGTTGCTGGCCCGAATATTGGCGCAAAAGTCGTGTATCTGATCGATCCTGATGGTTACCACGTGGAGCTCTTTCAGAAACCGAATAAGAGCTAGAACATCACGCTTCCGCCATCTTGGCTGAGCGCTTGTCCAGTGATGTACTTTGCTTCATCTGTAATGAGGAAGCGAACCAATGCAGCAATCTCTGCAGGCTGCGCGGCTCTTTTCATTGGAATACTGTCGAGGCGAGTGGACTCCAATTCACTGTAAGGAATCTCGCGAAGCTCTGAGAGTCTGTGCAAGACAAGTTCTTGCATCGGAGTATCGGTTATGCCGGGCAAGATCGCATTTACGTTGATATCGCGCGGGGCTAATACATGAGCCCACGAACGTGTCATAGCAAGCAGCGCAGTTTTCGATGAAGCGTAGACAGCGGTTTCTGGGGTCACGGTCAGCCGCGCAGAAACTGAAGAGAGATTCACGATTGAACCACCATCGCTCATGACTTCGCTCAAATGGCTCATGAGATACCACGGTGCTTCGACGTTCACGGCATAGATATCTCGAATATCTTGAGTAGTGAACTCTCTGATTTTCTTTAGTCGAATCAACGCTGCGCCGTTAATGAGCGCATGTGCACCACGACCTGCCTTCACTACTTCTGCGCGACCTTCGTCATGTGCAAGATCAACAACCAAATGTTCTATCCCTGTTATCGCACTAAGTTGTTGAGCATTGATATCAACGCCAATCACTCGCATGCCTTCATCGCGCAAACGTTCTGCAACAGCTTTACCGATTCCACTTGAGGCGCCAGTTACGACCGCCAATTTTCCGTTAAGTGTCATGACTTTGCTAACTCTTTTCGTGTAAAAGCAATTGCTTGCTTTGCGACATCAATTTCATTAAGGCCAGTATTAAGATTTGAGAGTTCGATGACAACTGGGTCGTTGAAATTTCGCTCTCGCAAAATAGCCAGACATTGATCGGCGTGGGTATCGCCTTCTCCGTAATAAACCGTTGGCCACCAACCAGTTGGCGCTTCGTGGCCAGGTAGGCAGAGCGTCTCCTTTAACTGAATCATGAAAACTCGTTCAAGGTCGAGCGTTCTTAGAAGTTCAAAATGGTCATCGCCAACTCGTTTGGCATTGCCCGTATCCAGACATAAACCCAGCGCTGGATTTCCAATGGAATCGATGAGTTCCACCAACCGCATTACCGGAAAATCTGCGTGGTTCTCAATAGAGAGGCGAAGACCGAGTTTGCTAGCGAGAGCGGCCGCTTCGCGCAGTTGTGGCCGGAGAATCTCGTGTCGCTGCGAAATCGAGTCATGAAAGTTCTTCTGGTTGCCCAGAACGATTCGCATCTGAGTGGCGCCCACTTTTGCAGCGAGGGTGAGGTAATGGAGCACGCTTGCGTGAGCCTCCAGATTCTTCCCCCCGTTATATCCATTGGGATGTCCCCAGGTGAAAACAATCTCTCGTTCTTCAGGACTTACCTGCATCCATCTGGCCACCTCGCGGATGACTTCGTCATCACTGGGCATGTAAGAGGTCTGAATTGATGCCAACGTGATGCGCTCGGCATCGCAGAAATCAAAGAAGTCTCGAAGCGACCACTTCGTTTCAGGGAGCGTCTCCCACGCAGTAGTCTCGCCGTAGAAGCGATGAAAACTGTAGCTATCGAGTCCTAATTTCATCGGGAGAGCCAACCGCCATCTACTGGAAGGAGCACGCCATGGAGGTAATCCGAGGCAGTAGCGGCAAGAAATAGCGCAGGGCCAACGAGATCAGCTGGCTCGCCCCAACGCCCGCTCGTCAATCGAGCAAGTACTTGATCATGTCGAACTGGGTCTGTCCAGATATGTTTGTTTAATTTTGTTTTGATATATCCAGGCGCGATTGCATTCACATTTACGCCATGCGGTGCCCATTCGTTCGATAGCGCTTTTGTTAATTGACCTACACCACCTTTAGCAGCTGCATATCCCGAAGCATTTAGCCCACCTTGGAAAGTGAGCATGGAAGCTATGTTGATGATCTTTCCTTTTTTACGTTCAATCATCTGTGGCGCGACTGCTTGCGCAAGGCGGAACGTTGCTGTGAGGTTCACTTGGATTTGTTCATGCCATGTATCTAACGACATCTGTGTGGCCGGTCCAGGAAATACATTTCCATGGGCTTGAATCAGCACATCAATACCGCCAAGGGTCGCGTTGGCTTGTGAAATGAAATGTTGAATTGATTGGTCCGACATTAAGTCTGCTTCTATGAAATGAATGTTTTTATCTCCGAGATGCGCTGCTCGTCCTTGGGCTGCTGACTCCTCGTTACGTGCGCTCACCACAACTTGGGTGCCAGCGGCAAGGAAGCCCGAGACCAGCCCGGCACCAATACCGCCAGTGCCACCGGTGATGACTACTCGTTTTCCAGAAATATTGAAAAGTTCCTCGGTAATCGCCATGAAGTGCTCCATCTCTCAAGGACTGAGTATTGAGTATTGCCTAGCTGCTGCCTAATATCTAGATTATCCGGGTAGTGGTAAAAATCTTTCACTAGATGATCAGGAGTTTGACGATGAGCATGGTTTGGCGAAACGACGCAGGTCTCGTTGGTAAATCAGTTGTAGTGACAGGTGCGGCAGGTGGAATCGGAAGTGCCGTGGCACGCGGATTCGCCGAGGCAGGCTCGAAAGTTCTCTTGGTAGACATTCCAGGTGCGCCACTTGATGATGTGCTCAAGTCATTGACAGGTACCGGCCATCAGATCTTCCCTTGTGATCTGGCAGACCTCGACGGGCATGCGAAAATTTTCGATAAGGCGGCAGAGGCAGCGGAAGTTGTTGCGCTTGCACACTGTGCTGCAGTTCTGCGTCGTCGCTCAACGGTTGACGATGTCACCGAAGAAGATTGGGATCTGCAAATTGATGTCAATATGAAGGCCACCTTCTTCTTAAATCGTTCGGCTCGAGATCACTTTAAGAAACATGGCACCAAAGCTTCGATCGTTAATTTCTCATCACAAGGTTGGTGGACTGGCGGTTTTGGTGGTTCTGTCGTTTATGCAGGCAGTAAAGGTGGCGTCGTTTCTATGACTAAAGGGCTCGCGCGCTCGTTTGCACCAGATGGCGTTCGCGTGAATGCAGTAGCTCCGGGAGGCGTCGATACATTGATGATGACCGGCAATCAAACTCCCGAAGCGTTAGCTTCCTTTGTCAGCATGATTCCGATGGGAAGGCTCGCTGCACCAGAAGAGATGGTTGGTCCAGTAATCTTTCTTGCATCCCAGGCGTCAAGCTATGTCACCGGAACGGTTGCTAACGTCTCCGGCGGGCAATTGATGTACTAAGTGATGTTCTAAACCGTGAGGCTGAGCGCTGCAATACCAAGCGCCGTAAAGATTGCACTGATAATGATCGCTCGCTCGGGCTTTCGCCGATAGGCAACGGTCTCAATCAAGATTACGGTGATGGGGATAGTGGCAAGGAAAGTTTGAACAACTAGTGGGCTGCCATTTTGGATTGCGGTAATCGATGTCATCCAGCCGATTGCCATAAAGAATGAGCGCCGAACCAATTCAAAGAAGTCGCGGAATTTCAAGCCGACAGGTGGGAAGAGAACGATAAATGCAAGACCGGCGATGACCTGTCGCGCAACAAACGTTTCGGGCATTCCAACGTTTTCATCCGCGAGTAGTTTGGCGATAATTGTGACTGCGCCATTTCCTAACGCCGCAATCAGCATGAACACAATAGTCTTCGCAGAATTTAGCCCTGAGATCGAATTACGTAGCGGAAAGAGCGTGACTCCCATCAACAACGTCACCAGAAGAATTTGAATGAGTGAAATCGAAGAGCTCAAGAAAATCGGGGAGAGAAGCAGCACTACAGCCGGTGCCATTGCTGGAGCTACTGAGCTGACAGATGCAGTGCTCTTTGCGACCATAGAAAAAAGGATGTACGCAACGAGTCCACTGGAGAGCGCCGCAATGATATGCAAATAGGGGACTGGTCCGGTAATAAGTTTCCAGGATGGTCCGGTTCCAATGAAAGGAAGCGCGAATACCGCATTAAGGAGAAATAGTGGGCCGATTGCTTTGAAGATCGAGATGCGCAGCGTGACACCTTTAGTGAAAAACGTTCCGAAGGCGAAGGCGAGTGCAGCTGCACTTGCGAAGATGTAGAACATTTCTTCGTTACCCTCATTTCAATTCCAGAAGAATGCCGGAAAAGAGCCAGGAAAGTTCCAGAACAAGCGCAACGCTTCAAATAAATGGAGTTTCCAGTTATCCTGACTGTACACCTCAGAGGAGTACAGACCATAGAAGGCAAGGGGCACAAATGAGCGTGCAGGAAAGCGGAGCAGCCAAGTTCCTTGTTGGGGATTACTTCAAGAATCCGTATCCGGT
>CAMAPN010000033.1 GCA_945860275.1 Bifidobacterium breve
TCAACCCATGGCGCCTTCTTGATAATCTCGCCACGATCTTTTTGGGCTAGACATCCACCGACAGCAATTTGAAAATTCGGCCGAGATTCTTTCGTATAAATGTAACGCGTGAGTGCGCCATACAGTTTTTGATCGGCATTCTCACGCACAGCGCAAGTATTGAAAACTACAAGGTCAGGCTCAGCACCATTTGCAACAGGCAAATAGCCTTGTGCTTCAAGTAAGCCACCGATTCGCTCGGAATCATGCACATTCATTTGGCATCCGTGGGTCTCCACCAGATAGGTGGGCGCGAGGGTGCTGGTGGAGCTCATGAGAAAAGGGTAACGGCCGCGCTCTTTCTTCGAAGAACTCAGCTATGCCACTATTCATGCATGAAGATTCGAAGTGCCCTTGCAGCTTTCGCGTTAACGATTGGCCTTTGCGCCGCTCTTCCGTTGGTCTCTGCTAGCGCGGCAGTATGTCCACCACCCCCAACGCCTCCACCTGCGGGATGCACCGGGCCGACTCCAGGACCTGGAGGGCCAATGCCTGGAGCTGGTGCGCCAATGCCTGGTATGGGTGGGTCGGGATTTCTCTCTAAATTCCCTAAGAGTCGTTCTATCGATCGCTTCTCTGATGCAAGCCCTCAAATCATTAACCAATCCAACAACCCGGGAGCTCAACCAGCTAACCCAGCACAAATCGATTATGTGGGAGTGGGCTGGGACTCCTCACTTCGCCTTCAGGCGATTCCTTACATCAAGGCTGAGAAAAACATAGGCGGTGGCGTTCGTGAAGAAGCTTTGTGCGCCAACCCGACCGATCCCACATGTCAGCCAAATAATGGATGGTCCACGCTTTATGTAAGTGGTGGTATTGGAAATTGCGCCACAGCAACAAATGGCGCTTGTGTCGAATCAATAACGATGATCAAAGCAGATAAATCTGAGGTAGTGGCAAAGCCAATTCAAAAATTTCCTAAGGAACAGAAAGAGTTCGCTGGAACAATCAACTCATCGGGAGCTGGATTCGCACCAGGACTTGCGAGCTGGTTATGGCGAATTGAAGGTGATGGTGGCGGGACCGAAAATGATTACCTTGCCGGTGGCGTCGTTATCTCAACAGCGCGCCCGGCAGGTACCACTTGGGGAACTCCTGAGCTCGTGCAATTCTTCTTTGAACTTACACCTGTATTCCGTGAAACTTCTTCGCTGATAAAACAGCCGGGAATCAAAACCCAGAAAAGTCCGACAAGTGGTGCCGTTGAGGTGATGCCCGAAAATGGCGAGAGTGGTTGCTTGGGAAATGACACTGGCGTGTGTGTGCATCGTCGCGCTTTTCCAGCCGATGCGCGATTTAAAGTAGTACTACAAATTCCACGGAACATCACCGGTTGGCTAAATGGGCGCTTAAATGCACCTGTAGTGACATCAAATCCCATTAATGGCGCCTTCGATCGCATCACCATTGAAGCGGGCGCTTCTGAGAACATCTTTGCCGGTAAGTGGTTGAAGCGATCTGAAATTCCTGCACTCAAATTCCCAAGTGATGAATCAGGGCGCCCTTATGAACAAATTTTCTCGGGCAAGGGCGGAATGATGGTTGAGGATCCAGGGCGTGATGGCGCACTCGATGCCTACAACGTCTGGGCCCCTTACATTGGAGATTATGCATTTGCCATTAATCAAACATGGACTGTGAGCAATGCACTTGTCAGTAATCCTGAAGAACGTCGCTGCCCAAGTCGCGGGGTGGTAGGCGTGGTAGCAACTAATGCGAGCGCTTATGCAGCCACCGCTCCGGTGTACAACAAAGAGAGCGGCACCCTCGATTACAAAGTTGCCGCACCGCATTACGGCCCCTACGTCGATGGAAAGAGTGAAAAGGTCAATAGCGGTACATACGGCCTATCGATTGCATCATCACAGATTAAATGTTTGTACGGAATGGAGAAATTGCCATCCTCGGCCTCTATCTCAATTACCTCAAACGATGGCAAAGAGAGCGTTTCAACAGTTGAGCTAAAGAGCTCGGGAGATTGGGTCTACCTCGAAGCGAAAAACTTCACCTTCTCCTCGCCTACCCTAAAGATCAAACTCAATCAGAGCGCCGCTCAATCGAGTAGCGCAGCGGCGGGCTCATCGGGCAGCAGCTCCTCTGCCATGAAAAGCGCAGCACCGGCCAAAGCCGCTCCACCAAAAATCTCGATCACCTGCATCAAAGGAAAGGTAACAAAAAAGGTCACCGGTAGCGCACCAAAGTGCCCTGCGGGATTTAAAAAGAGATAGTTAACTCTTCGCGGAGCGCCTGGCTGATAACCCGAGAGGAATATCCCTTTCGCGCAAGGAGCGCGTGAACGCGACGGCGCTTTATCTCGTCATCAAAGCGCGAGAGGCTGCGTAACTTCTTTGCAACGAGGTTTCGTGCAGCGATGACCTCATCTTCATGCGAGATCTGCGCCAGCGCATCGTCGATTACCTCGGGCGCTATCACTTTCTTCCGCAGCTCTTGAGCAAGAACCCTTCGGGAGAGCCCCTTACTTCGATGACGTAGCTGCGACCACTCCTGCGCAAAGGCGCGATCATCGATTAATTTTTGTGCCACTAAGCGATCGAGTAGTCGCTCAGCTATATCTGCTGGTACATCTTTCTTGCGAAGCAATTGGGCAAGCTCGCCCCTACTCCGGGCGCGACGAGAGAGCGCATCAACGGCAATCCTCGTCGCAACCGAATAGGGGTCGGGCTCGTAATCCACGTTAGAAGTCGATATCGGCGCTTGAAACTGCCTCTTCAACCGCTGCTGCTAAGGCAGGATCGATCTGGCCAATGGAGTATTGGCTACGAATCTTCTTCTCGATCTCGTCAGCGAGATCTGGATTATCACGAAGGAATGCGCGGGCGTTCTCTTTACCTTGCCCTAGTTGGTCACCTTCGTAAGTGATCCATGCGCCGCTCTTCTTGACGATTCCCGCCTCAACGCCAAGGTCGATGAGTGAACCTTCGCGAGAGATTCCTACACCGTAGATGATGTCGAACTCTGCTTGTTTGAATGGAGGAGCCATCTTGTTCTTGACGACTTTGACGCGAGTGCGGTTTCCGACCGCCTCTTGGCCATCCTTCAACGTTTCGATGCGACGGACATCGAGGCGAATGGATGCATAGAACTTCAGCGCTTTACCGCCAGTGGTGGTCTCTGGTGAACCGAAGAAGACACCAATCTTCTCGCGAAGCTGATTGATAAATATTGCGGTGGTATTCGAGCTATGGAGCGCACCAGTGATCTTGCGAAGCGCTTGTGACATAAGGCGCGCTTGGAGACCAACGTGGGAATCGCCCATCTCGCCTTCGATTTCTGCGCGTGGCACAAGCGCTGCGACAGAGTCGATGACAACAACGTCGATTGCGCCAGAACGAATCAACATATCCATAATCTCAAGGGCTTGCTCGCCAGTATCTGGTTGTGAGACAAGAAGCGCATCGATATCAACGCCAAGCTTCTTTGCGTACTCAGGATCAAGGGCATGCTCGGCATCGATAAATGCTGCGATGCCACCAGCGCGTTGCACATTGGCAATCGCGTGGAGCGCAACTGTTGTCTTACCGCTCGACTCTGGACCATAAATTTCTACGACGCGACCACGAGGCAATCCACCGATACCAAGCGCGAGATCGAGGGCAATCGATCCGGTTGGAATTACTTCAGTGATCTCCGCGCGACGCTCTCCCATTCGCATTACGGAGCCTTTGCCATATTGGCGCTCAATCTGGGCTAGCGCAGTATCAAGCGCCTTCGCCTTCTCGACCTTCGCCTTGGAGTCGCCTGCCTTCTCGGTAGCGCTCTCTTTTCCTTCTCGTGCCTCTCGTGCCATAACGTGCCCGCCTCTCATCTTCTACAGCTTTCCCGGCTTTCCCGGTAGCTTCTTTCTCTGTCTCTAGCCCCGACGGTACGGCGAGCCACTGACACCCAAAGGGTATCCGAACAGATGTTCGAACGCTACTCCACAGCCTGCGACACGCCGGGCGCACCGAACTGGGCACGGCTGGCACGGCTGGCACAGCTGGCACAGCTGGCACCAGCTTCACAGGGAGAGGCTTGATTCAATCTTCTCTACTGCAGCGCGGCGAGCGCCTTCCGGGATCGGTGAGAAAAATTGTGAGAGCAACCAACGCAAGACCAATTCTCCGCTTTCGCGCGAACAGTAGAGAACGGATTGGAGCGTGCTACGGACTTGGCTCCATTTCTCACTCTCGGAGATAGTGACCATGCGCGCAATTAAATGCGGTTCTAATTCAGCAACTTTGCGGAGCGCACTATTCTCAAAGATATCTCGCGACAGGAGATAAAGGGCCTCTGTCCGATGTGAAGCGCTCTTTGCTAACTCACTCATACGTGCGATTTCTGAATCCACGAGCGCATGCACTATCTCTTCTTTATCGCGAAAGTGGTTATACAAAGTCGCTCGCGCAACGCGAGAGCGATCGGCAATAGTGATCATGTTTGCTTCGCGAACACCTACTTCAGAGAGCAGGGTTCGAGCGCCATCAATGAGGGCGGTCCGAGTTTTATTGCTACTACTGTGCACGTGCTCAGTATTGAGGGTTTTAGGCTGCGTCCTCGATATTGACCGCTTCTGGCGCGCTCGTGTTGTCGCGAGCAACGATGGCAAGGCTTGGGCGAGCATTAGCGCTCGAGCGCTGTACCTGCAGTGAACGTGAAACCTCAACGAGAAGTTGAGAGATGGGCAGCGCAAGCGCGGCGCAGATAGCTGCTAACAATTCTGAAGAGGCCTCTTTTTGTCCCCGCTCGATCTCACTTAAATATCCGAGAGATACCGATGCCTCGCGTGAGAGCTGTCGAAGTGTTTGGCCACGTGCAACGCGAACGCGACGAAGGGTGGCGCCGATATGGCTGCGCAATAGCCCCTCACCGAGAGTTTCTTGATTCTTCAACGGCTTCACCCTCTAAGGATACGGGTAAAGGCATCAAATGCGCAGGCAATCGCGCTCACGCGTACCTCATGACGATTACCGGCTAGCGAAAGCTGCTCGGAAAATTCGGTAAGTGACCCCCCGCTCCGCCCCACGATTGCGATCCAGACAGTGCCCGCTGCAACCCCATCACTGTCGCCAGGGCCGGCTACGCCAGTGGTTGCGATCGCCCAATCGCTTCCCAGCCAGCTGCATGCACCCGCCGCCATTGCCAGCGAGACCTCTTTACTCACAACGCCATGTGCTCTGATCAGCGCACTATCCACGCCAAGGAGTTTGCTCTTGATTACAGGGCTGTAGGCGATGACTCCGCCGAGAAATACATCTGAGGAACCTGGTATGTCAGTGAGCGCGCCACTTAAGAGTCCGCCGGTAATGGATTCAGCCGTTGCCAATGTTTGATTGGCGCTGCGCAAAGTGGTGAGAATCTCGCGCGCTTGATCAAATGGCATCGCGCTCATCGCGTAGCAGCCTCCGCGGAGACCTTAGGCGCTGCGAGCGCTTTGATGAAGTATTCCGCGCCCGTGAACAACGTAATGGCGATTGCCACGTACATAAAGATATCTCGCGCGGTGTGGAGCTCTGGAATTAATGGCAGCACGTAAAAGCCAGTGGCGAATCCTTGAGTGAGGGTCTTTAACTTCCCACCGCGACTTGCTGGAATGATTCGTCCACCAAGACGTACTACAAAAAGTCGCAAGAGCGTTACTGCTAATTCGCGCCCAAGAATCACCAAGGTAATCCACCATGGAAGTTCGTCGAGTAAAGAGAGTCCTATCAAAGCCGAACCTATCAACAACTTATCGGCCACTGGGTCGAGAAACTTTCCGAGCTCAGTAATTTGCTTTCGTGCTCGCGCAAGGCGTCCATCGAGAATGTCGGTCATGCCAACGATGAAAAATCCCCACCACGCGATGATGCGCCACTGCACATCATCTCCGCCATCGTGCATGAGGGCTGCAAAACAAAAGGGAATTAAGATGATACGAATCATGGTGAGCGCGTTGGGAAGATTAAGCATGTCCACCATGGTTAACTCCTTTCGAGTGCGCTTGCTACTGGCTGGGCGATTAAATCGGCACCTTCAGAACCAATGACACGGCCACGAATATATGCTCCCTCTGGATAATTTTCAGGTGCTCGGTCTGCACCCTCAAAGCGCGTCGTGCCATCTACTTCAGGCCCTTGATGAGCAGCACGACCCTCGCCTTCACTACTGTCTTCCATGAGTACGAGCAGCTCCTCGCCCACTCGCTGCGCCGCCCGCTCCGCCAGCACCTGGTCAACAAGCGCTGCGGCGCTCTCTACTCGCTCTTTCACTTCACGCTCACTTAACTGACCATCCAAGTTCTGCGCTTCGGTTCCATCCTCATCGCTATATCCAAAGATTCCAATCGCATCAAGACGAGCATGAGCAAGGAAATCTAGGAGCGTTTGAAAATCTGCATCACTCTCTCCAGGAAAACCGACAATGAAATTGGAGCGAATGCCTGCGGTTGGAGATTTACTACGGATGGAGTCAATCAATTCAAGGAACTTGTCCTTATCGCCAAACCGGCGCATGCGCCGGAGCGTATCTGCGCTGGCATGTTGGAAAGATAAGTCAAAGTATGGCGCCACTTTATCGATGCCAGTGATCGCATCAATCAATGTGGGGCGCATCTCTGCTGGTTGTAAATAAGAGACGCGCACTCGCTCGACACCTGGAATCGCTACTAATTCGGGGAGTAATTTCTCGAGCGCTTGTAGATCGCCAAGATCTTTTCCATAAGAGGTGGTGTTCTCGCTGACCAAAAATAGTTCGGAGACTCCTTCGTTCGCAAGCCAGAGCGCTTCGCCAAGAATTTCATCAGCAGGTCGCGAAACGAACGCTCCTCTAAAATATGGAATCGCACAGAATGAACATCGACGATCACAACCCGATGCAATTTTCAATGGCGCAACAGGTGCAGACTCCAAACGCTTTCGAAGCGTGCGCTCCCCTGCTCCAGATTTACTTCGCACCTCCTGGCGCTGTGCAGGCGCAATGGGAAGTAATGTTCGCCGATCCTTTGGATGGTGCGCTTCAACGCTCCCGCCGGCGAGGATTGTTTGTAATCGTGCCGAGATTTTCTCGTACTCATCAAAACCAAGAATCGCATCGGCTTCCGGAAGTGATTGAGCGAGCTCTTTCCCATAGCGCTCAGCCATGCATCCAATTGCCACAACCTTCTGCACTTTGCTCCCAGAGCCACGCAAGGCGTCAGCTTCCAAGAGGGCATCTATCGAGTCCTTTTTTGCGCTCTCGACGAAGGTGCATGTGTTGATTACCGCAATGTCGGCATCTGCAGAATCTGATACTAACTCCCACCCATCAGCAGCGAGTCGACCTGCTACTTCTTCGGAGTCAACTTCGTTGCGCGCGCATCCCAAAGTGACTAGCGCAACTTTCTTCATGCGATAAAAGTACTACTAACCCTCTGAATTCTCGGCATCTGGCGTGAATTCCAAGCGAACTACTTCACCGATGCTCCCCGAGGTTCCTTTCTCAACGCCATTCACATTGACAGAAACCGCACCTGCGTTACCAATCACAAGACGCAAGACTTGTGGGTCAGTGAACTCTCGCACTTCACCCTTTTCGATCTGGCCAGTGAAAAGAGATGTGCCATTTGCTGCAGTGACAGAGATCCACGAATAGCTCTTAACAACTGTTAGTCGCACGGTAACGCCATCTTCTACTGAAGCAACGGCAGGTAACGAAGGCTCATTAGAGGGAGCTGACTGGCCATTGGCTGAACCGCTCGTGGATTCACTTGGAGATGCAATATTTGTGGCTTCCTTGCCATCGTCGTTATCGCCAGAAATTTGATTGCTAATAAGTACGGCGCCAAGTAGCGCTGCTGCTGCAATGCCAGAGAGCGATTTCCATGTAAGAGATGAGCGACGATCCAGATTCTGTGATGTCGCTTGAGCTAAATCATCAAGGGCGGTCTGCGCTACACCAAAGTGTTGATCAAAAATTTCTACTAGGTAAGTACTGTCGATTCGATAAACAGAGGCCAACACTCGAATGTGTCCGCGCGCATAAACATCGCCACCACATTGCGAGAAATCATTGGATTCAATTGCCGCCACAACGCTGGCACGCAATTTAGTTTTGGCGGCGACCTCTACTAAGGAGAGACCTGCTGCCTCTCGGGCGCTCTTGAGTTCGGAGCCAATGGACATCTAGGTCACCTCCCTGGGGGAATCAGGAATACAAGGGTAAATCTAGAGAGCGTTTATCGACAAGTCATCCGTGGCTCATCCGCGGAGTGAGAGGAGAACCCCAGGTAGCTCCTCTGCTGATATCAACACTTCTCGCGCCTTTGACCCCTCACTGGGTCCGACGATTCCCCGACTCTCCATTAAATCCATCAAGCGACCGGCCTTGGCGAATCCCACTCGGAGCTTTCGCTGCAGCATCGAGGTAGAACCAAATTGAGTGGAGACCACCAATTCAACAGCTTGTAAAAGTAGATCTAGATCATCGCCGATATCTGCATCGATGTCGCTGCGTTTGTTGACAGGCGCAGTGACATCTTCGCGATATTGTGCCTCACGCTGTTCCTTCACATGCGTGACAACTGCCTCAATTTCTCGTTCGGAAATGTATGCGCCTTGCACGCGCATAGATCGGCTTGCGCCCATCGGAATGAATAGTCCATCCCCTTGTCCAACAAGTTTCTCCGCGCCCGACGCATCGAGAATCACGCGGCTATCTGCCAAGCTGCTCGTGGCAAAGGCAAGTCGTGATGGAACATTGGCCTTGATGAGCCCGGTAACAATGTCCACGCTCGGTCGTTGGGTTGCTAACACCAGATGTATTCCTGCTGCACGAGCAAGTTGAGTGATACGCACAATCGAATCTTCAACATCGCGAGGTGCGACCATCATCAAATCAGCGAGCTCGTCAACAATCACTAAAAGATAGGGATATGGCTTGAGTCTGCGTTGGCTACCTGGAAGCGGTTTTAACTTTCCAGATTTCACAGCCTTGTTGAAATCGTCAATGTGGCGGAATCCAAAGTTTGAGAGATCGTCGTAGCGGTTATCCATCTCTTTTACTACCCAAGCGAGCGCATCAGCAGCCTTTTTGGGATTGGTGATAATGGGCGAGATGAGATGCGGGATACCTTCGTACGCATTAAGTTCTACGCGTTTTGGGTCGACCAGAATCATTCGAACTTCGTCTGGAGTAGAACGCATCAAAATAGAGGTCACGAGCGAATTAATCATGCTCGATTTGCCAGAACCCGTTGCTCCTGCAACGAGAAGGTGTGGCATTTTCGCCAAATTTGCACAAATAAAGTTTCCTTCAACATCCTTACCAAGACCTATGACCAATGGGTGTTGCTCGTTGGCAGCCACTTGTGAGCGGAGCACATCACCCAAGGCGACTACCTCGCGATCGACATTCGGGATCTCAATTCCGACTGCTGATTTTCCAGGAATTGGGCTCAAGATGCGGACATCACTACTTGCGACTGCATAAGAAATGTTCTTGCTCAACGCAGTTATCTTCTCAACTTTAACGGCGTTACCTAACTCCACTTCATAGCGCGTCACGGTCGGCCCGCGCATCACTCCGGTAACTTCAGCATCGATATCGAATTGATTGAACACTTCATGCAAAGCCGCAACAACAGTTTCGTTCGCCTTGGTCTTGCCTTTAGTTGCAGGTGAACTCTTAAGAAGATCTTGCGGTGGCAAGAGGTAATCCAGCATCTCGGCTAACTCAAGTTGCTCTGCCTCGCTAAGCGGTGGAGTGACCGAGGGTGCCGGAATCGGCGGTGTCGTTACGTGATTGGACATCGTGGTGAGTAATTGCGTCCTGGATGCTGCGACAGTCTGATCTACATCTGATATTTCAGGATCTTCATCGCCATCAACTTCTTCAATCACCTCATCTTCTGAATCTTCTGAATCTTCTTCCTCTTGATAAGAGATAACCGGACTTTCAAATGGCGGATTGTCAGAAATCTCGAAATTGCTCTCCTCTTCACGGCGGACTCTGCGAGCTTCTAACTGCCCTTGCGCTGCTGCGGAAGCGCCTTTGAAGAGAGCGATCACTTTGCTGGCTGCGACATTTAATGGCGTCGCAGTCGTAACGAGTAATCCAAATAAAATCAGAATTAAGAGAATCGGAACGGCAACCCAGTTGGTCACTAAAGCTACCAATGGCGCTGAAACTCCATAACCAACCCAACCGCCACCCGAGCGCATATCTGTTGCACCATCTGAGGGAATTGGTGAGTGCGCGATGATGTGGAGTAGCCCTGTTAGTCCAATGACTACAGTCGAGATTCCGATTGTGATGCGCCCTGTTGCCGCAGATTCTTGCGGTGTGCGAAGCAAGCGAATTCCCAGGTAGAGCAGAAGCGCCGGCGTGATGAAGCCCATCTTGCCGAAACTTCCTGCGACCGCTGAATAAATAGTCCTGCCAAAGAAGTTGTCGAGTCGGAACCAAATACCTGCGCTAGCTATTAATGAGAGAACAACAACAAAAAGTCCAAGTCCATCGCGACGGTGTGCTGGGTCTAACTCTTTAGCGCCACGAAGAAGGAACCGGGTGGTTGCACCGGCACCAGTTGCAATCGCGAGCCAGATTTTTCGGAGCACGCCTCGAGAACTCCGGGCAGGGGAACTCCCCGATTTTTTACCGCGCGCCATATGGAAGAGGGTAAATCCTCGATAAACAGCGGGCTAAGAGGCGCGCCGTTGCCCGAGCGCTATTGCGTTAAACCTCGATGACTACCGGAACAATCATTGGACGACGTCGATGCTCTCCACCGACCCATTTACCGACCACGCGACGAACAGTTTGTGAGAGTTGATGTGAGCCCGTGACACCACTTTCCACCGCTTCAGTCAGTGACTCGATGATTCGCTCGCGCACTTGATCAAATAGCGATTCATCCTC
>CAMAPN010000034.1 GCA_945860275.1 Bifidobacterium breve
ATCGACATCTGCGATTGTTTGGAAGATGCGCGCAGCAACTCCAGTGCGATCAGGAACTCCAACGATAGTTATCTTCGCTTCACTTCGATCGTGTGCGATTCCTGAAATGATTGCTTGCTCCATGCCATCTCCTTCTGGACGATCCTTCACAACCCATGTTCCTTCATTCCCACTAAACGAAGAGCGAACATGAATTGGTAAATCAAAACGACGTGCATATTCGACGCAGCGAAGATGGAGCACCTTTGCGCCACTTGCTGCCAACTCCAACATCTCTTCATATGTGATGCTCTTTAACTTTCGCGCCGACGGCACAACGCGTGGATCTGCAGAGAACACGCCATCGACATCGGTGTAGATTTCGCAAACATCTGCATCAAGCGCTGCGGCGAGCGCGACTGCAGTCGTATCTGAACCACCGCGACCGAGCGTGGTGACATCTTTCGTATCCTGACTGATTCCTTGGAAGCCCGCGACGATCGCAATCGCGCCTTCTTTGAGAGCGTCAACGATTCGCCCAGGTGTGACATCGATGATGCGCGCTTTGCCATGTACTGAATCGGTGATTACTCCAGCTTGGCTGCCAGTGAAAGAACGTGCTTCGTGGCCAAGATTGCCGATCGCCATCGCAAGTAGCGCCATTGAAATGCGCTCACCTGAGGTCAGGAGCATGTCGAGCTCGCGACCAGTAGGCATCGGTGTGATCTGTTTCGCTAAATCAATAAGTTCGTCTGTGGTATCGCCCATCGCGCTGACCACGACAACAACATCATTTCCGGCCTTCTTGGTGGCGACAATCCGAGCGGCGACCCGCTTCATCCCCTCGGCATCAGCTACTGAGGAGCCGCCGAACTTCTGCACAATAAGAGCCATGGGAGAACTTTCTCAGGGGAAATGACGGTTGGCCAAAATTATCTCAGATAATGAGACAGACTCCGTCTCATATGATGAGAAATACTTCTATATCGTCCGGCGCCCTTCAAAAGCGCGCCCCAGGGTGACCTCATCTGCATATTCCAGGTCGCCACCAACAGGTAGGCCGCTGGCCAATCGAGTGATGGTGAGCTCTAACGGCTTAAGCAGCCGGGCCAGATATGTGGCAGTTGCCTCTCCCTCGAGATTGGGATCGGTAGCCAGGATGACCTCGGTAACGGCGCCATCAGCAAGGCGCGTCATGAGTTCTTTGATACGCAAATTCTCCGGACCAATTCCCTCGATCGGACTTATCGCGCCACCAAGGACGTGATAGCGACCACGAAACTCCCGCGTCTTTTCGATCGCCTGTACATCCTTACTCTCTTCCACCACACAGATGGCGTGGAGTTCACGCTTTGGATCACGACAGATTCGACATTGCACCTCTTCGGATACGTTGCCACAAATTTCACAGAACTTTACTTTCTCTTTAACTTCGCGGATAGCTTCAACTAATCGTTGGATGTCAACTGATTCGCTCTGCAAAATATGGAATGCAATTCGTTGCGCGCTCTTAGGGCCAACGCCAGGAAGACGGCCAAGTTCATCAATCAGCTCTTGAATCGCACCTTCGTACATTTACGCTGCGCCTACTCTTTCGGAGATTCACTAATAACTTTTGCACCTAATTCTTTAGCAAGCAGCGCTGCGCCGCTTAATGAATTGAGATCCCTTGAATTCTCGACAACCTCATCAGCAACTGATGCTTTTGTTGTAGACGGCGCAGAACTTGGATTGATTGATGGATCAATTATCACCTCAATCTTGCGATCAAGACCCACAACTTCAATAAAAGCCTCACGGAGAATTTCATCGCTATTGGAGCGTAAGAATGAATCTCGTGCGCCGACATTAATCATTGCGACTGTGATTGCAGATTCATCAACTGTTGCAAGCATTGCGCTAGCGCTGAGCAAGGTCCACGTTAGACGACGACGTCCTTTGACATTCTCGATAACATCAGGCCACAAACGACGTAGACCAACAACATCGATTCCCTCGATACGTGCTGCTGGTGCTGCAGGTTCCTTCTTCTCGACAACTTTAGGTGCTGGTTTCTCGGCGACCTTGGGTGCGGCCTGCGCTGGTGTGGGAGTTGCTTTTTCTACCTGAGGTGGGGCCGTTCGTGTTACTGGTGTGGGGGAGGAGATGCTGTTATTGCGCTCTAGCCGCTCGATTCGAGCAAGGAGCGCCTCGTCTCCAACGGTAGGAATGAGCAACCTGGCAGCGGTAAATTCGAGGATTAATCGTGGGGCAGTGGCGCCACGCATTTGATTTAAGCCTTCACTAATCACTTGTGCAGCATGGGTGAGTGTGCTGCTGCCGAGGCGACCGCTCTGCGCTTGCATTCGTTGGAGTTGGTCATCAGGAAGTTGGCGAAAGAGCGAATGAGCCGATTGTTCATTTCCAGCAACTGCACCGAGCACGATGAGATCTCGAACTCGCTCAAGTAAATCTTGCGCAAAGCGACGTGGATCATGTCCTGAATCAATCACGCGATCGATTGTTGTGAAAATTGCTTGCGCGTCGCGTGCGGCGAGCGCATCGATGACATCGTCAAGAAGCGCGCCATCTGTGAAACCTAAGAGCTGGAGCGCAATTTCGTAGCTCACTCCATCTGCGCCTGCACCTGCTAGTAGTTGTCCAAGAATCGAGAGCGAATCGCGGACTGAACCACCTCCAGCGCGCACCACCATTGGAAGGACGCCTTTGGCGACGTGCACCTTCTCTTGTTCGCATATCTTTGTTAAGTGCTCTGCGAGCAGCGCCGGCGCTACTAACCGAAATGGATAGTGATGAGTACGAGAACGAATGGTCGCAATTAATTTATCGGGTTCTGTTGTTGCAAAAATAAATATCACATGGGGTGGTGGCTCTTCGACAACTTTAAGGAGCGCATTTGCAGCCCCTGGCCCAAGTTGATGCGCCTCATCGATGATGTAGATCTTGTACTTACTTTGCACTGGCGAGAAGAAGGCTTTATCGCGAAGTTCGCGCGCATCATCGACCAGTCCATGAGTGGCAGCGTCGAGTTCAATGACATCAATCGATCCTGGACCCATTGGAGCGAGATCGCGACAGGATTGGCAGCTCCCGCAGGGTGTTGGGGTCGGACCCTTTTCACAATTAAGGCTGCGCGCCATGATGCGGGCGCTCGATGTTTTGCCGCAACCGCGTGGGCCGGAGAATAAATAGGCATGGTGCACCTGTCCGGAGGACAGAGCATTGGTTAACGGCGTGACGACATGATCTTGACCAATCACTTCACTAAATTGGCCCGGGCGATACTTGCGATAGAGCGCAATCGGCCCTTGATCTGGCGCTACTGGTGGAACCATGGACGGGAGCCTAACTGTGAGGACCCCCCGCACACCCGAAAGAGCGCACCTACCCTTGCTGCCTTCCAGCCCTGGGGGAGTTCAGCACGGTATCGCCATGCGGGGGGTCGGAGTAAGCATAGCGACCCAGTATCTTTGACCCTGCAGCCTTAAAAACTGCATGGAGGATTCGCATAGCGGCCGAGTGCGCACGCTTGGAAAGCGTGTAAGGGGAAACCCTTCAAGAGTTCAAATCTCTTATCCTCCGCGGAAGGTTCTCTACTATATATAACAGGTATCACCAGTATTCGTGAGCGTGAGAGAGAGCGGTAGTCGTGGCAACTGCATGGCGAGATGACGCTCCGCAACCATCGGTCATGGCAGAGCATGTCCACCCGAAAGACCCACTGCTCTACACCATCAAACGAAAACTCCTCGGTGCACCGCTTAACCGCCATTCACTAAGCCATCAGAGGCTCTCCAAAAGATATGGGCTAGGAATTCTCTCGTCCGACTGCATCTCCTCATCTGCGTACGGGAGCGAGCAGATTCTCATTGCATTGTTACCTGCATTCGGACTTGCGGCGTTCACGATGTTGATGCCAATGACCGCAGTCGTGCTTGTAATTCTCTTAATTGTCACGCTCTCCTATCACAACGTCATCTCGGTCTACTCAAAGACTGGTGGAGCGTACTTCGTCTCGCGAAGAAATTTTGGTCCGGTTGTAGCGCAAATTGCAGCAGTTGCATTGATCTTGGATTATGTCGTTACATTGGCGATTCAATCTGCAGCTGGAGTTGCCGCCATCGTCTCAACTTTCCCAGAGCTTGCGCCGTGGAAAGTGCATATGACTCTGGTTGTGATTGTGCTTCTTACCTACGGAAATTTGCGAGGTGTGAAGGAAGCTGGAAAAGCCTTTGCGCTACCTACTTATTTATTCGTCGGCGCGATGGCTGTTGTCTTCACCGTAGGCATTTACCGCGACATCACCGGCACCTTGCCACAATTAAGCACCAACGTTGAAGGCGCAGTTCCTATTGGATCAGAGCAAGGTTTGCTCACTTTTGCGGCAATCTTCACGTTACTTCGCGCCTTTGCCAATGGTGGTTCATCATTAACTGGGCTAGAAGCAATCTCTGATGGCGTCATGCTCTTTAAGACGCCAGAACATGTAAACGCGCGGCGCACGCTCATTGTGATGAGTTGCATTCTTGGCTCACTTGTTCTTGGTGTCTCGTGGTTTGCACATAAGGTTTATGCGCTTCCCTACGAGAGCGGCACTCCTACGGTTATCTCTCAGATTGCCAAAGCAATTCTTGGAGACGGCGCAATTGGCAATATCTTCTTCATCATCGTCCAAGCAGCCACGATGCTTATCCTCTTTGCTGGCGCAAACACCACATTCTCTGCATTCCCAATTCTGGTTAATTTCGTCGCATCCGACGGCTTCTTGCCCCGTTGGTTAGCAAAGCGTGGGCACCGCCTCAACTTCTCTAACGGAATTTTGGTTCTCGTTTTCTTCGCATCAGTTCTCGTACTCATCACCCGTTCATCTGTCGAACATCTAGTTGCTTACTATGCGATTGGTGTCTTCACTGCATTCACATTGACCGGTTTAGGAATGGCAAAACATACTCATACCCATCGCGGTGATAAGTGGCGGTTGCGTTTTGGCATTCACCTACTTTCAGGATCAATCTCGCTAATTGTTGTCATCATTTTTGCGATTGTGAAATTCACTGCAGGCGCATGGGTCGTTGTAGTCGTCGCTCCATTCATGGTCCTTGGATTGGTCCGATTAAATAAGCGCTATCGAGCCGAAGAGAACGTGCTAGATATATCTCCCCAAAATGGAAAGAGTGCAAATATCACCCGCCATGATGTTGCCGTCCTAATTGATGATGTCGACCTAGCCACAATTGGCGCGATTCGATACGCGCGAAGCCTCAAACCCCGAAAACTCAGCGCAGTTCACTTTGTTATCGATGATCGAAAAGCGGATGAGATTCGTGAGGCCTGGGATAAATACAGTGCTTTCGATGGCCTAACTTTAGAATTAATTGATTGCCCTGATCGACGGCTAACTAATGCAGCTATCGAATACTCACTCCGCGAAACTGAAGCGCCTGACGTTGAACTTACATTGTTATTGCCGCGTCGATCATATTCTCGTTTTCTAGGTCGATTACTCCATGACCAGACAGCTGAAAGTATTGCAAGCGCTATTGCACAATTAGAACGCGTTGTTGCAACTATCGTTCCATTTGATGTCGAGAAGATTCTCGATGGAAAAGTAAAATTAGTCCCAACAAGTGAAAGTTCAGCAACGAGCGAAGTAGCTCCCGTTGCAGTGCGACCTCAATTTGAATCGCCTGTATACGAACCAGTTGGTCACCATGCAAAGAGCGCAACGAAAATTGGAGATATCCAGTGGCGCAAGCGCGCTGAAGTTGTTGGAAGAGTTACTGGAATTCGCGTTGCGCCGAAGAAATCTTCACCGCTAGTCGAAATTGAAATTTGGGATGAGACTGGCGGCGTCAGACTGCAATTCATCGGCCGACGCGAGATCGCAGGTCTTGAAGTTGGTACAACACTTCGCGCTGAAGGAATGGTGGGCGATGAGGATGGGAAATTAACAATCCTCAATCCTTCATACGAAATCATCATTTAACCCCGTATTAACTGCTGGCGGTGGCGGTGGGATTTGAACCCACGGTGGAGTTTCCCCCACACACGCTTTCGAGGCGTGCTCTTTAGGCCGCTCAGACACGCCACCGTCATCAACGATACCTCATTCAAATTCAAAACAGTTAGCGGGAATGGGAAAAGAACTCTTTTAACAGCGCGCTCGAACGTTCTGCTAATACGCCAGCGCTTACCTCGACTTTGGATAACGCTCGTGGGTCTCTAACGAGATCAACTACTGAACCAACTGCGCCGCCTTTCTCATCCCACGCGCCAAAGACTAAACGTGCGATCCGCGATTGCAATATCGCACCTGCGCACATTGCACATGGTTCGAGCGTGACAATTAATGTGCATCCATCTAAACGCCAGTTATCTAACGCCGCACCGGCTGCGCGAATTGCCACGATTTCAGCGTGTGCTGTCGGATCGTGTTCAAGCTCCCGTTTATTCACTCCCGTTGCGATTACAACCCCATCAGGGTCGAGAATGACAGCACCTACTGGCACATCACCATGCTCACGCCAAGCTTTTTCAGCTGCGGCGAGCGCCATCTCCATGCCTGCTGTTATAAACTCATCGTTATGAAGACTCACGTGGCTAATCATCCACTAATCACCCACAAATTGACGTTACTGCGCGATAAGAACACAGATTCGCCGACCTTCCGCCATCTGACGGAAGAACTTGTGATGCTCTTAGCCTACGAAGCTACACGTGAGATTCGAACCGAGAAAGCGAGTATCGAAACTCCGGTATCGCCAATGACGGGTGCGCATCTTTCCAAGCCGCGACCTATTGTCGTTCCAATTTTGCGAGCTGGACTTGGCATGTTAGAGGGAATGACCAGGCTTATCCCGTCAGCTGAGGTGGGATTTCTTGGCATGGTCCGCGATGAAAAGACACTTACCGCATCAACGTATGCAAACAGACTTCCCGATGATCTCTCCGGGCGACAGTGTTACATCTTGGATCCGATGCTTGCCACTGGTGGCACATTGATTTCTGCGACCCGCTATTTATTAGAGCGTGGCGCAACTGACATCACCATCATCTGCATCATCGCAGCGCCTGAAGGAGTAGCTGCGCTCGAAAAAGCGCTTGCTGGTTCACCGGTCACCGTTGTAATGGGCGCGCTTGATGAGCGCCTGAACGAGCATGGATATATCGTCCCCGGCCTTGGCGATGCGGGCGACCGCTTATATGGGACGGTCTAACAACTACTTCTGAGCAGGTTGTTACCGCCGAGATTTTCCGCAAAGATGACGCCATGCGCGTAGTGAGTATCTTGAGCCTTAAAGGTGGCGTTGGAAAGACCTCTGTTCTCTTGGGATTTGCTGGTGCCGCGACTGTTCGCGGTTTAGCAACGCTTGTAATTGATCTTGATCCACAAGGTAATGCCACATCAATTCTTGCCGCCAAGAATCCAACGTCTACCGCCGCTGATTTACTGGCTAATCCCACGATAAATACCTTGCATAACAGCCTGACCGAGTGCGCATGGGAGATTGCGCCAGGCGAAGTTGATGTCATCGCCGCCAGTCCACATTTGATTCAACATGACGCTTTTAAATCAGCTGAGTCGTTCAAGCCACGATTGGCACGCGCTTTAGAGAAACTTGAAGGTTACGACTTGGTGTTAATCGATTGCCCACCATCACTTGGCACACTTACTCGCGAAGCATTAGCTGCGAGCGATCTTGCAGTCGTAGTTGCTACGCCAACTTTCTTTGGTCTCCAAGGTGCCGAACGTGCAGCAGAAGAGATTGAAGAGATTCGAAATACACATAACAAGAAATTGAAGCTCGCGGGAATCTTGCCTAATCGAGTGAAGAGCGTTGCCGAAGAGCACGACTATCGAATCCGTGAAATGGGACGAATCTTCGGTAAGCAAATCTTGAAACCAGCGATTCCAGATCGAATTGCATTCCAACAAGCAGAGAGCTTTGGTAAGCCCATTCAGGCTGTTGGAACTGCAGGTTCACGCGAGGTCAGTGCTATTTTTGATAAGCACTTAACTACGCTTCTTCGTGGCTAAGCGCCGGTGTAATGCTTTCCAATCGCACTTAACGCTTTATCCATAATCACAAAACCTTCTTTAAGTTCCTTCTCGCTAATCGTGCACGGTGGAACAACATGCGTTCTGTTGAAGTGAACAAATGGCCATAAGCCATCTTTCTTACACGCAACAGCAAATTCATTCATTGCTGGGCTGGAGCCGCCATATGGTGCAAGTGGTTCGCGCGTTGCTCGGTCACTGACTAAATCAACGCCCCAGAAGACTCCAGTGCCACGGATATCCCCAATTACCTTATGTTTTGCTGCTAAATCATGGAGCGCAGGGCCGATAATTTTTTCGCCAATCTCCGCCGCGTATTCGATGATTCCCTCTTCTTCCATCAAATCAATCGCTGCAACAGCAGCTGCACAGGCAAGTGGATGGCCCATGTATGTAAGACCGCCCGGGAAGACACGCTCATCAAAAGTCTTGGCAATATCATCGCTGATGATGACGCCACCGAGCGGCACGTATCCTGAATTTACGCCCTTTGCAAAAACAATGAGATCTGGTTTTGCAGCAGAGTGTTGGTACGCAAACCATTTTCCTGCGCGAGCAAAACCCGCCATGACTTCATCTGCGATCCAGATGATTCCATACTTGTCGCAGAGCGCTCGAACGCCCTCTAGATAACCCTTTGGTGGAACAAGAATTCCATTCGTACCAACAATTGATTCGATAATAATCGCCGCGATTGTCTTTGGGCCTTCGAGAATTATCAGATTCTCAAGATGCTCAAGTGCGCGCTTGCACTCTTCTTCTTCTGTCGTTGCCCAAAATGCAGAGCGATAAAGGTATGGACCAAAAAAGTGAATGTGCCCATAGGCAAATTCATTCGGCCAGCGACGTGGATCGCCAGTTGCTGAGATTGCTGCAGCTGTGTTGCCATGATACGAACGGTACTGCGAAAGAATCTTGTGGCGATTAGTGTGAATGCGCGACATTCGAATGGCATTCTCTACTGCGTCAGCGCCGCCATTTGTGAAGAAGACTTTGTTATGAAAACTCTCCGCATGCGACGAGATTTTCTGCGCAGCGATACTTCGAATATCGTTTGCATGTTGCGGCGCAGTTGTTGCCAAGATATCTGCTTGCCGCTTGATTGCTTCGATGATTCGCGGATGTTGATGTCCGACGTTGGTGAAAACAAGTTGACTGGAGAAATCTAGGTACTTTTTCCCATCAAAATCCCAGAAGTACGAGCCCAGACCACCGGCCACAGGCAGCGGAGTAATCGCCCCTTGCGCCGACCAAGAGTGGAAAACGTGAGCCTTATCTAAGGCTGCAACCTGCGCCCCATCGAGCCCGTGAGGCTTATCACTAGCCTGCGAATTCATAATTCCCCCTCGTAGTCGTACCCTGAATATCCAACATTAGGAGATTTTTATGGTTTCTACGAGCCCCGGCTATGGAATCACGATCCGCGTTGAAGGACCTTCAGCGAACCAACCAGTCTCTGCGCTGACTGCTGTCCTTAATTCTCAAGGGGCGTCATTAACTGCGTTGGATATCGTCGAATCCTCATTTGACCGCGTTGTTGTCGATCTCACGTGCGACACCATTGATGCCGATCATGCAGATCGCGTCGCTAAAGCAATCGCCGAGGTCCCGGAACTAAAGGTCCGCAAAGTCAGCGATCGGACTTTCCTCATCCACCTAGGCGGAAAAATTGAAGTACATAGCAAGGTGCAGATCAAGACGCGTGATGACCTCTCGCGCGCATATACGCCAGGGGTTGCTCGTGTCTGTCAGGCGATTGCTGCTGACCCATCTGATGCTCGTCGCCTCACCATTAAAAGGAATACCGTTGCCGTAGTTACTGATGGTTCGGCAGTCCTTGGTTTAGGAAATATTGGACCAGCTGCTGCGATGCCTGTAATGGAAGGTAAGGCTGCGCTCTTCAAACGATTTGCCAATATTGATGCCTGGCCGGTCTGTCTTGATACTCAAGATGTTGATGAGATTGTCCGCACGGTACAGATAATCGCACCTGTCTATGGCGGCATAAATCTTGAAGATATCTCAGCACCGCGTTGCTTTGAAGTTGAACGACGATTACGTGAGCTTCTCGATATTCCCGTCTTCCATGATGATCAGCATGGCACTGCAATTGTTGTGACGGCAGCGCTGAAGAATGCGTTGAAGTTAGTAAAGAAAGATATTAAAGATGTGAAGATTGTCCTCAATGGTGTCGGTGCAGCAGGAACCGCTGTTGCCCAACTTCTCTACCATGCAGGGGCACGCCACATGATTGGTTTTGATATCGATGGTGTCATCCATAAGGGCTCTCCGCAAAACGATGAGATGCGCTCTTGGTTCGTAGAAATTAGTAATCGCGAGAATTTCACTGGAACGTTAAGCCAAGCGCTCGCTGGCGCTGATGTTTTCATCGGCGTGAGCGTGCCTAATGTTCTCACCGAGAAAGATGTTGAGAGTATGGCTAAAGATGCGATCGTCTTTGCCCTAGCCAATCCTGACCCGGAAATCGACCCGGAAATCGCACGTCGCCATGTAAAAGTTGTGGCGACTGGACGTAGTGATCAACCTAACCAGATTAATAATGTCCTGGCCTTTCCGGGAGTTTTCCGAGGATTACTCGATATCGGTGCGACAAAAATCACCGACGATGCGCTGCTGGCTGCTGCTGATGCGATTGCAAACTGTGTCCGACCTGAGCAACTCAACGAGAGTTTTATCATCCCGAGCGTCTTTGACCC
>CAMAPN010000035.1 GCA_945860275.1 Bifidobacterium breve
GTGCGTGAGAATGCCGATCAAAAACTGTATGGCGCACTCACGCGTTACATTTATACGAAAGAATCTCGGCCGAATTTTCAAATTGCTGTCGGTGGATGTCTAGCCCAAAAAGATCGTGGCGAGATTATCAAGAAGGCGCCATGGGTTGATGTTGTGTATGGCACGCACAATGTTGGCGCACTTCCAGCGTTACTTAAGCGAGCACAAGTAGAAAAAGCTGCGCAGGTTGAGATTAAAGAATCGCTAGAACATTTTCCATCCACACTTCCGGTCCGGAGAGATTCCGCATTCTCTGCCTGGGTTTCAATATCAGTGGGTTGTAATAACACGTGTACTTTTTGCATCGTACCTGCGCTGCGTGGGGTCGAGAAGGATCGACCTGTAACTGAGATTCTCAATGAGATTCGTGCGCTCGTTGCGCAGGGAGTTGTTGAGATAACTTTGCTTGGACAGAACGTCAATGCTTACGGGGTGGATTTCGGCGATCGACAGGCGTTTGGAAAATTACTACGTGCGTGTGGTGAGGTGGACGGCCTACGTCGGGTGCGATTTATGAGCCCACACCCACGTGACTTCACCGATGATGTGATCGATGCAATGGCACAAACACCTAATGTGATGCCACATTTACATATGCCATTGCAATCAGGTTCAGATCCGATTTTGCAAGCGATGCGCCGCTCTTATCGCTCAGATCGATATTTGGGAATTTTGGAACGAGTGCGCAGCGCAATTCCCCATGCGGCAATCACCACCGACATCATTGTTGGTTTCCCTGGAGAGCGTGAAGAGGATTTTCGCGCCACACTCGATGTCATGGCGGCGGCGCGCTTTACTGCCGCTTACACCTTTCAATACTCTAAACGTCCGGGCACCCCGGCAGCAACGATGGAGAATCAAGTAGATCCAGAGGTAATCGGACGGCGATACACCGAACTCCACCAATTCCAAGAGCGAATCTCTCGCGAAGAGAACCAGAAACTAGTGGGGCGCGAGGTAGAGGTGCTTATTAGCGATCATGTTGGTCGACGAGATACAGAGCGCGGTCGAGTAGCCGGGCGTTCTGAAGATTACCGTTTAGTTCATCTCAATTTCGAAAGAGATCATCGACCAATGCCTGGCGATTTAGTTCGTACCGTTGTTACTGAAGCGGCGCCACACCATGTAATTGCCGCGGGATTGCCAATCTCGATTGAATCGACACCTGGAAGCGCGGCAGCAGTTGAGCGAGCGCAGGCGATTTCACTGGGGATGCCAACTTTTCGAATCGCCGACGCGCACGTATGACTCTGGTTGTCATTGGTGGTGCCACTGCTAGTGGAAAGAGCTCACTGGCTATCGATCTGGCCGAACGAATCGGCGCACATATTGTTAATGCTGATTCGATGCAGTTGTACAAAGGTATGGATATAGGCACTGCGAAGGTTTCACCATTGGAGCGTCGCGGCATACCACACCACATGTTCGACGTACTTAACGTAACCCAAGAGAGTTCGGTTGCAGATTACCAACGGGATGCGCGGACACTTATCGATTCGCTACTGGCCGAGAATATTCCCGTTGTGGTCGTTGGTGGCACTGGGCTATATATAAAGGCGCTTGTTGATGAATTGAATTTTCCAGATCGTGATCCGCTTGTGCGCGAGCGGTTATTCGCGGAGGCAGAGGAATTCGGTGGTTCGGTCATGCACGCTCGTTTGGCGAAGCTTGACAGCGATGCTGCCGCGCTAATCCCAGAGCAGAATGTGCGGCGAGTAATTCGTGCACTTGAGGTGATCGAATTAACCGGCGAACCGTACGCAGCCTCGTTGCCGCGCGATGAAAAGAGTTATTACCCACAAGCTCAGCAATTTGCTATTCGAGTAGATCGTGATGTGTTACATGAGCGAATCGCAGATCGGGTCGCTCAGATGTGGCGGGATGGTTTCGTTGCTGAAGTTGAAGCGTTGATTGCAGAAGGTTTACGCGAAGGGCGAACTGCTAGGGCGGCAATCGGATATGCCCAAGTGCTTGCCGCGCTGGAGGGTCAGATTTCCCTTGAGAACGCCTTAGAGGAGACGATTGTGAGTACTCGCCAATATGCCCGCCGACAAGGGACCTGGTTTACTCGGGAGCCACGAATCTCATGGCTGACTGGAGATAGGGGGGCACTTCTGGAAAGTCTCCTCGCCAGTTCTGGAAATTCGTAAGTAACGAATGTATAACGATCCTGGCATTACGGCGCCCCTTCCTTGACCTGCTCTTTGCAAGTGCGGTTGGGTAACCCCAAACCAACCCGGCGCTGATTCGAAGCTTTCGGAAACGTTGCCGGTTGTAATGAAAAGGGGTAATACGTGAAAATAACAGGATCAAAGAGCGTTCGCGTTCTTGCTGCTGTTGCCGCAATCGTTTCACTCTTTGCACTTCAAACTGTTCCTGCAAGTGCAGGCGGCGTTGATTTCCGCAAGGCAGTAAAGAACAGCGGTAAGGGAATCACAATTGGTCTCATCGGTCTCGATGACGCAATTGGATTCGGCAAAGATGTACACGATTCAATTGCTCGCGAAGCAAAGAAGGCTGGCGCAAAGCTCGTCTTCTGCGATGGCAAGCTCAAGGCTGACCTCGCACTTGCTTGCGCAAAGACCTTCAAATTGAAGAAGGTCCAGGGCTATGCAAACTTCAACGCTGTTGCAGATGCTGCTCCTGCGATTTGCAAAGCTGGTCCACAAGTACCAGTCATCGCAATCGACATCGAGCAGGATCCATGCCAATCAGCATTTATGGGTGCTGACAATGCAAACGCTGGTGCAACCACTGGTAAAGCAATCGGCGAGTACTTCAAGAAGAACTTCAACTGCGAATACGATGCATTCATCTCACTTGAAGATTACGGTGTAGGTATTGCTAACGAACTTCGCATGGGTGGATACCGCTCTGGCTTCGCCAGCGTTTGCGGCGCGATCCCTGCTGACAAGTTGAAGAAGTACGATGCAGGTCGTTTGGACAGGGCTCTCGAAGTCATGCCAGCTGCACTTACTACTCTTCCAGGCAAGAACAAGATCATCGTTGTTGCTATCAATGACCAAGGCATCCAAGGTGCATTCTCCGCTGCTAAGCAAGTTGGCCGCGAGAAGGACATCTGGGCTGGTAGCCAGGGAGCTGAGAAGTCCGTTTGGTGCGATATCAAGAGCAATCCAAACTGGCTCGGCGCAACTGCATACTTCCCAGAGCGCTACGGCGAGATCGTGGTTCCTTACCTCCTTGATCTAATCAAGGGCAAGAAGGTTCCATTCCAGCTCAAGGTCAAGCACGTTGCTATCAATGGTTCCAACATCGAAAAGAACTTCGGAAAGATCTCCTGCTAATTGCATTAGCAGTGGATTTCGAAGTTGTTTAGATAAGTTCCATCGGTAGTACCCACTAGGTTTTGGGAAAGGTAGCTAAGAGAATGAGTAACGAACTCGTATCGTTGCAAGGCATCCATAAGTCCTTTAGTGGAGTGGAAGTCCTTCATGGAGTAGATCTGACCCTTGGCGCCGGAGAAGTCCTCGCACTTCTTGGCGAAAATGGAGCAGGAAAATCTACGCTCGTGAAGATTCTCGCAGGTGATATCGAACCTACTAGTGGCTCGATCGAGATTAAAGGAACCAAGTTGGCGAAGCTTGATGTGTATCAAGCTCGCCAACTTGGCATCCGAATGATTTTCCAAGAGTTAAATGACGCACCAGCACTTACTGTGGCTGAAAATATTTTTCTTGGGCAGTGGCCACATTCAGGTCCATTTGTCGGATGGTCTGAGATGGCGAAAAAAGCGCAAGAGGTCCTCGATCGTCTTGAAGTTGATATTCCCGTTGACGCCATCGCAGGACAACTTCGGGTAGGTGAGCGGCAATTATTGGAAATCGCTCGCGCCCTTACTCAAGATACAAAAGTATTAGTTTTAGATGAACCAACTGCCGCGCTCTCAAATGTTGAGGTAGAGCGTCTCTTCTCTGTCATGGATCAACTCCGCGCAGAGGGCGTGGGAATGATTTACATCACGCATCGCCTTGATGAGGTCGCTCGAGTTGCTGATCGAGTGCAAGTTCTGCGCGATGGATCTTCAGTATTGACCGTAGATGCAAAGAAAGCTTCACGAGAAGACCTCGTTTCCGCGATGTTGGGCCATGCATCTGAGAAGAATGTTCGCCCACAACTTCATGACACTTCAGAACCTGCGCTCAAAGTTTCAGGCCTCACTAGTTTTGCAGAATTCACCAACGTGAACTTCACAGTTAATAAAGGCGAAGTCCTTGCTCTTTTTGGAAAAATTGGTTCCGGTACGGCAGAAATTTGCGAATCTCTTTTTGGTTTGCGACCAATTACCGGCGGAAACGTAGAAATTTTTGGAAAAGTGTACAAAGCCAAAAGTGCAGCCGATTCGGCAGATCAAGCAATTGGATATCTGCCAGCAGATCGACAGCGACTTGGCTCCTTCCCGGTCCGCTCAGTTGCCGAGAATTTGGCAGTTCGCTCTTGGCAGAAGATGGGTCGATTCGGTTTTGTTAATCGGTTGTTAGAGCATCAAGCTTTTTCACGGTGGGCCGATGCGCTGCGAATCGTTTCGCGCGGATCGACACAGACAATTTCGACGCTCTCTGGTGGAAATCAGCAGAAGGTGCTTCTTGCTCGCTGGTTCGAGGCGCAGGTGAAAATCCTGCTTCTGGTGGAACCAACCCGTGGCGTTGACGTGGGCGCACGACGCGATATCTACGAGATTATTCGAGAGCAGGCACAATCAAGTGGCATGGCTGTACTCGTAGCAACATCAGATTATGAAGAGGTAGTCCTTTTGGCAGATCGCGCTCTTGTCCTGTCGCGCGGTGAAGTGGTGTCAGAGCTCACCGGAAATTCCGTTGAAGCCAGTAAGTTAATTGCAGCATCGAGTTAGGAGCTATAGGTCTCATGAGCAATCGCAAAGACACTGAACTAGAGCAAGAGCAGGCTAAGAGCCGTCGCCGCATCCCAGACGTGGCACCTCTGCTCGGCTTCCTCGTTCTGCTAACTGTTTTCTTCACCTTTACGAGCCCTTACTTCCTTGATCCTGACAACTTCAAGAACATCTTTGTTGCCTTGGCAGTAACAGGAATCATCTGCGTGCCTGGAACAATGTTGATGATTGCAGGACAGGTTGATCTCTCCGTTGGATCTGCAGCGGCCGTCTCGGGAATGATCCTGGCAAATGTCGTGAATGACTACGGCATCACAACTGGCCTACTCGCTGTATTTGCATTCGGTCTTGTACTTGGCATTGTCAATGGTTTCTTTGTCACAGTTGTCGGAGTGAATTCACTTATCACTACCTTGGGAACGCTTGCCACGCTTTACGGCATTGCGCTTCTCATTGGAAATGGCCAGACATTGATGATGAAGAACTTCGAGTGGCTGGGAACTGCGCAACCTGCAGGCATTCCGCTTCCGATTTTCATTTTCTTCTTCATTGCAATTATTGGAATCATTACTTTGCGACGCACTCGTTTTGGTCGTTCGCTTTATGCGATTGGCTCAAATCCCAATGCCGCTCGCGTAGTGGGAATCCGTAGTAACCGAATTCTCTTCGCTAGCTTCATTCTCTCCGGACTTTCATCGGCGTTAGCCGGAGCAATTTTGACCTCACAGCTCTCCGCAGGTGACCCCAATGCAGCGCGTGGTCTAGAGCTTGAGGTAATTACTGCAATCGTTCTTGGTGGTGCGAGCCTTGCCGGTGGTAGAGGAACCATGTGGGGAACCATTATTGGTCTAACCACTATCGGAGTCCTTAACAACGGCCTTATCCTTCTCGATGTACCAACGTTCTGGCAGCGCGTGGCGCAGGGTCTCATGTTGATCTTGGCAGTTTCATTCGACGCTACTCGAGAGCGACTGGCATCTAAACGTAGGTAAAGGCAAGCGCGCGACGATTACGTAACGAGAGGGAGTTTGATCATGGAGCGTTTACTTTTCTTCATCTATCTCTACGAAGGCAAGGAAGCGGAGTACGACAAGCGTCACGACGAGCTCTGGCCCGATATGGCACAGGCCCTAACTGAGTGCGGT
The DNA here is from genome assembly GCA_945860275.1 of Bifidobacterium breve. Taxonomy (GTDB): domain Bacteria; phylum Actinomycetota; class Actinomycetes; order Nanopelagicales; family Nanopelagicaceae; genus IMCC26077. Next base: position 6,055 of record CAMAPN010000035.1, read on the forward strand.
TGGACCAATTACACGCTCTTTCGCAATGGAACAACTGTTGTTGGCTACTGCGAAGCCGTTCCAAATGTGGCAACTGCCGCGAAAAAGATGGGCGCGACCGAAGTTAATGCGCGCTGGCAGGAATCCTTCAAGGACATCATTCGCCACATCACCGATCGTGAGGGAAATCTTCTCTCCTATCGCGAAATCTGGCATCACGATTAATTCGTATTCACTTCTCACGAAATAGGAGAGCGCAACTATGGCTAAGTTACGAGCAGGATTTATCGGAGCAGGTTCGTGGGCGACGATGGCACACCTACCAGCAATCTCAAAGCGCGATGAGGTAGAGATTGTTGCAATTTGTCGAAAAGGCGATGATCTTCTTAAAAAGCTCGCTAACCAATATGGCGCATCAGTTGCAACTGAGGATTACCACGATGTGATTAAGCAAGATCTCGACATCATCGTTGTCTCTTCACCATCAGGGCTACACCACGAACACTCGAAGGCGGCACTCAACGCGGGAGCGCACGTGCTCTGTGAGAAACCGATGACCATCACCAGTGCAGATGCATGGGATCTTGTTGATACTGCAAAGAAGAATGACCGCGAACTTCTCTTAAGTTTCGGTTGGAATTATCAGAAGATGATTCAAGATATGTACCTCCAACTACAAAAGCGTGGTATCGGAAAGCTTGAATCAATGTCCATTCAGATGGCCTCGCAAACGCGAGAACTTCTTAGCAACACGGGCGCGTATCCAGATGCTTCACCTGAGCAAATTCCTGAGCAGAGCACCTGGACAGATCCGAGAGTCTCTGGTGGCGGATACGGTCAGGCGCAACTTACACACGCACTTGGTTTGGCATTCCGTCTTTATCCAGCGCGCGTGAAGGAAGCAATGGCATTTATGGCCGCACCCCTAAATGCACCGGTTGATCTTCATGATGCCGTGATCTATCGCTTCGAAGGTGGCGGAATCGGAACGATGTCCGGCGCATCTGCGCATCTTGGTGCAAATAACAATCACCATGAGGTTGTGGTGCATGTTGTAGGCAGCGAGGGGCAATTCATCATCGACCTCAATCGCTCCTTTGTTTATATTCACTACGCCGATGGCACGACATACCAACCAAATGTCACCGCCGATGCCGGCCACTACATTTTCTTTGGCCCAGCAAATGCCCTGGTCGATGTCGCTCTTGGTAATAAAGAGGCCAATATGGCTCCTGGTGAGCTGGGCGCGATAACTGTCGATGCGCTTGAGCTTGCCTATAAGAGCGCTGCTACCGGAGCTCTTGCTAAGCGTTAAACGCGCGTACGCTGGTAAAACCTCTAGTATCGGGAGTTAATGACAACGACAACTCTCACCTACGGGCATGGCACGGAGAATGATTTTCTCCTACTGCTTGATGCGGCTGACCAGATAGAAGTCACACCTGAGTCGATTGCGAAGTTATGTAACCGCGCCTCCGGCATTGGTGCAGATGGCTTCATTCGCATGGTTAAACGCAACGGTCAGTGGTTTATGGATTACCGCAATAGCGATGGTTGGTTGGCAGAAATGTGCGGAAATGGCATTCGTGTGATGGCCAGATATCTCGTCGATCGCGGCCTGCAACCAGCGGGTTTATTTCCTATCGATACTCGCGCTGGCAAGAAATTTCTCTCCGTGCCCGAGTCGGGCGAAATTTCGGTCAACATGGGAAAAGTTGTAGAGATAGATGACTACTCCGACGAACTTGAAGTACGTCATAACGGAAAAAGCTGGAGCGTGCTCAATATTGATGTGGGCAATCCGCATGCAGTGGCTTTTGTTGCATCTCTTGATGAGGTTGGTTCGCTAGCGCTTGCGCCAGATGTTTCACCTGTGGATGCGTTTCCCGACGGAGTAAATGTGGAGTTCGTTGAGATTCTCAATGACGGGCAAGTGCGAATGCGCGTTCACGAGCGAGGATCAGGCGAGACAAAATCATGCGGCACTGGTGTATGTGCGGTTGCGCTTGCAACAACTATTCACCAGAAGAAGAGATTGCCGGCGCAATGGACCGTGCACGTGCCAGGTGGCACGTTGAAAGTAGAGATTGATGGACACTCAAACGCAGTGCTAACCGGACCTGCGGAGCTAGTGCGTGACCATGAGGTCACTTTGTGAAATCTGAAGAGCTTTTCCAGCGCCTGCTTGAAGAGAATGAACAAGCGCGCTTAGATTTTGAGAATAAATCCCCGCAAGATTCTGGCGAAGAACTATCCGAGCGTCGAGCGCTCAAACGTGTTGCTGGAATCTCTACCGAACTTGAAGATATCTCAGAGGCCGAATACCGCTCACTTCGATTAGAGCGAGTCGTATTGGTGGGCGTGTGGACTGAAGGAACAGGTGAGCATGCCGAGAACTCACTAAAGGAGCTTGCGGCGCTTGCTGAAACCGCTGGTTCGCAAGTGTTGGAAGGAATTATTCAACGCAGAGATAAACCAGATCCGGCAACCTTCATTGGTTCGGGAAAAGTAAGCGAGTTGCGGACAATCGTCGCTGCGACAAAAGCGGATACCGTTATTTGCGATGGCGAACTCTCACCTGGTCAATTGCGTCAACTCGAAGAGCGCGTGAAAGTTAAAGTTGTTGATAGAACTGCATTAATTCTTGATATTTTCGCGCAGCATGCAAAAAGCCGTGAAGGTAAGGCGCAGGTAGAGCTCGCGCAGATTTCCTATCTACTTCCACGACTTCGTGGCTGGGGTGAATCTCTCTCGCGCCAGGTGGGTGGTCGTGCTGGAGCAGGAGGCGCTGGCGGCGTGGGAATCGGTGGACGCGGTCCTGGTGAGACAAAGATTGAAATTGATCGCCGTCGCATTCGAGATCGAATGGCGAAATTGCGCCGTGAAATAGCCGAAATGAAAGTTGCCCGAGATACCAAACGGCAAGAGCGCGTGCGCCATCGAATTCCCTCTGTAGCTATTGCCGGCTATACCAACGCAGGAAAGTCCTCACTTCTTAATCGATTAACTGGCGCTGGCGTTTTAGTAGAGAACGCTCTTTTTGCCACGCTGGATCCCACGACCCGGCGATTTGAAGGAAGTGACGGACGGGTCTATACGCTTACTGACACCGTTGGTTTCGTCAGTCACCTGCCGCATCAACTTGTCGATGCCTTTAAGTCAACGCTAGAAGAGGTAGCTGGCGCCGACCTGATTCTCCATTTAGTCGATGGCTCACATCCAGAACCGTTGGAACAGGTGCGAGCTGTTCATCAAGTAATTGATGAAATTGGTGGCTCTGCTATCCGTGAATTGATTGTTATCAATAAAGTGGATATTTCAGATCCACATCGCATTGTGGAGCTGGTCAATCAATTGCCAGGCAGCATTCCAATATCTGCGCATACCGGTTTCGGAATTGCCGATTTGCAACGTGCGATTGAGGCGGCGCTACCTCATCCCGATATTGAAGTGAATGCGGTGATTCCTTACACCAGAGGTGATTTGCTCCACCAGATTCACGAACGCGGTGAAATCTTTACCGAAGAACATTTGGCAGATGGCACCCATGTGCGCGCACTGGTGGATGCACACTTAGCGTCTGCGCTAGAGCGATTTAGCGCCTAGATTTTCGGGGGATTTTTCGGGGGACTGTTAGCGTACCGATCGAAGAACTGCCGTGACTTTGCCAAGAATCTCCGCGTTATCTCCAGGGATAGGGGAGAAGTTTGGATTGGCAGGTAGTAACCAAATCTTTCCGTCTCGACGCGAAAAAGTTTTCACTGTTGCTTCTCCATCGATCATCGCTGCAACAATCTCGCCTTTCTCGCATGTCTTCTGTGCGCGAATCACGACAAAATCACCATCACAAATGGCAGCATCGATCATTGAATCGCCCACAACTTTGAGCATGAAGAGTTCGCCTTGGCCAACAAGCGATGCGGGAAGCGGGAAAGTTTCTTCGACGGATTGTTCGGCAAGAATGGGACCTCCAGCGGCGATGCGACCAAGAAGTGGTACCGCGCGCATCTGATCCATTGACGCTTCCGCTTCGCTCACCTCTGCGCTCTCACCATCGGGTAGCAGAATTTCTAGCGCGCGACCACGAGTGGGATCGCGGCGAATCCACCCCTTCTCTTCAAGGACTTCGAGTTGGTACTTCACGCTTGAAGGCGAGGAAAGGCCCGCTGCGATGCCGATCTCTCGCATTGATGGGGGATAGCCCTGGGCATCTAGGGCGCTTTGGATTACCTCCAGAATCTTCATCTGGCGAGGGGTTAAGCCCTCCTCGTTGGCAGGGCCATCGGGGAGTTCAGCCACATTGCTCGCAATGATGCGAGCGTTCTGGGGATTCTGGGGGTTCTCGGGAGAAGCGTTTTTCTTAGCCATAGCCTTGAGGGTACGGGCTTTCGTAAAAAATTTCAAACACCTGTTCGAAAAAATGTTGACAGGAGGGGGTGAGCTAGGGTTAAATTCGAACACACGTTCTAATCCGTCAGAACGAAAAGCAGTCAGGCAACGAGAGAGAGCACGAGCGATGAGCACCACCTTCCCCGTAGTAGTAACAACCCCAGCCCC
>CAMAPN010000036.1 GCA_945860275.1 Bifidobacterium breve
TGGTGCACCACGTCGTAACCAAGCTAACTCTTTCTTAATAAGATTATTTCGCCGCCCAGTTTCAACATCTGCTTGTCGAATGCGTTCTGCCTTTGCAAGTACAAAAGCAGAATATCCACCTTCGTACTCTTCGACGCCCGCGTTCACCACTTCCCAGGTCTTATCACTGACCTCATCCAAGAACCAGCGATCGTGAGTAATCACGACAACGGCCAAGCGCTTTTCACGCTTTAGATATTGAGCTAGCCAATACACGCCTTCTACGTCGAGATGGTTCGTCGGCTCATCGAGGCAAATAAGATCGTGATTGGTTACTAGCAATTTCGCTAGCGATACCCGACGGCGCTCACCCCCAGAGAGGCCAGCTATCGGACGGTTGAAATCGCTCTCATTATGAGAGCCAAAGAGACCTTCAAGAACTTCGCGCGCTTTTGGGTCGCTTGCCCACGAGTGGGTGGCGCTATCGCCAAAGAGTGCAGAGAGAATTGTTGCGCCTTCAGCAAAAGTATCTACCTGTGCTAAATATCCAAGGGAAAGCCCATTGAGGAATGAGACCCGCCCTGAATCCGGAGCTTCGTTTCCGACCAATACGCGGAGCAAGGTGCTCTTTCCGCCACCATTGCGGCCCACTATTCCAATCCGTTCACCGCGCAGCACCCCGAGTGAGACGTGCGAGAGCACATCGCCTTTGCCATAATTTTTCGCAATATTCTCTGCGCTAATCAGCCCTTGTGCGCTACTCATAGGTCTTTATCATACGATGTATCCCATGCTGACGCTTCTGCTTTCACTTGTGATACTCAACTACCTGGTCGAATCCCTTATCAAAATTCTCAATTATCGACATGGGAAGAAGCCGCTCCATCCAACATTGGCAAATCTGTACAGTGAGAGCGAATACCGACGTTCTATCGAATATTCAGAAGCAAACTTCAAACTTTCACTTGCTAATTCAACGTACTCAATTCTCATAATGGTCGCGGCGTTAGCGTTCGGGGTTTTTGGCTCGCTTGATGAGTACGTTCGCGGTCTGGTGAATTCTGAAATTCTCATTGCGCTCTTATTCTTTGCCATCTTAGGTTTGGTATCTGATCTACTAGATCTGCCTTTTGATCTCTATGGAACCTTCGTGGTCGAAGCTCGATTTGGATTTAACAAGACGAGTGCAAAAACCTTCATTCTCGACAAGATCAAGGGGTATCTACTCGGCGGATTGATTGGTGGCGGCTTGCTCGCTCTGATTATCTTTATTTATCAAGAGACTGGCAGCGCCTTTTGGCTCCTTGGTTGGTTACTACTATCCCTATTTTCGCTCGTGATGTTCATGTTCGGAACGACGTTGATTCTGCCGCTCTTTAACAAGTTAAAACCGCTTGAAGAGGGAGAATTAAAAGAGGAAATTCTCAATTACTGCAAGCAAGAAGGTTATTCAATTGGTCGACTCTTCGTGATGGATGCATCCAAGCGTTCTAGCAAGGCAAACGCCTTCTTCGCAGGGTTGGGCAAGAGCAAGACAATCGTGCTATTTGACACTCTCATCGAGAAGCTAGGCACTCGCGAAATCATGGCAGTTCTCGCACATGAAATTGGTCATTACAAAAAGAAACATACGCTCTTTGGATTTGCGCTCTCCACTTTGCAATCCCTGGCTATCTTCGCAGTCTTGGGGTGGGCATTGCAGTTCCCTGAGTTATCTAACGCACTTGGGTCAGATATCAAGAGCTTCCATCTTTCAATTCTGGCGTTCTTTATTATCTTCAGTCCGCTTTCCTTTGCACTTGAGCTTGTTACTAATGGCATCTCTCGGCGAAATGAGTATGAAGCAGATCAATTTGCAAAGAAAACTTATGATGGTGAGCCACTCAAGAGCGGTTTAATCAAAATCACTACCGACAGTTTGGCAAATCTTTCACCACATCCACTTGCAGTGAAGATCTATGCCTCTCATCCGCCGCTATTAGAGCGCCTAAACGCTCTGAAATAGAGTCAACGAAAACACGTCACAGTGCTTTACTCATCACATCGATAGATATTTCTGGATACTTTCGATGCGCTACTAGGTGATAACCGCGCTTGAGATAGAAATCTTTCTTATCTTCAGTCCACAAATATAAAGTCGGGATAGCAAAAGCTCGAGCTCGCGCTTCGAGCGCCTCCAGCATCGCGGAACCAACTCCACTTCCGCGACGCGCAGGATCGACAATGAAAGCTGCAACCCAAGGCTTTAGGTGTCGGAAATCTTCGAGATCATCAAAATCAACTAGCGCGATCGCCCCGACTACTTCACCAGCTCGGTACGCGATATATATCTGCTCTTGATCGACCCCATCGAGCATCCACTGGTCATAGGAAGAGCTCGAAACGTCAGCAGCCTTCGTATAGAAGGTGTACCAATCCTCGGCCGAAAACCAGGGATTTGCCTCCCCCCAGAGCGCAAGGCTCCACGCGAGGGGCTGCGCCCCCGCGGCGGGATTGTCAGTCAGCGGAACCAGAATGAGCTCAGACACGTCACAGAGCGTAACGGTGGGGCGGAAGCCCTGAAATAGGCCTGATTGAGCGTTGGACGGAGGATAGTGATGGGAAATTGGTCGAAACCAAACCTCTCGCGTTACAGTTCCTCACAATCCATAGGGGGGATTTCGGTGATAAACGCAGGGATTGCCGACTTTGCGGCACATCTGAACAATCATGACCTTTCAGAAGATGAGATTTGCGAATTCCTTGTTACCAACATCCTGACTTTCCTTGGCGTCAAAACTGCATGGCTTTCTAATCTCACGAGCCGAGAGACTGTTCGGGCTCGTGCCTCTTTCGGGGTGGATCAAACCCTTTATTCAGATTGGCAAGAGTTTCCACTCGATTGGAAGCTGCCAGTGACCGATGCGCTTGTTGAGAAGCGAATCGTATGGATTAACTCGCTCCCCGAATGGCCAGTTGAATATCCACTACTAAAGGATGTGAAGTTCTCAACCGAACTCAGAACTCAGATCGTCGTGCCGATCTTCCGATTAGAAAATTGCGTTGGGTGCCTGGGAATTGTCTCCGAAACTTCATTGAGCCCTGATGAAGAGATTGATCTCTTCTTGCAAACTATCTCCCACCTTATTTCGCTTCATATCTATCGACAGAGCAGAGATCGAAAGAAGCTTGAATCGCCAAATGTCACCTCGCTCACCGACCGACAAGTTCAAATTCTGGCGCATATTGCAGAGAAGCGAACAAATCTTGAGATTGCTGACATCATGGGATATAGCGAATCGACAATTCGCCAAGAGACGATTCGAATCTTCGAAAAGTTGCAACTTGGTGGGCGAAATGAAGCGCGAAAATACTTCTTTGAAAATAAAGAGCGCTTTGGAATTTCATCGGTAAGCAAAGGCGAGGTACCTTCCTCACGCGAAGAGTTCGCCCACTAATGGCTACCCTCACCCCGATCCCACTCCTTGAATCACAAGTCGAAGTCGTCGGTCCATACGACCATCAAGTCAATGATGATGGCTGGGTCGCTTTCTCGCGCCTTCCTTTGTGGACTTGGCAGCAATTTGGCGTGAGCGGATTGCACCGCTGGACGCGTTTTCCTTCGGGAGTTCGTCTTCGCTTTCGCAGTGCGGCAACAACGCTCGCGCTAGAAGTGCATGTGATGCCGCTGACGATTGCTCGCGTGATTGAGGAGCCGGCAACGGCGCGTTTTGATCTTGTGGTTGATGGCGTTGAGGCTGCCACAGTCCCTGCAACAAAAGGCGGGCAAATTCGCCTTGAGATGGATGGACCGCTGGTAACTAGCGAGCAATTCATCCGCGGCGAAGGTGAAGAGATCACCTTTACCAACCTGAAAAGTGGAATGAAAGAGATTGAGATTTGGCTTCCCGCTGGCGCGCTTGTTGAGGTGCGAAATATCTCGGCAGATGACGCACTGCTCGCGCTAACACCATCAACGAAGAAGAAGTGGGTCCACTACGGAAGTTCCATCAGTCAATGTGCTGAGACGGAACGACCGTTAGATATTTGGTCTGTTCATGCAAGTCGCCTCTTAGGTTTAGATATCAGAAATCTTGGTTTAGCTGGCGAGGCTCATCTTGATGGTTTTGTTGCGCGCACTATCGCGGCCACCCCTGCAGATTTCATCTCGCTCAAACTTGGCATCAATGTCGTCAATGGCGACAGCATGCGCGAGCGCTCTTTTATTCCAGCAGTGCATAACTTCCTCGACATTATCCGCGAGAAGAAACCAACAACTCCGATTCTTCTCATCTCCCCCATCATCTGCCCGTTCCATGAAGTAAATCCTGGTCCCACTCTTATTGGAGATGCGGGGTTAACCTCGATGGAGCGCCCGCAAGTGCTCGCTGCTGGAGCGCTTAACTTGCCGAAGATACGGGCAATCTTGGAGACGATCGTCAACGAACGAGGCGATACGAACCTCTACTTCATGAGCGGCTTGGAGCTCTTCAACGAGGGCGACCTTGGGATGATGCCAGATCTACTGCACCCAAACTCAGCTGGATATCGCCTCATGGGAGAGCGATTTGTCGCGCTCCAAAAAGATTTTATTGCTCGAGTAGTTCGCTAACTAACGTCGCTACTCTCGCTTTGATTTCATCTCTGATTCTGCGAACTTCAACTATTCCTTGCCCTGCTGGGTCATCTAATATCCAATCCTCATAACGTTTGCCCGGAAAGTATGGGCAAGTATCTCCGCAGCCCATTGTGATCACCACATCTGATGCTTGAACGGCGTCAACGGTGAGCACCTTCGGCTTGTTATGTGCGATATCGATACCAACTTCAGCCATCGCCGCAACGGCAACGGGATTGAGAGTCTCTTTCGGCGCTGAACCTGCCGAGAGCACATCTATTGCACCTGCGCCAAGATGCTCGAGAAATCCTGCCGCCATTTGTGAACGTCCAGCGTTATGTACACAGACAAAGAGAACTGAAGGCTTATTTCCCATTACTCATCCTCATTTCTTCGCAAAAACTTTGACCAATCCGAGAGCACACATTCCGCCCAGTAATTGAACAGCGATAAAAGCTGGGGTGGACGTGAGGTTAATTCCCGTGTCATTAGCCGAAAAAGAGCGCGCCAGCGTTATCGCAGGATTGGCAAAACTCGTCGAAACAGTGGAGAAGTATGCCGAGCCAATCCACGCTGGCACTAAATAAGGTATTGCGCTACTTCGACCTTGCTCGATGCACAAGAGAATGATGAGCAGCAAAATTGTCGTGGCAATCAATTCACCAAGGAAATTATTACTACTGTTCCGGTTGATGTTTGATATCACAAGACTCTTGCTGGTGAACATCAGGTTAGCCAAAACCGTTCCACAAATACCACCAATGAATTGTGCGCTCAGATATTTCATCGAATCCTGGATTTTAATCTTTCGGGTGATTGTGAAGATTATCGTGACCACTGGATTGAAATGAGCACCACTTATTGGAGCGAACAAGTAGATCACCACCAATAAAGCCATGGCAGTGGCGATCGCGTTGATCAGTAATTGAAGTGATTGATCATCTGTCAGGTTGGCGGCCATGAAAGCTGAACCAACAACTGTCATCGAAATGAGAGCCGTGCCAAGCGCTTCAGAAAGCGAATTTCTCACGATTTGATACTACACATTGCGAGTGTCCGGAACATTAACTTCAGTTAAATTCGTATCCGCTACTTACCTTTGTTCCTCCTGAAATCACCTCATATTTACTGTTGATCCAATAAAGCCTGCATCTTTCGGTAAATCACCCGGGCGGCCAACCGGGGGCTAATCCGAACTAGCAGATGCATCAATCTCGCGTCCGAACCAATGAATATCCGCTCTCGCTCCCTCTGGATTGCCTCGATAATAATTTGTGCTGCAACCGAAGGATCTGTTGTGGGTATCTTGCTAGCGGCTGTAGAAGTACTGGATGCAGCCATGACAACTCCAGAATTCTTTGCGATATCTGTACTCATCGCGCCTGGAAATACCAGCGTGACTCGGACCTTCGTTCCACGCAATTCAGAGCGAAGGCCATCTGTTGATTGAGCAAGCGCCGCCTTTGACGCGCCATAGAGACTTTGTCCAGGCACTGGAGCATAAGCGCCCATCGACGAGATATTGACGATGTGCCCCTCCGGTCTATCAAGCAAATGGGGTAAGAATGCTTTCATCATGTACAACGAACCACTGAAGTTCACTGACATCACGTGAATGGCATCGTCAATAGTTAAGAGATTGACTTTGATAAAGGGTTGAATGATTCCGGCATTATTGATGAGTCCATCTACTCGTCCCATTCGGTTGATAATCAATTGTGGCAGCGACATGACAGCATTTTTATCGGTGATGTCAATCAAGAAAGTCTCCACTAGAGGCCCTGTTATCTCGCGAAGTTTTGCGAGTGATTCTTCTCGAAAATCCACCGCTGCAACGCGCGCACCTTGATCTAATAAGGCAAGTGTGAGCTCTCGCCCAACTCCACCTCCAGCGCCGGTCACTACAAAGACTTTCCCATCGATTTCCACTTTTAGATAGTACTTACATGGTCTGCGGTAAAGTGTTACGCATGCAATCTGAGAGAGTGCTGCGAGCGCTTAGAGCGCTTGCCAACTCAAGTAAAGCTCAGCAGTTGCAGCGATTCTTCAAAACTGGCCCAGGAGATTATGCTGAAGGCGACATTTTTCTCGGCGTTGTTGTTCCAGAAATTCGCACAGTGGCGCGTGAGTTTGAAATGCTCTCACTATCAGAGTTAAGAAAACTTATTGCATCCCCCATCCATGAAGCTAGATTCTGTGCGTTGGTCATTCTGACTCATCGATTCAAAAAGGCAGATTCTGAAGCAGAAGCTAAGCGCTACTTTGACTTTTATATGGAGAGTTTAAATCGCAGGCGAATTAACAACTGGGATTTGATTGATGTCTCAGCGCCAACGCTCGGTCAATTCCTGCTGGGTGAGAAAAACTACCTAGCAAAGCTGCGCACTATGGCTGCGAGCGATGATTTATGGATTCGAAGAGCGGCAATTCTCTTCACCTTCGCATCGCTTCGAATCGGCGACACAAAACCAACTCTGATAATCAGTAGAGCCCTCTTACGGGACGAGCATGAATTGATACATAAAGCAGTTGGTTGGGCGCTGCGCGAAGTGGGAAAACTTAGCCCAAATCAGCTCCGTGATTTTCTCGATAAACATGGAAAAACGATGTCTCGAACAACGCTCAGATACGCAATTGAGAAATTCTCAGCTGCTGAACGAAAGCGTTGGCTCGAGCAAACCCGCTAACCCCTTACTTCGTGGGCTTGTCATCCTCATGATGCGAAGCAGTGATCCGTCCAGCATGTGCTTTAGCTTCAGGATCCTGTTTCGATTTAATCAAGCTGGCAACAGTAGAGACAACTAGAATTAAGGCGATAACCGCAAGGCTCCACAACGTTGGGATTTTTGGCACTTCGGTATAAATCTCATGAACAAAGGTCAGTACCAATTTGATGCCAATGAAGATCAAAATAATCGAGAGGCCCAGGGAAAGATAGATCAATTTATCGAGCAATCCCTTGAGCAAGAAGTAGAGCGCTCGCAGGCCTAGCAGAGCAAAGGCATTGGCTGCGAAGACGAGAAATGCCTCGGAGGTCACGCCGAAGGTTGCTGGAATCGAATCGAGTGCGAAAAGAAGATCGGTTGCTCCGATTGAGATCATCACCAGGAACATCGGAGTGGCAAAGCGCTTGCCATTCTGGCGGATGAATAACTTTGTTCCGTGGTACTCGTCCACCGTTGCCATCCGCTTGCGAATTCGCTTGACGATGAAATTCTCGCTCGGATCAGGATCTTCATCCCAGTGCCGGAAGAGCCCGACTCCAGTCCAAATCAAGATTGCCCCGAAAATTACGAAGGTAAAGCTGAACGCTGCGAGTGCTGCGGCGCCAACTGCAATGAATATGGCACGAAGCACTAGAGCAAGCATGACGCCAATTAGGAGGACCCGTTGGTGGTAAATCGAAGGAACAGCAAATTGCGTCAAGATGATGACAAAGACGAAGAGATTATCGACCGATAATGACTTCTCAACTAGGTAGGCCGCGAAATACTCAGTACCAAATTCTGATCCATATGACGACCAAACCCACATACCAAAAGCCACCGCAATGCCGATGTAGAAGATAGACCAGAGAGTTGCTTCCTTGAACATAACATCGTGTGGCTTACTGCTAACGGTGAAGAGGTCAACAAGAATCAGCGCTGCAATCGCACCAATAGTTACTGCCCATGCCAGATTTGAGACATCCATCGAGAGAGAAACCCTTTCAGTTAGTTTCCTAATCGTATTAGGAAAGAAGAGTTACTTCTCACCGGAAAAGACAGCGCTAGGAAATGACCGTTTTGCGATTCTTAACGACCGAATATGCGAGCGAAGAGTCCATCACTTTTTGAGGTATTGGGTGAGCTTGGTGCGCTGTGACCTTGGCAACGTTGACTCTCAGGAACGCCCGCAAGAGCAACTTCAATATGTTCGCCACATCCCGACCACGTTGGTTTTCCGCATTGCTTGCACATGACTTTGCTGCACATTCTCTACAACTCTATCTCTAGGAAGTCCTGCTTGCCCCTGCATAATCTACTTGCCTCTAATCGTAGAGCACATTGGATTGTTTTACTTTCTAATCCAGTAGCGGCGCAGTGGTTTCCCTTCAAACTCAACTACGTTTTCCAGCTTGCCACCACAGGCTTTGATGACGGCTGCTGAGCCGACATTCTCATCGTGACAGGTCACTAGGACATCGTCGACCCCTAGGCCTCTTATGTACTCCAACGATTGACGGAGAATTTCAGTAGCGTATCCACGGCGCCTAA
>CAMAPN010000037.1 GCA_945860275.1 Bifidobacterium breve
ACACCCTCAGGGCCAAGTTCACGCGCAAGAGCACGAGTCAATCCGATAACCGCCATCTTGGAGGTGACATAAAGAGCGTTGGTGTTATTGCCGTTGTGGGCAAGAATTGAAGAGACGGTGATAATCGATCCTTGCGTGTCAATCAAATCTGCTTTTGCTTCTTTCGCCATTAACCAGGTCGAGCGAACATTGACGTTATTAATCAAATCCCAATCGGCAACGGAGTATTGATCAAATGGCGATCGCCAATTTGCTGCAGCGTTAGCAACAATCGTGCTGATTGGCCCAAGCGCTGCGCGCGCTTTGCGAATGATTGCTCCTGGATCGTCAGCGCTGGCTAAGTCTCCAGCAATTGCAACTGCCTTCACACCAGTGGCAGATAACTCTGCGGCTAACTCCTGCGCGAGCTTTTCCATCTCGACGTTTGGCGCATGGGCGAGTGCGACATCAGCGCCTTCGGCTGCAAACGCGCGAGCAACGGCAGCGCCGATACCGCGGGAACCGCCAGTAATGACCGCTTTCTTCCCAGCAAGGCGCGCTCGGGTTGCACTCATGGTTGGAGTCTAGAACTTAATTAGACCGCGCCCTGCGCCGCCCTTTGCCAAGACTTCGAAGGCTTTTGTTGCCTCATCAAGTGAGTAGCTGGCAGTAAGTAGCGAATCCAGATCGAGCTTGCCAGCCATATACAACTCAATGAGCATCGGGAATTCCGTTGCAGGATTTGCCGAGCCATATTTACTGCCGCGCATACCACGCTCACCGCGCAAGACATGGAAGATCGGATCAATGGTCATCTTGTCGCCATTTCCAGGCGCACCCAGAATGATCAAGGTGCCGCCAGGTCCAAGAATGTTCATGCCATTAAGGAAAGCCGGCACGCTTCCAACTGCGCCAATTGCATGGTCAACACCGTGCGGAACAATCTTAAATACTTCTTTTTCAACATCAACTTTCTTTGGATTAATCGTGTGCGTTGCGCCAAGTTTCACAGCCATCTCAAGCGCTGCATCACTTGTGTCAATTGCGATAATCGGATTAGCGCCAACAACGCGTGCACCTTGAATGGAGTTAAGTCCAACCCCACCGCAACCAACAACGGCAACGCTGTCGCCAGGGCGAGCAGCTGCAGCATTTGTCACTGCACCAAAACCAGTTGTCACTGAGCAACCAATGAGCGCAGCTTTTTCCAGCGGCATATCTTTTCGAATCTTGATTGCTGACGTTGCAGGAACAACAACATATGGCGCGTACGTTGCCGGGCCATAGTGGAGAACTGGCTTTCCGGTTTCAACATCGGTAAAGCGTCCGGTGTTATCAAATCCAATCGCACCAAATGGTGATGGGCCGTAGCAATATGCAGGCTTACCGCGTAAACATTGTGCGCACGTGCCGCAGTTAAGTAGCCACGAGATAATTACATGATCGCCTGGAACAAGTGTGGTCACTGCCGAGCCAACTGACTCGACAACGCCAGCGCCTTCATCGCCAAGGATCATCGGCATCGGTGTTTCATGGGATCCGTCGTATGCATGTAAACAGGAGTGACATACTCCTGATGCAGCCATCTTCACGCGCACCTCATGTGGCGCAGGATCGGAAACCTCCACCTTCTTCATCGGCATTGGAGTATTTGCTGCTACAAGAACCGGGACTTCCATGAGAAGGCTTGCCATCGTTGCTCCTTATATATAGGTGTATGCAAGTAGGGAAGTGAGCCTATTGCCGGCTAATTCTGCGGGCAATCACCATTTCGCCCAGCGAAACAACGCAGCCGCCTCGATAGGGTGAAACCATGGCGATTTGGGTATGCGGTGAGGCGCTCATCGACAAGATCACCTCGGGTGGCCAGCTCCGTGAGATCCCCGGCGGCGGCCCAGCAAACACTGCACATGCGCTCGCTCGCCTTGATGTCGCGAGCGAATTTATCGGCGGACTCTCAAGCGATTCGTACGGTCAGATGATGCGCGAGCAGTTCACCGCCGCTGGTGTGGGATTGCGCTTTACCCCTACCCATGAACTTCCTACCTGCACTGCGAATGTCACGATTGCCGCTGATGGTGGCGCGAGCTACCAATTCATCATCGATGGCACCGCGACATTTGCCTACGATGAAAAGGTTTTGCCATCAATTCATCAAGAAGAAGTTGATGCGATTTATTTCGGAACGCTTGCGGCAATCGTTGAACCTGGGGCATCGGTGCTCTTTACCTGGATGAAACGCGCCGTTGGGAAAGTTCCTATCATCTTTGATCCAAATATTCGCCCAACAGTTTTAGGTGATCGTGAGCGCTACCAAGGAGCTGTTGCCCGCTTCTTGCAGATTGCAGATGTCGTGAAAGCAAGTACTGAAGATATTGCGTGGCTCTACCCCGAGATGCATGAATTTGAAGTGGCAAAGAGTTGGTTAGCGCACGGCGTGAAACTTGTCGTCATCACCCGCGGCGAAAAAGGATTGGTCGGCATTACGACCGAACATGTCATCGAGGTGCCTGGTATCGAAGTCGATGTCGTAGATACCGTTGGCGCTGGAGATACCGTAGGCGCGATTCTCGCTGAGGGAATCCTCACACATGGGCTCGAACGAGCGCTCGCCGCCGAGCTTTCGCACATTTTGCATCGAGCTGTGCAAGCATCAGCCATTACCTGC
The DNA here is from genome assembly GCA_945860275.1 of Bifidobacterium breve. Taxonomy (GTDB): domain Bacteria; phylum Actinomycetota; class Actinomycetes; order Nanopelagicales; family Nanopelagicaceae; genus IMCC26077. Next base: position 2,648 of record CAMAPN010000037.1, read on the forward strand.
TCTAGACAAGGCGCCCAACCACCATATAAGAAGGAACTATGAAACAGATCATCAAAGGTGACGAGATCACCGTCGAAATTGATTTAGCCAATGGCGCACGCCTCTCCTCAGTGAAATGGGGCGGCTACGAGTTCTCTGTGCAACAGCGCGAGAACGTCCTGCATTGGGGTTGGTACCCGATGATCCCGTGGGCTGGTCGAGTCCTCCACGGCAAGTTCCGCCATCAAGATGGGCGCGAAGAACAACTACCTACCAATGTCATTCCGCCACATGCGATTCATGGATTGGGATTTCTTATGCCATGGGAAGATTGCGGCAATGGCGTAAGTCGAGTTGATTTTCCTGCGCCATATAACGGTGCAAGCGCAGAGTTGCGCGTCTCTGTTTCTGGAAATGTGTTGAATTACGAATTGGAATATTTCGCTGGCGATTGTGATCTGCCAGGGTGGGCGGGAATTCATACCTGGTTCCCACGCGAAATCGGTGGCGGTGCGCAAAGCGCCGAAGTAATTTTCACCGCGGAGAAGATGCTCAAAGTCGATGACACGTTGATGCCTAATGGTGAATTCATCTCGCCCATCACGCCACAACCTTGGGATGACGTCTTCTTCAATCCAATCGGCACGCCAACTACGCTTTGGAAGGGCGGCGCGAAACTTGAAGTGACCTCACCAACGCCATGGTGGGTCGTTTATACGCTAGATAGTGAAGGCGTCTGTATCGAACCGCAGACCGCGCCGCCAAATGCACAGAATCTTGGGTATGACTTAAGCAAGTCAAATCTCTTGCAGGCGCAATTCACTTTCTCAAAGGCATGATTGGCCAACGTGACGGAAATGAAACGCGAAACTAGTGGTGGATTTAGTAGCCATCAATTGCTTGCCGAAGAAGAGGAGTTAATTCTTCCGAAACTCGATGCAGGCGATTGCGTGGCTCTTGGTGAAGTAGCGGTGCGAATTGCTCGAGCAAAGAACTTGCCGGTTGCCATCGAGGTACGCATTGATGATTGGGTAGTTTTTCACGCCTCACTTCCTGGGTCAACGCCGGAGAACGATTCATGGATCGCTCGCAAAGCGCGCGTTGTTGCCAGCGATGGCCACTCATCAATGTATGAACGAGTTGCCGCTGAAGAAGAGGGCGTCGATGAACTCACTTGGTATGCGATGAACAATCTTCCCGAAGAGACGCACGCGCTCCACGGAGGCGGGTATCCCTTACATGTATTAGGTGAGGGACACTGCGGAACGATTTTGGTAAGTGGCGTGCCACAAGTTGATGACCATAAATTAGCTGTTGCGGCGTTACGGGAATTCTTAGGGAAATAGCGATGATTGATCGCGAACATCTTGACCGGTTAATGGCCCGTGAGCGAGAGCGATTTCGCAGCCTTCATCCACAATCTGCCGCGCTTGCTGAGAGAGCGAAGGTCAATATGCCAGATGGCGTACCGATGTCCTGGATGGCGAAGTGGCCTGGTGGTTTCCCGCTATTTGTATCGAGCGCAAAAGGTTCACATTTTCGCGATGTAGATGGGATTGATTACGTTGACCTGTGTTTAGGCGATACCGGTTCAATGACCGGCCACTCACCAGACGCAACGGTAGCTGCGATTCAAAAACAGATTGATAAAGGCATCACGATGATGTTGCCCAGTGAAGATGCGCTCATCGTTTCAGAAGAGTTAAGTCGCAGATTTGGGCTGCCACTCTGGCAATTTACTGTTTCAGCAACCGATGCGAATCGCCACGTGATCCGCTACTGCCGAATGCTCACTGGTCGACCAAAGATTGTGGTGATTGACCGGTGTTACCACGGAAGCGTGGACGAAACTTTTGCCACGCTCGATAAGAACAATCACACAGTTGCACGCGAAGGAAATATTGGCGCACCGGTAGCACTCGATACAACGACGACAGTTGTCGAATTTAATGATCTTGGCGCAATGGAGCGTGCGCTCAAAACTGGAGATATCGCAGCAATCTTGTTAGAACCTGCAATGACTAATGTCGGAATAGTCTTGCCAGAACCGGGATACCTTGAAGAGTTACAGCGTCTGGCAAAACAATATGGAACATATTTAATTCTTGATGAGACACACACGATTTCGTATGGACCGGGTGGCATGACTGGCTCACTTGGATTAAAACCAGATTTTCTTACTATTGGTAAAGCAATTGGTGGCGGAATACCTACGGGAACTTTCGGAATGACGCGTGAGATTGCCGCGAAGATCAAAGAGTTCGTGCAATTAGATCTAGTGGATACTGGTGGTGTTGGTGGCACGCTCGCTGGTAACGCGCTCTCGCTCGCTGCGATGCGCGCGACGTTGACTGAGGTGTTAACTGAGCAGGCATACGCGAAGATGATTCCGCTGGCTGATCGTTGGGCTGATGGGGTCGAAGAGGTGGTTCGTGAATTTGCGCTCTCGTGGCATGTGAATCGATTAGGTGCTCGCGCGGAGTACACCTTTACGGTGCGCGCACCACGCACTGGACGCGAGGCGGCTGATGCGGGGGATTTCGAATTAGAGCAATATCTTCATTTATACCTGCTCAACGAGGGCTTCTTATTGACGCCATTTCACAATATGGCGCTTATCTCACCTGATACGACCGAAGCAGATATTGATGCGCATACCCGAGCGTTTAGAAATATGTGTCGGGAGCTAGTTCAGAAATAACGTACGACCTGGCAGACTCACCGCCATGAGGCCAGCGCGAATCCTGATTGTTGAGGATGACCCATTTATTCGCACCACGCTCGCCGCAGCGATTCGAGCGCAGAACTTCGATATTGTGGGGGCCACTGGAGTTGCCCAAGAGGCGTTACGGATTCAAGCGCAGAGCCCATTTGATATTGCGATGTTGGATTTTGATCTTGGCCCTGGTCCTACGGGTATCGATGTGGCGCATGCCCTTCGTTCGCGCCAAGCAAACTTAGGGATCATCATCCTTTCTACATTTAGAGATCCGCGCTTACTCACCACCAAATTACCACCGCTTCCCGCTGGCGCGCTGTATCTTTGCAAACAAGATATCGATGATGTACGAAAAATTATTGAACAGATTTATGTTGTTAATGAGACGCGTTTTGGTCGAGTGGTGCGCAAGATCTTCCCAAAGCGGGAACCGATTCCGTTGACGACGATGCAAATTGAGATTCTTGGAATGGTGGCGCGAGGTTTGACTACTGCTGAGATTGCGCGGCAACGCGGCGTGAGCGAGAAAGCGGTCGAGAACACAATCGCGCGTATCTACACGCAGCTGCAATTGCCGCGAGATTCGACACAAAACCAACGTGTGCACTTAACCCGCGCATATATGCGCTTGGCAGGGAAATCTAGGTAACCGTGTTACCTAACTCTGTTACAGCAATTCTCGAGCGAGTCACGGGAAGCTATATCTTCACGCTAAAGACGTATGCCCTGTTTTCTATTTTCGGTCCACTCGGTGTCGCAATCACAATTCCTCAAGGAGAAATCACGTTGGCGCAACGTGGTCAGTGGTGGCTGGTTGGAATTATGTCGGAGCTTGTACTCGGCCTGTTCATGCTCTTTGTGTCGTATGCAATTTTGCCGCGCGTGCAACGCAACGCTAGACCACTCTTAAAGATTCTGCTCCTTGTAGCAACAGGCGGTGCACTTCGCGGAGTGGTTATCAATCTTGCTCCGTCGCTTTTTGGTTTGAATGATGAAGTCAATGTGGTCTTGCGTGCGCTTAACTCATCAATAACGGTGACGATAGCGATGGCGGCGATTGGTTTCATTGCTGAAGGCCAGGAGCGGTATATCCAGGAATACCAGGATCTTTATCGCCGTTTTCTCCTACTCAAACGCGAGCGGCAGATTTACATCACGACTAAGCCCGCGGAGCGACTGAGCGAAGTCTCGACTTACATCGACAAAGTAACGGCAACTCTTCGTGGGCGTTTGGCATCGCTCGATGAGAGCGAGATCTCCGACGAGGATGCAGCCGCTGTTGCGGAGGACATCAAACAGATTATCGAGAAAAAAATTCGTCCACTCAGCCATAGATTATGGCTTGATCGCTCAAATCACGTGTTGCGATTTAGATTCAGCCGGTTGATTGCGGATTCGCTGTTGGCTAAACAGGTGCCATACATCGCAATTTCAGTATTTTTCTTTTCAGTACATTTCATCGGAATTGCGATTCCTGAAGGGTTGATAGTTGCAAGCGGAACCGCGGTTGCAGGGACCTTTTCAATGTTTGCGATTCTATATGTTGAAGATGTGCTGCGTGACCGAAATATTGTGATTGGCAAGTGGTTACATCCGGCAGTGCTTGTGTTGATAGGAATCGTTCCCTCATCAATCACTATGCAGATGTTAGAGACGCTCATTACCGGTCGCCCGAACGCATACATCTTCTGGTTGCTATCTATCATGAATCCTTTAGTAACTATCACAATCACTATGATCAATCAGATTTTCTCTGACCGAGCCAAAATTCTTGAATTACTCGATAAATCTGTGACCGATGATTTGTTAGAAGAGCACTTACACACTTTGGCAAAAATGAACCAAGATTCCGAGATTGCAACCTATCTACACGGTTCGCTACAAGCAGAGCTTACGGCGATTGCAATGCAGCTACAGCAAGCGGCAACTGCTGGTGATGCGATAGGTGTGCGAAAGATGGTGAAGATGGCGCAGATTGTTATCAATCGAGATATCACTGCCGATTTCACTTCACATGAAAGTTCACCATTAGATAAGTTAAATGACTTCGCTAGCGCGTGGCGTGGGATTGCAGAGGTCAAACTCTCGTTAGCTGATACTGAGAATTATTCACTAGATTTCTTAAGTGATGTCTCACAATTGGTGGAAGAGGCAGTTTCTTCTGCTGTCCGTTTTGGTTTGGCAACCGCAGTAGAAGTTAAAGGTCAGCGCGAAGGAAACTACTTCCACTTGATGATTAGCGATAACGGACGAACTGTGAACGGAGTAAGTCGCGTTGGTGGTGGTCCGGGATTGGGTAGTCGGATTTTGGATGAGTTGGCTCCGGAGTTATGGAAGCGAAAATTCATGGATCATGGGACGGTTCTGGACATTCACCTGCCCGCCCACAACCAAGCGCTCAGGCCGTAACCCGGCGAGCCTGAGAGCGCACCTCCTGAATGAGGGGGTTACCCCACCCCCTATTTCCTCAGGGCTCAGCGGATGGGAATAATTGGGGATACCTCGCCCCCGATGGCCGGCGCCCCGCGCCCGGTAGTCCCTCGAACGGAGTACATCGAAGCCGTGAAGATCATCCGCCGTAAGAATAAAAACGGCACCCAGATCGAGGCATCTTCGCAAGGAGTTAATGGTGCCAGTGTCGAGATTTCTCATCCCGCGTGGGTAAATGCGGTAAGTCAAAGTAAATCGGGCAAGACCGGACTCATACTTCAAAACGGCACCAAGCTTTATAACGATTATGGAAAAGGTGTACGCGTTGTCACGTTCTCAAATGGGCTGACTTTAGAAACTGAAACGGTTGAGTCTGCTCCCACTCCAATGGGGAAGCGAAGAACGCTTTGGTACACGCTTGGCATTCCCGGATTAGCTTCATTTTTTGTTGTCCGCGATACAACCGGAGTGCCTTACATAAACATTCCATCAGGCGCATCTACTGCGAGCGCGTCTGAAGGATTTGAACGCCTGAGCGTTCACCAATTTACCGCTCAACTTGAGAAGGCAAATGCTGGCGTACAGGTTAAAGTCGCAAAAGATCAATCTCTGCAATTCGTTGCTAAAGATAAAACCGACGTAACTGTTCGGCAATCAGGTGAGATTGAAATTCAAGT
>CAMAPN010000038.1 GCA_945860275.1 Bifidobacterium breve
GGGCCTTTCAGTAGGGCGCGAATTCGCTGGAGCCATCTGCTATCGGGTAGATTTTGCGGTGGAGGGCTCGCATAGCGGCCGAGTGCACCGGTCTTGAAAACCGGCAAGGGAAACCTTCGAGGGTTCAAATCCCTCGCCCTCCGCCAGAAATTTCACGAAACCTGAGCGCCACCTGTGGGCAACTTCACCCTCTATATAGCGCCGTTTTCCACCCTTCTATATAGCGCGAATAGGAGTAAAGGCGCGAAAATTGAGGGTATTCACAACGAGATCACAGGGTGGGTGGCACATGGCTGGAGTACATGCCGAACATAGAGCGGCGATTAAAGAGCGAACGCTGCGAACGGATCGTTGGTGGCTTCAACCTGCAATCACTGTTTTCGTTCTGGTCAGCTTCATTATCTATGCCACTTTCCGTGCATTTGAAAACAAACATTACTTCGTTGAGAAAGGTGAGCTGGTCTCGCCTTTCTATTCACCATGTCTTTCTGATGCATGCGTTCCAGGTTCGCAATTATTTGGATCACTTGCACCATCTGCCTTGATGGGATTTGTAATTTCCCCAGCGTTACTAATTTTGATATTCCCACTTGGGTTCCGACTTACTTGTTATTACTACCGTAAGGCGTATTACCGCTCCTTCTGGCAATCGCCACCAGCATGTGCCGTTGCTGAGCCTCATAAGAAGTACACCGGAGAGACAAAGCAACCACTTATTCTGCAGAACGCCCACCGTTGGTTCTTCTACGCAGGATTGGTCTTCAACGTCATTCTTACTTACGACGCCTTCTTAGCATTCCATGGCCCTGATGGTGGTTTCGGCATGAGCGTTGGCACGTTGGTGCTTTTAACGAATGCAGTTCTGCTCTGGCTTTACTCACTCTCGTGCCATACCTGTCGCCACACTGTCGGTGGACGACTTCGCCATTTTTCCAAGCATCCACTTCGCTACAAGTTATGGACGCATGTTTCCACGCTCAATCACTACCACCCCACGTTCGCATGGATTTCACTCTTTGGTGTAGCGCTGACCGATCTATATGTTCGGTTAGTTTCCACTGGTGCAATCACGAACTACTTCTTCTTCTAAGGAATGTGACATGAGTATCGAACGTTATTCATATGATGTTGTCGTAATTGGCGCTGGCGGCGCAGGCCTTCGTGCTGCTGTCGAAGCGCGCGAAGCAGGCTTTAAAGTCGCGATTATCTGTAAGTCACTCTTCGGCAAAGCGCACACCGTTATGGCTGAAGGTGGCATTGCAGCTGCGATGGGTAACGCCAACTCCTCTGATAATTGGCAGGTGCACTTTCGCGACACGATGCGCGGTGGCAAGTTCCTCAATAACTGGCGGATGGCTGAACTCCACGCCAAAGAATCACCAGAACGCGTGTGGGAACTTGAGATGTGGGGCGCGCTCTTTGATCGAACAAAAGAGGGCAAGATTTCACAACGTAACTTCGGTGGACACGAGTACCCACGCCTTGCGCACGTGGGCGATCGCACTGGTTTGGAATTGATTCGCACGATGCAGCAACGCATCGTCGCATTGCAACAACAAGATGGTAAGAACAATGGCGATATGGAATCGCACATTCGCGTGTTCGCCGAAGTCACCATCACTGATGTATTAGTTGAGAATGGCAAGGCAGCTGGTGTCTATGGATATCGCCGCGAAGACGGTTCAGAAATTCTCTTTGAAGCCGGCGCTGTCGTCTTAGCTACTGGTGGAATTGGTAAGAGTTTTAAAGTCACCAGTAACTCTTGGGAAGGTACCGGCGATGGACATGCGCTTGCGCTCCGCGCTGGTGGGAAATTAATTGATATGGAATTTGTGCAATTCCATCCAACGGGAATGGTCTGGCCACCGTCGGTGCGCGGCATCTTGGTAACCGAATCTGTTCGTGGAGATGGTGGCGTACTCACCAACTCTGAAGGTCGCAGATTTATGTTTGATTACATTCCAGAAGTCTTCAAAGATAAATATGCAGATACCGAAGCTGAGGCAGACCGTTGGTACAAGGATCAAGCGAACAATCGCCGTCCGCCTGAGCTGCTTCCTCGAGATGAAGTCGCGCGCGCAATCAACTCTGAAGTTAAAGCAGGGCGTGGCTCACCACACGGTGGTGTCTTCCTCGATGTTTCAAAGCGTTTGCCGGCTGAGGAGATCAAGCGTCGTCTGCCGAGTATGTGGCATCAGTTCAAGGAGCTTGCTGATGTTGATATCACCGAGCAGCCGATGGAAGTTGGCCCAACCTGCCACTATGTAATGGGTGGCGTTCAGGTTGAGCCTGATACCGCAGCAGCTGTTGGGCTCCAAGGTCTTTTTGCAGCGGGAGAAGTTGCTGGCGGTATGCACGGCTCCAACCGACTTGGCGGAAATTCGCTCTCCGATCTTCTGGTCTTTGGTCGCCGTGCCGGAATGGGCGCTGTGGCGTATCTCAAAGGTAACGCTGCTAAGCCAACGCTCTCTGAAGGAACAATTAAGCGCGCACAAGAGCGACTAAATGAACCTTTTACAAATACTGGTGGCGAGAATCCTTACACGATTCATCAAGAGCTACAGCAAACAACAAATGATCTTGTTGGAATCATCCGAACTAAGAAAGAGCTCGAAGAGTCGCTGGAGAAACTCGCAAAGTTCAGGGAGCGAATCAAGAACGTTTCGGTCAGCGGTGGTCGTGAGTTCAATCCAGGTTTCCACCTTGCGCTCGATTTGGAGAATATGCTGCTTGTCTCTGAATGTATGGCTCGCTCTGCACTTACTCGTGAAGAGTCACGCGGTGGTCATACTCGAGAAGATTTCCCAAAGATGGATTCGAAGTGGCGTCAGGTCAATAACGTCTCTTCCGTCGAGGGTGCTAGCGTGAAGTGTGTCCAAGAGCGAGCAAAGATGCTTCCTGATGAACTCGCTGGTCTTTTTGAGAAGAGTGAGTTAGCTAAATATTTCACCGAAGATGAGTTAGCCGGAGTGAAAGGCGGGTCCAACTAATGGCACGTCCAATTAAGCTACGCATCTGGCGTGGAAATAAAGATGGTGGCGATTTCCATACCGTCACTGTCGATGCCAACGAAGGTGAAGTGGTGCTCGATGTGATTCATCGAGTGCAGGCAACCCAACTTCCTGATCTTGCTGTTCGCTGGAATTGCAAAGCAGGCAAATGTGGTTCATGTTCCATGGAGATCAACGGTAAGCCACGTCTTGCCTGTATGACTCGAATGAACTCATTCGAAGAGGGTGAGACCATCACGGTCACACCGCTGCGCGCATTTCCTGTGATTCGTGACCTAGTGACAGATGTTTCATTTAATTATAAAAAAGCGATGGAAATTCCTGCTTATGCACCACCTGCGAACTTGAAGCCAGGTGAAGCTCGGATGGAGCAGATTGATGTTGAGCGGAGCCAAGAATTCCGTAAGTGCATCGAATGTTTCCTTTGCCAGGATACCTGCCACGTGATTCGTGATCACGAGGAGAATAAGAAGTCATTCGCTGGCCCACGATTCTTCATTCGTATCGCTGAACTAGATATGCATCCACTAGACACGTTGCGAAATCGTAAGCAAACTGCGCAAGAGAACCATGGCCTTGGCATGTGCAACATTACAAAGTGCTGTACCGAGGTTTGCCCAGAGCACATTCGCATTACAGATAACGCAATCATTCCAATGAAAGAGCGCGTTGTGGATGTGAAATACGATCCAGTTCGTTGGCTCGGTTCGAAGATTCGTAAGCGCGAGGATATTTCCTAAGTGGAACAGCTCCACCTGCGCCATCTCTTCATAGTAGGAGTCGGCGGAGTTGTTGGGGCGCTCTCTCGTTACGGAGTTGGTGAGATATTTGCTGACATCGCTCTAGCAACATTCCTCGTTAATCTTTTTGGTGTTGCCGTTGCTGCTGTGTCTACTTATCGGCTCACGCTCACTACGGAGCACCGACTGTTTCTCATCTCAGGTTTTTCTGGCGGATTTACTACCTATTCCGCATTCGCCGTTTTGCTGTATGACTTAACGCTCGCCCAGGCCGGTCTCTACATAATTGCTTCACTAATTCTTTCGTTAGCAATCATTCGAGTCATTAGAGCAGGTGTTGCATGAGTACTGTGCTATTAGTTGCACTCGGCGCCTTCTTTGGCGCGCCACTTCGCTATTACCTCGATCACCAATTTCGCCGTCGCATCTCATTTCCTGGTGGAATTTTGCTCGTCAACGTGGCCGGCTCCTTTTTGCTAGGGGTTATTTCGAAGGCTTCTTCAGAAACGTTGGCGCTGGTAGGTATCGGTTTTGCTGGCGCATTTACGACCTGGTCTGCTTTTGCACTCGATTTACATAAGGATCTACGACATCCTCGCCGATTTCTCGCAAATATTTTTTCGACACTCATTCTTGGAATCCTCGCTGCAGGACTTGGCAGGATGTTGGCTGGCTAACATAGTTGCGTGAGTGCAAATAATCAGATGCCCTGTGATTTCTGCGGCGTTGCTTATGATCCAGTGGCTACACGTTGGTTATGTCCACATTGCCACATGAAAACTAATTGTTGTGATGGGGCGCCATGCCCTGTTCCTACTGAAGTAGTGAACTCATCCACGATTCAAGTGAGTCAGGATCGCGCGGAAGTTCGCGGCTAAGTATTTCTGCACCATCTTCTGTTACTAACACGTCATCTTCGATTCGGACGCCTATGCCGCGGTACTCCTCAGGAAAGAGCAGATCATCCGGTTGAATATAAAGCCCTGGCTCGACTGTGAGCACATGGCCAGCAGCGAGTTCGCCATCTAAATATTGTTCACCGCGCGCTTTAGCGCAGTCGTGGACATCAATGCCCAACATATGTCCGGAAGCATGAACGCTCCATCGTCGGTGTAGACCAACGTTGGGATCAAGTGACTCTTCGGCACTTACCGAGAGCACGCCAAGTTTCGCTAAACCCTCAGCAAGAACTTTCATGCAAGCGTTATTGATATCGCGATATTTCGCTCCTGGTTTTACTGCTTGGATTCCCGCTTCTTGCGCGGCAAGAACTAACTTGTAAATCTCACGTTGTGGCTCAGTGAATTTCCCATTTAACGGGATGGTGCGTGTGATATCTGCGGTGTAGTGGCTCTCTACTTCAACCCCTGCATCAAGAAGTAGTAAATCTCCAGAGAGCGCCGGACCATCATTACGGATCCAATGGAGCACACATGCATGCGCACCTGCAGCAGCAATGGTGTTATAACCAAGCTCATTGCCATCGATGCGTGCCCGTCGATAGAACGTGCCATCGATTACTCGTTCACCACGTGGATTTACCATCGCTTCGGGGAGTGATTTCACCACATCAGCAAAGCCGCGAAGCGTGGCATTAACTGCTTTGCGCATCTGGCCAATCTCGTATTCGTCTTTAATCAATCGAAGTTCTGAGAGTGCGACAGTCAATTGGTTATCTTTTTCGTGTACAGGGATAAGAGAATCAAGTTGTGCATCTTCTCCTCGATGAACAAGGGTCTCTTTCTTGGTAAGGAGAAATTCATCTAACTCTTTGATATTCCGAGCAATAATTTGGTATTTGTTCTTTAGCTCAGCGAGCGCTGGATATCGCCCAACCCAGAATTCACCATGGCGGCGATCGCGATAAAAAGTTTCAAGATTTCGATCGTTCTTTGGATGAACAAAGAGCGTGACGTCGTGGCCAGTAGTTGTAGGCTCAAAGAGAAGAACTGATTCAGGCACGATGTCACCAGCAACCATGCCAGTCAGATGTATGAAGGCAGAGTTTGCCCTGAAGGTGTAATCACAATCGTTATTGCGAACTTTGAATAAGCCGGCAGGGATTAATAAACGTTTGCCAGCAAAGAGTGAGCTGAGCTTTGCCCGTCGAGTGGCAGCCCATGGTGCGCTCTCGGCAGGAACTACGGGGTCACTGTGTGGCGCAGCCCACCCACGACGCATCAATTCCCGAAGTGGCTCGGTGACAGGGAGGTCGTACGAGGTGGTGACAGGCTTTTCGTCATCGAAAGTCATATGGATTGACCCCCTTCATCGTCAAGTTTATCTCGCTGGCCGAACTTGGCTAATCTCCTCTCATGAGCGCAACGAGAGTAATTACCAGTACCAGTCCACAACAGCCAAGTGATGTCGTGTTAGAAGCGCCAGCGCTTACCGCATCTGAAGTCGCGGCAGCGGTGCTGCGCGCCCGCACTGCACAGAAAGCGTGGAGTGAGAATGCGATGGCGCGCGCGGCAGCGCTTCGTGGTTGCGCAGAAGGTCTGCGCGCTCGCAGCGCTGAGATGGCTGCGTTGATTACTCGCGAAGTGGGTAAGCCGATCGTGGAAGCAAAGGGTGAAGTAGCTCGCGCAATTGCAATTTTGGATTACAACGCACAAGCGGCTATCGATCCGATTGGCACGGTAATCCCGCCGACCACTCCTGGTTATCTGATGGCAGTGCGCGATCCGTACGGCGTCGCTGGATTAATCACCCCGTGGAATTTTCCTATTGCCATTCCAGTATGGAAGGCAGCGCCTGCGCTCGCCGTAGGAAACGCCGTTGTGATGAAGCCAAGCGGAATGGCCATTGGCGTCGCAAAATTAATCGAAGAGATATTTGCGCAATCACTACCAAAGGATCTATTCCAAGTTCTCGTAGGTGGCGCAGAATGTGGTCAGGCAATTATTGAATTCTCCGATGTTATTTCATTTACCGGTTCATCAGAGGTGGGATCTCAGATTGTCGCGCAAGCTGCAAAACTAGGTAAGCCCGTGCAAGCAGAGATGGGCGGACAGAATCCAGCGATTGTTCTACCTGATGCAGATTTAGCGCTTACCGTTGCACATCTTTCTAATGCTTCGATGAGTTTTGCTGGTCAGAAATGCACAGCAACAAGTCGCATCATTGTTGTTGGCGATGATGCCCGCTACAAGGAAGTTACCGATGCGCTGGTTGCAGGAGTTGAGAAGCTCGCACCGAATGATCCGGCTACCGATGGCGTTCTCGTGGGCCCAGTTATTTCTGATAGCGCACGCACCGATGTGGTGAATGCTACGCAGGGTGCAATCGCTCGTGGTGGCAAAGTACTCACCGGTGGCGGTCCAGTGGATCGGGATGGTTGGTTTTATGCACCAACGCTGATTGCAGATTTGAGCGCTGACGATCAGTTCAATCAGGAAGAAACTTTTGGCCCGATAGCAGGAGTGATCCGCGCGAAGAGCGTGGGAGAGGCGATTGATTCGGCGAATTCGGTCCGGTTTGGTCTAACTGGAAGCGTCCATGGCCGTGATCTTGAGGCGACCATTCGAGTCGCGCAAAACCTCAAGACTGGAATGGTGAAGGTCAATGCCCCAACAGCAGGGCTTGATTTCCATGCACCTGTTGGCGGCACGAAAGATTCTTCCTATGGCGAGCGTGAACAGGGTAAAGAAGGCCTTGCCTTTTACTCCTTTATTCGCACCATCACTATTGGCGCAGGAAGTCGGCGTTACGAATAAAAACCATGCGTAACGTTCTTCGTTTTTTTCTACCTCTAATTTCATTCGTTGCTATTTTTTCTTCGAGCGTGTCAGCGATAGCGCTTACTCCTGCCGAGGTTTCTCTCAATGCGCTTGCAGCGAAAAAATTTAATGGTTCAGACTTGACGCTCATTAAATTGTTAACTCAAACAAGTACGTACACCAAACATTCAGTTACCTACCGCAGCGACGACCTTAAAGTCTCTGGTGTTCTTTACACACCGAAAGGGAAAGGACCATTTCCTGGCGTTGTCTTAGGGCACGGGTACATCAACCCAAATATCTATAAGAATGGTCAAGGAATGCGTCGGGAGCAAGATTATTTAGCTGCGCGTGGTTTTGTCGTACTCCATACCGATTACCGCAATCATTCATTTGGTGATGATGATCCAGATAGTCAATTGAAGTTTCGGATGGATTACAGCGCAGACGTTATCAATGCAGGATTGGCCTTAAAGAATTCAAAGATTCGAACTCTTGATAAGAGCAAGATTTCCTACATGGGGCGATCGATGGGTGGTGGCATAGGGTTTAA
>CAMAPN010000039.1 GCA_945860275.1 Bifidobacterium breve
GGCCGCTATGCGAGCCCTCCACCGCAAAATCTACCCGATAGCAGATGGCTCCAGCGAATTCGCGCCCTACTGAAAGGCCCAGCCGCCATCGCAAAGGATGGACTGACCGGTTATGAAGGCTGCATCGGGGCTGACGAGGAAGGCAACCACGTTGGCGATATCCACTGGCATCCCTAACCGCTTTAATGATTGCGAATCAAGAATCATCCGATGTAACGCAGCAACATCTCCATATGCTGCTTGATCTAATGTAGTAATCGCGCCGGGAAGAATTGAATTCACTCGAATCTCAGATGGACCAAGCTCTCGGGCAAGCACTCTGCCCAATCCAATCAACGCCGCTTTCGCTGCGGTGTAATGGCTATTGCCTTCCATTCCTATTGATACTCGAATTGATGAGATATTTATGATACTTCGAAAACTCCCCTGAATACTGTATTTATCGAAGGCTTTGCAGCAGAGAAAAACACCTTTGAGATTTGTATCTGTGACTTCATCCCACGCTGCTTCATCTATTTCGCGAAAAGTAATTGCTGAGGCAACTGATGTTGCTGCGTTGTTGACCAGTACCGATGGCGCACCGAGATCTGCAGTTAGCGCAGCGAACATCTCTTCCACCTGATCGGATTTTGAAACATCGCATTGATAGATCTCTGCATTGCCACCTGCGCTTCGAATCTCGCTCTGCACATCGAGCGCGTCGCTCTTCTCGCGCTCTGAGTAGTAATTGATTGCTACCGGAAAACCGTCCGCGGCGAGCCGGAGCGCGATTGCCGCCCCAATATTCCGTGAGGCGCCTGTTACGACTGCGCTAGTTGGTGATGAGGTCACAGGCCTACTCTCTGATAAACCAGGCTATTGAGCAAGGATAGATTTTTTCCGCACTACGGAAGCACTTCCACCCTCCGGTACATTTGGCGGACCGAAATAACTCGCCAGGGGAGTCATGAGTTCTGCAGAGCGCGATCGAATTCAAGTCTTACAGAAGACTATGGACATCCTCACCGTGCTCGTTGAAGGCCCCGCATCCGTCCGTGATTTAGCTGAACGTACCGGAGTTACTAAGCCCGCGGTCTATCGAATCTTACACACTCTTGAAGAGCGAAACTTTGTCACTCGCGACGAGAATAAGCGCGAGTATGTACTCGGTGAATTTCTCACCGGGCTCTCTCAAAAACATGATCAGTCGATTAATCTCCCCCGCCTTGTTACTCCATACATGGATGCGCTACTCAAGAAATTCGATGAAACAGTAAATCTTGGAGTACTCGATGGAAATAAAATTAAGTATTTGCACTCACTAGAAAGCAGTCAACGTCTTCGATCGGGCAATCCCCGTGAAGAGAAAGATAACGTTCACTCGACTGCGCTTGGTAAAGCAGTTCTTAGCACCTTTAGCGAAATTGAATTAGAGAAAACTTTGCGAAAACTAGATTTGAAGTCGCAGACGGATAAGACAATCACCACCGAAAAAGATTTGGTCTCGGCTATTTCTCGCGCAAAGAAAATTGGTTTTGCTATTGATGATCAGGAGAATGAGTTGGGATCTCGATGCATAGCAGTCGCAATCACAGATAAAAGTGGCAAGGCGCTCTGTGCACTAAGTATCACTGGTCCTGCTTCTCGTATGTCTACCGAAAAAATCAGAACAATTGGAGATAGTTTGAAGTTAGTTGCCAAGCAGCTAAGTAATAAACTTCAGTAAAGCTTTGCTCACTCGGGCAGATTAAGCAGCTCTTCAATCACTTGAGCAACACCATCATCATTACATTCTGGAGCAATTCCAGTAGCGATTGCGTGCGTTGCAGGATGGCCAGTCTTCATCGCATAGGAACGACCAGCCCATGCCAACATTGAAAGATCGTTTGGGTTATCGCCAAAAGTCACCGCATCTTCACGTGCGATTCCCAAATCCTTCGCCACCTTCGCCAACGTGCTTCCTTTACTTACGCCATGAGCCGAAATTTCTAACAATGATTCATGTGGATTAGAGTGGGTAACCGTTAAAAACTCTCCAACGGTCGCATCTGCAAGTGCGAGCATCTGATCAGCTGAAACTTCTTCACTGGCACTTCGAACAAGAAATTTAATTGCTGGTTGACTCAAGTGCTCTTCAATCACAGATACGCCTAGATCATCTTGCCCCTTATCCCACCTTGGGTTGTAGCTTTTTTCGCGATGAAACCCGTGGAAATTTTCGACAGCAAAAGCGGCGTCAGGTATCACTTGCCGAAGCGCTGCTGCCCCTTTGGCTAACTCTTCTGGATTGATTAGCCACGAATCGAGAATCTTCTCTTCACGGAAGTCATAGAGCAACGCTCCGTTGCCACAGATTCCCGTACCAAAATCAAATGTTTCGCGGACTTCCTTCATCCAACGCGGTGGTCGGCCGGTGACGAAGTAGATTTCAACACCTAACGAGTGTGCCTTCGTGAATGCATCGATAGTTCGTTGCGAAATCGGTCGATCGAATGGAACGATGGTTCCATCTAGATCAGTTCCAATTAATTTAGGACGTCTCACTCCAGAATCACACGGGCTCAAATCGAGATTTGCCGAGGAATGGAACAAGCGCTTGTGGAATATTCACAGAACCATCAGCTTGTTGATGATTTTCCAAGATAGCGACAATGATTCGTGGAATTGCACATAAGGTTCCATTGAGCGTTGCAACTGGACGGGTGCCGCTCTCATCTTTATATCGAATATTTAGACGCCTGCTCTGAAACTCAGTGCAATTAGAGGTGCTCGTGACTTCGCGATATGCGTTCTGAGTTGGAATCCACGCCTCGCAGTCGAACTTACGAACCGCACTTGACCCGAGATCTCCCGTAGCGACATCGATTACTCGGTAAGGGATTTCCAGCGCATTGAGAAAATCTTTCTCCCAGCCTAGAAGTCGTTCATGTTCGGCAGCTGCATCTTCTGGTGCACAGAATGAGAACATCTCGACTTTATCGAATTGGTGGACTCGAATAATTCCCCGAGTGTCCTTGCCATACGTGCCAGCTTCTCGTCTGAAACAAGAAGAGAATCCCGCGTAACGGAGTGGAAATTTCGCGCTATCAAGAATCTCATCCATGTGATATGCCGCGAGTGGTACTTCACTAGTTCCTACAAGATAAAAATCGTCTTCCTCAAGATGGAACACATTCTCTGCTGCTTGCCCGAGAAACCCCGTTCCCTCCATTGCATGTGGTTTCACTAGCACTGGTGGCACGACCGGAATGAAACCTGCGGCGACCGCTTTAGCCATTGCTAAGTTAATGAGAGCAAATTCAAGAAGCGCTCCATTGCCCGTGAGGTAATAGAAACGAGATCCAGAAACCTTCGCGCCACGTTCGGTATCTATCGCGCCGAGTATCTTGCCCAGCTCCACATGATCGCGCGGTTCAAAAGCAAAAGTAGTTGGTTTGCCAATCTCTTCCAGAACAACAAAATCTGCTTCGCCACCGATTGGTGCCCGTGTATCTGCGATATTCGCAAGCTCGGCAAGAACCTGGTCGGCTTCTGCTTCTGCTTGGGCGCGGAACGTATCTGCCTCTTTGACCGCAGCGGCTAACTCTTTAGCCTTCGCCAACAGCTCATTCTTCTCATCACCTTTCGCACCACCAATGCTTTTGGAGAGCGCATTCTGCTCGGCACGAACTCGCTCAAACTCAACAATCGCGTTCCGACGCTTCTGATCAGCGGCAATAGCAGCATCGACAACTTCAACGCTTCCGCCACGGGCGCGTTGCGATTGACGAACTACCTCTGGATTTTCGCGAAGGAGTTTGAGATCAATCATTTATCCACGCGCTCCCTTGCGCACTTCGGTTAACCATTGCTCAGCCGACTTGAATGCATCATCAGTCATACCTTTGGTCGAGGTAGGTTGAATTTTATCTGCGCGAGGATAGGAGCCAAGGAATCGCACTTGTGCACAGATGCGATAAAGCGCCTTTAGCGCATCCCCAACTCGTTCATCAAGAATATGACCCTCTGCGTCGACGATGAAGTGATACTGCCCCAGTTCACTTCCGGTAGGGCGCGATTGAATAAACGTTAAGTTGACGCCACGTACTGCAAACTCTGTCAAGATTTCTAAAAGGGCGCCTGAGTGATCTGCAGAGATGAAGAGCGCTAACGAAGTGCGGTCATGGCCAGTTGGCGCAGGAATCTTTCCAAGTTTAGAGACGACAACAAATCGAGTTACCGCTGCATCGCGATCGCCGATGTTCTGCGCAATGACTTCTAAACCATAATGGTGCGCGGCAATTTCAGCAGCGATTGCCGCATCGGCATCACCTTTTGCCACGCTCTCTGCACCAGCGGCTGTGGAATTTGTCATCACCACTTCAGCTCGGGGCAAATTCTTTGCAATGTATTCCCGACATTGCGCTTCTGCATGTGGATGTGTAGCTACCCGACGGATCTCTTTGATTGAAATCCCTGGTTTTACCATCAGCGCGAATGAGACTTGTAAAACGTTCTCCCCGATAATCATTAAAGGTTCGCCAACCGCTAACTCATCGAGAGTGCGGGCGACTACCCCTTCCACCGAATTCTCAATCGGTACTAAGGCGAAATCTGCGCTCGCCTGGCGTACCGCTTCCAGCGCTGCGGTCACATTTGCTGCTGGTTGCGCGCTATCGCCACTCTTTAATAAGGGCGTTAGCGCTGCCTCAGTGAAGGTGCCGGCTGGGCCGAGATAGGAATAGCGGGACATATAGAAAACTCTACGCGATATCGAGGGCATCAGGGGGGACTTGAGGCCCCAGGTAGCATTGCTAACTCAATGATTCACTAATTAGTAGCGAAGGAAAGTGATTTGTGAGCCGGTATTTTCAGAGCGTTTCGCTCTCCGATGTTGGCTTACATCGCACCGAGAACGAAGATTCTGCGTGGGCGGGCGCAACAATTCTTGCCGTCGCCGATGGGTTAGGCGGTCATGCTGCCGGTGAGATTGCATCATCATTAGCGATTCGAACTATCTCAGAGCTCGAGAAAAGTTCATTAACGGAACGAAATGCAGAGACCGTTGTTGTAGAAACTTTTCTCGCCATCAATCAATCGCTTGCGCAGAGAATTAAGAAGAAGAGTGAGCTGCGCGGAATGGGAACAACGCTCACTGCGCTATTTCTTGGTAAAGAGAAGCTCTTCCTAGCGCACTTGGGGGATTCGCGTGCTTATTTGATACGCGATGGCAAGATCTCGCAATTGACTAAAGACCACACCGTTGTGCAGGAACTTCTTGATCAGGGGCGAATCTCTCCCGATGAAGTCGATGGCCATCCACAACGATCATTCATCACAAAGGCGCTCATGGGCGCCGATCAACATGAACGACCAGATTTTCATGAGATAGAGCATGTCGCTGGAGATATCTTCCTGCTCTGCTCAGATGGTTTGGTCGGTGTAGTGGAAGAGAAAAAAATAATCAAAAGTATCGCCGCTCATGGCGTAACTGAGCAGACGCTCAGCGAACTCAAAGATTTAGCTTATAAAAAGGGTGCACCAGATAACTTAACCATTATTGTTGCCACGTTAAGTTCTAAGAAAGTTCCAACTCCAGGTTTTGTCGGCGCAGTCGAAGGTGGTGAGAGATGACCCGCATGCTTGCAAATCGTTATGAGGTGGGAGATCTCATCGGTGCCGGAGGTATGGCAGATGTTTTTCAAGGGCGCGATACCAGACTCTCGCGGCCAGTTGCTATCAAAATACTGCGAAGTGATTTGGCGCGTGACCCCGCTTTCTTGGCGCGATTTAGACGCGAGGCTCAAGCTGCGGCTGGGTTGAATCATCCAGCAATTGTCTCGGTTTACGACACAGGCGAAGAAGGAACTGATCAGGGCGTCCTGCCATACATAGTGATGGAACAGGTAAATGGTAAAACTATTCGGGAAGTCATTCGAAGCGGCGAACGCTTGCCGATTACCCGTGCTATCTCTGTTGTCCGTGGCATTTTAGAAGCGCTCGAATATTCCCATCGAAATGGGATTGTTCATCGCGATATCAAACCCGCAAACGTCATGATCACCAATGGTGGCGATGTAAAGGTTATGGATTTTGGTATTGCACGAGCGCTCGATGATGCGAGCGCAACGGTCACTCATGCATGGACTGTTGTTGGAACAGCAAATTATCTTTCACCAGAGCAGGCTCGCGGCGAAGCTGCCGATTCACGGAGTGACATTTATTCCGTTGGTTGCTTGCTCTATGAATTGATTACTGGTCGACCGCCATTCCTAGGTGATACGCCCGTCGCGATTGCTTATCAACATGTATCAGCTGAATTCATCCCGGTTTCGCAGTTGAACCCAGATTTGCCCAATGGAATCGACAACATCATTTCTGGCGCACTCTCTAAAGATCCACTCGCACGCTACCAAAATGCTCGCGAGATGCTCGATGATATAAATCGACTTGATCGTGGCGAAGAGGTTCAAAAGAAGATTAAAAATCCCAAACGTAGAAATTTCGTCATCGCTGGCGTAGTAGCTGCAATTGTCATGCTTGCATCAAGCGGGTATCTAATCTCGCGAATCCCGACCCCCGTTTCGCTCATCACCCTCTCTGATGTCTCTGGATTAACTGAATCACAAGCAAAAGCAGAACTCACTGGCTTCACAATTGTTGTAGAACGCGCTCCAGATCCGCGAGTTCCAATAGATCGAGTGGCATCACAAACTCCAACTGCCGGAACCAAAGTCGAACCTGGTAGCCAGGTACAAATCATTCTTTCAGATGGGCCAGGAAAGACATCAATTCCTACCACGCTTATTGGAACCACGATTGATCAAGCGAAGATCATTCTTGATGGTTCAGGCTTAGTGTTAGCAAAGACCAATCCTGTCGAATCAAGCGAGGCGCCCGGAACAATTGTTGGTGTGATTCCAGAACCAGGTTCCACTGTTGCTGCTGGAAGTGGCGTAGTACTCAATATCGCAAGTGGAAAAGTATTTGTTCCTGATGTTATTGGCGCTTCTAAAATCCAGGCGACAACTATTTTGATTCAAGCTGGGTTCATTCCTAATGTCATTGAAACCCAAGATGCAGATCAACCAAGTGGAGTAGTGCTCGCGCAAGCTCCAGCCAGTGAAGAATCTGCGAAAATCGGATCCTCTGTAACTATCACGGTAAACACCTATAAGGCTGAACCTGGTG
Source organism: Bifidobacterium breve (assembly GCA_945860275.1). Lineage (GTDB taxonomy): Bacteria > Actinomycetota > Actinomycetes > Nanopelagicales > Nanopelagicaceae > IMCC26077. Next base: position 7,150 of record CAMAPN010000039.1, read on the forward strand.
TTACGCCGACTCCAAATCCGAGCGCAAGTTAAAACTATCTTCCGATTACAGGTGCAAGTCCTTGTGATTTAGTAAGTGCGCTCTTGTCACCACACATTGTTAGCCAATTAGCAAGGAGCTGGTGTCCTCCCTCAGTCAGTACCGACTCCGGATGAAATTGCACTCCATGTATTGGCAAAGATTTATGGCAGACCGCCATTACAACGCCAGAATCAGTCCAACCTATTATCTCTAGCCCTGAATCTTTTGCTGAAATTGAATCGCGCTCAATAGCCAGTGAGTGATATCGCGTTGCAGTAAAACCATCTCGTAGCCCGTGTAGTACACCTTTATCGTTATGGTGCACCTGCGATGTTTTGCCGTGTAGTAACTCCGGTGCGCGTGAAACTATTCCGCCAAATGCAACACCGATTGCTTGATGGCCTAAGCACACACCAAGAAGTGGGATGGCATTTGCCGCGCAGAACTTCACTAATTCGACACTAACGCCCGCTGCTTCTGGAATTCCAGGACCAGGTGATATCAATACTCCGTCATAGTTACGCGCATCAGAAACGCTCACTTCATCATTACGTAAGACTGTGCACTCGGCGCCTAATTGAGCTAAGTACTGAACAAGGTTGAAGACAAAGGAGTCGTAGTTATCGACTACGAGAATCTTGGTCGCCATGTGCCTATCCTGCC
>CAMAPN010000040.1 GCA_945860275.1 Bifidobacterium breve
TGCGCTCGCCGTGACTGAAGAGATTGGCGCGCTTTTAGATAGTGAGCGCGATTGCATTCTCGATGGCGGCGCATCTGATGTCGGTGTCGAATCAACGATTATCGAATGCTTAGGTGCAGCGCCAAAAATTCTTCGCCCAGGTGCGATAACCAAAGCGATGATCGAAGAGGCAACTGGGTTAAACGTTGATGAATCGAGCTCCGCGGTTCGCGCCTCTGGCACGTTGGAACAGCACTATGCCCCGCGAGCCAAAGTTCTCCTTCTCGAATCTGAGAATCCAGTAACAAAACGCATCGCAGGACTTGGCTTTATCGCATTAGCGAAATTTGCGACCCCCGATGGTGCAATTCGATTAGCAGCCCCAAACAGCGATGAAGAATATGCGCGAGTGCTTTACGACGCGCTTCGCGAGGGGGATCGACAACATCTTTCTGCCATTTATGTTCTACCGCCATCAGGAGATGGAGTCGCGGTCGCGATTCGCGATCGGTTAAAACGCGCAAGCGCTTAGGGCGATTCGCGCAGGGGTTTCTCAGCTTTCTCGATAATAATTGAGCCATGCGCAAAGGCACCTTCACAAGAGTGATGACGCTCCTTGCCCTACTTTTTTCGCTGCTACCGATTACCGCAGCACAGGCCAACGGCCCGGTATCAAATAGCGCGCCAACAATTTCGGGCACCTTGGCTGTTGGGCAGACGCTTGCCTCCACACCTGGAAATTGGACACCGGCCCCTGCCAGTTACACCTATCAGTGGTGGAGTTGTTCCAGCCAAGTGCTAGCAACATGCACTTTAATCAGCGGAGCGACTAATTCGACATATACGTTAAATGCAAGCGATGGTGGTAATTACTTTTATGTGCAAGTCACCGCGCTCGCTGCTAGTGGCGGCACAACAGCCAATAGTGCAATCACTGGCCGAGTACTCACACAACCAACAATCACAGTAGCTCCGGCAATCACCGGTTCTTTACTCGTTGGAACGACGCTCTCTCTTTCGAGCGGTACGTGGAGTGGTGCAACAGCACCGGCTTATTCCTATCAATGGCAGAAGTGTTCAACATCAGATGTTGCAACGTGCACCAACATTGCAGGCGCCACCGCCACCACTTTCATTCTTACCTCCGCTGAAGTTGGTTCTTATCTACGTGGCCAAGTGGTGATCTCTGCTAATACTTTTAATCTCGCCGGCTCTACCTTCTCAGCTTTAACAAATCAAATCTCTTCCGAGCCAATCAATACTGCGCTACCAACTATCACAGGTCTCGTAGCGGTTGATGAAGTTCTCACGGCAACTCGTGGCACTTTTGCTGCCTTCCCAGTACCGACATTCACCCAGCAATGGCAAACGTGTACTTCAACTGACATCACGACCTGTGCGCCAATCGATGGTGCAACGACTTTGAGCTACACGGTCAAAGAGGGCGATGTCGGTAAGTATTTCCGAATTATGGTGACCGCAACAAATAATTTAGGCGTTAAAGGATCACCAAGTGCGTTGACTGCAGTAGCAATTAAGACTGCGCTCCCTGCAAATGCCATCGCACCATCCATCACTGGAGCTGCTATTGATCGACAGACGTTGACGCTCTCCACAGGTGCATGGAGCGGTGTTCCAGCTCCTACTGTTGTCTCGCAATGGCAGGTATGTACCGATGCTGCAGGCGCGAACTGCACTGACATCTCTGGTGCAACCAGCAACACGTTGAAATTAACTTTTGCAGATCTCGGTAAATACTTCCGCGTGAAAGCAACAGCAACGAATCGAATCGGCGCTGTTTCGACAAATTCAAATCTTCTTGGGCCAGTGGTAGCGGCGACAAAACTTGAGCGCGCACCATCTACTTTCGGTTTCTTGCAGGTTGGCCAGCAGTGGACGGCAACTCCTGGAACATGGAGTGGAGCGATTACGCCAACATTTGGTTTTCAATGGCAGCGTTGCGCAGATGAGAAAGGCGCAAACTGTACAGACATTGCAGGTGCCACAAAGAAGGAGTACTCAATCCAGGCAGCTGATAAAGGCTCTTATATCCGAGTGAAGAACTGGATCGTCGATCAATCTCTCCCTGCATATAGCGAAATCCTTGCAGTGAAGATTGCTGCTAAGCCCGAGCTTCCAAAAGTTAACGCAGCGTCGGCAACCGCGAAGCGAACCACCATCACCTGCGTGAAAGGTAAGACCACGCGCACAGTAAGCGGTACCGCGCCTAAGTGTCCTTCCGGTTTTAAGAAAAAGTAGTAAATTCTCTGCCATGCGGCAGAAATTTCGACTCCCAACTCTTATTGGATTTGTCCTTACCTCTCTTCTGCTTTCCATATTGCCTTCGCAAGGGGCTATCTGGGCGCCAAATATCACTCCTCCAGGACAGAATATTGTTGGCGTAAATATCGTCGATTCGTTTTTTAATTCCGGCGAGAACGTTTCCATTCTCACTGCACAAGGTGTGCCGCGATTTAATCCAGATGGCACTCCGAACGCACGTTTATGTAAGGCAATTGGCGTAGATCCATGTAATAAGTCAGATCAAACCTATGTAGCAAATCTTCTCTTGCCTGTATGTAAAAGCGCCGCGGAACAATGGTGTATCGAAAGCGTAAGCATTCGCAAGATAGATGAACCTGCGACAAAGAGTGTGAAGTTCATTCGCCAAGTGGATAGCGCATTGGTCGAGAACGCTCCTGGCGATGGATTACCTGGTGGCTCCAGCATCAGCCTCTGGCAAGCAGAAGGAATGCAGAACTCTGGCGGCGTGGATACATACGCTGTTTACGTTGTTTTGAAGGCCACGAAGCTTCCTGGTCGTGGTCCGACCTTTGATCAATTTACTGCGATGGTGCTGCCGTACTCTGAGACGCGCGGCTTTAAATATGAGCGTCCATTTTCGGAAGAGATGGTGTTGCCAAACGGTTCGATTCGGATTGGAACGCGTGGTTCAGCGGGAGAGTGTGCGTGGACCGAAACTGGACTTTGTGGCTTGATGGAAGATTTCCCGAATGGGGTCCGCGCCTCGTTAACTTTGCGTGTAAGTAATTTACTTACCGGTTGGTTGATGGGCCGTATGGCAGATCCACTCATTAATGTCGAACCTTTTGATGCAGAACAAAACAAGATTTCCATTGATGCTGAACCAGTTAAAGTGCCAAAGTTTTATGCGGTCACAGATCGCTCGAAAGCATCAGCTGCCATCCTGGAAAGCCTGCCACGTAACTCAGATTTCTCTGGGGTGACTAATAATCTGGCAAACGAGTCTGGCGCCTTTAGGACAATTGAGAATTGGAAAGATGTTGCGAAAGATACCGCCGCCGGTTTGGTAAGCACGTGGTCAGCAACAACAATCAGAAGTGGATTTGGCTCGCAATGTCTCGCTGATACGACAAAACTCTTGGGGGTCGTGACGACAAACGCAATGGTGTACGAAGGCACAGCACCTCGATTTGAAAGAGAAACTTTGAATTACCAAGTAGGTGGAATGCACTTCAATCCCGATGGTTCGGTTTTTGAAGGAACATATGATCTTGTAATGCGCAAAGGAACGGCGCAATGCCTTTACGGGTTCAACGATGCGCCGATTACGGCTACGGTGACGGTGGTTGAAGCGGGTAAAGAACAGCGAATCGAAACGTCGTCACTGCAAGAGCTCGGTAGTGGTACTGAGAAATGGCTCAAGCTTTCTGCTCGAGGTTTTACCTTCTCGAGCCCAACGTTAAAGATCAAGCTCAATCAAGATAAACCCACAACCGCTGCGCCCACTGCGCCGAATAATTCGAGTGCAACTGCGGCAGGCTCGGGCAATCCTGCTCCAGCGGTAAAAGCGCCGGCAAAGCGCCTCTCCATCACATGCGTAAAGGGGAAGGTGACTCGGAAAATTTCGGGCGTGGCCCCTAAGTGCCCGGCAGGGTTTAAGAAGAAATAACCAGATTTGAGCAGCAAAACTTCAGTGGCAACTGATCTGAAGGTTTTGGTTTAGACTCTGAGGTCGCAAGATTCTTGCGCTTGGGGCCTTTAGCTCAGTCGGTAGAGCAACGGACTTTTAATCCGTGGGTCGTCGGTTCGATCCCGACAGGGCCCACGGAACATTTCATTGCAGTACTTCGCATACCTCGTATTCCGTCCATTTCGCCTTTCCAGCGCCCTTTCGCATTGTTCCCAGCAAACTACTACTCTTTTCCGGTGGTCCGCGGGAGAAATAACCTTGTAGCGCTGCTGATTCCATTTCTCCTCTTCGCGCTACCGCTAACGAGCGCTCAAGCAGCTGCATCCATCACTGATGTCCGGCTTGATAATTCGAATCCAAAAATTGGCGAGACGGTCAATTGGCTTGTTGATGTGGATTGCGCAGGGCTGCCGATTCAGCAAGTGATGATTAGCGTGACAGATCCTGCTGGCGTGCAGAATTATCTGAGTAGCTCCTATATCGATGTGAAGAACGGCACCCTAGGCACTCGCAATACAGTGAAAGTTCCATTGAAGATCACCGAAGAGGCCAGCGCCGGTCGCTATTCAGTTCAGAGCGTGAGCATGACCTGCCAAAGTAAATCCGGTGGCGAGTATAAATGGAGCGGGTCACTTTCAAATATTTCGTTCGATTTGAAAAATGGGTCCGCAACTCCTGCGATGACCCAACCAAAAATTGAGAAGATCCAATTGCTTTCTGCCACCACCGCAAAAGTTGGCGAAAAGATACAGATACTTGTTTCAGCGCTGGGAACCGGAAAGCTCAACACGCTAAATATTTCTCTCATGTCACCAAATGGTTCCGAAATACAAAAATATTTTAATCAGTACGGGCAGACGCCAAGTGGAGAAGCGTCCAAAAGAATTGAGAGCACATTTGAATTTGATGTAGATGAAGATTGGGCGCCAGGGAGTTACAAGATTTCACGACTCGATATTGCTGGGTATGCGGGGACCGACTTAAGTAATCCGGATCCAGGCGACCCGAATCCGAGAAATACCACTTCCTCGTTCACTCGATCGGTAGTTCTTAGCCTCTCCGCCAATGGAATTGAAACCAGTTCTGGGTCCCCTGTCACCGGTCCAGTACCCCAACCATCACTCAAAAGCTTCTCGGTAACAGTAGAGAATCCAAATCCCACAGAAGTTTCGCCCCCAGAGGTAACAAAAATTTCTCTTCCAGCGACCACTACTGCCGCTGGAGATAATTTTAATTTTTCAATGAACGTTGATGGAAAGAACGCGTACATCTACAACGTCAATGCAAATTTCTCCCAAGCCGATGACTTATCCAAGACGTTTAGCTGTAGCGCGGATGCGTTGCGTGCGAACCCACAGCAGAAGGTCATCGAAAACTTGCTCATGAAATGCCAGACCCAACGAACCAACACTGAGGGGAGCTATGTGCTCCGTTCGATGACAGTGAATTCATCGACATGTAATGTTGCGCCAAGTGTCATTTACAACCAAGAGAATCAAAGCTGCACTCAGGCTCCTCGAATGAGGTATTCCAATTACAACTACCAGTACAACTACGGTTATGTAACGGCTGTTCCGGTTTTGAAGAAGAGCCTAACTAATATTCTCGACGGAACGCAGAAAGTAATTTTGCTGCCTCCTGCACCTCTTCAAGCACCAAAATATAGTTCGGTGATCACCGAATCCACCCAGATAAAAATCTCCTACCCGTGGACTTACGAATACTCGTGTGATTACACCTCTTCAAGTGGAAAAGTTAGTAGCGGCACCAATGACAAGATCTATAACGTCGTGACAATCACCGAATTAAAACCGTCGTCCAAGGTAGTGCTCGCTGGCACATGCACCGCAATGGATAAATCAAAAGTGAGCTTCACGGAAACTTTCACAACTGCTCTTCCTAAGGCGCCAATTCTGCCAACTGTCACAAGCCAAAAAAGCGATTACGACTCGGTCGTAATTATGTTGAGCGATTTAGATCAAGAGGGCATTGAATATGATGTCGAGGTAACTGCCGGGAGTTTTATCATTGCCGGGGATACCTTAGAAATCACCGATCTAGAGGCTGGTGAATCATCAGTTCTCACCATGACAATGACTGATCAGTTTGGCCAGAGCACCTCGGGAATTGTTGGAACTTTTAAGGCTCAGGATCCACCAAAGCTTGTCGCTCCAACTGTTACAGTTGTTAAGAGTTCAAAAGGTAATTACACATTCACATTTAAGCGCGTAAAAGACCTTACGTATGCGGTGAAAACTTCTAATTGCACCGCAAAACTCGCCGGTGACAATATTTTTATTTCTGGCCTAGTACCAAAGAAGTTAGCAACGGCATACTTAAATGTTTCAGATAAGTATGGACAAAAAGTGTCAGTTAAGTTCTTTACCGCGTCAGTCAAGAAATAATTTACGAACTCTTTGCAAGAAATTCTTCGACAGCTTGGCGAATGAGAGCAGAGGGAGTTTCACCTCGGGACTTTGCCGCTTCCTCTAACTTCTCCTTTAGAGGTGCCGGGACGCGCGCCTTAATCTCAGGGGAGTGCACAGTGGGTGCAGTTAGTGATGGACGCCCAACATAAGGGCCATGCTCTTCAATTTCTTTGACCATCGCATCGATACGAGCATTGGTATAGCGCTCACCGTTGTTATCGAGCACTACCTCTTTATCGAGATCGATGTACCCACCAAAAACATATTTCTTGCCAAGAATCTCGATTGGCTTCTTCTTAACCATTTTTCTTACCTCTCCGATAAATTGTTGGCATAACGTGAATTACGAGAATTTCTGTGCCATCTTGAACCGCGATAATTTCGAGTTCACGACCTCGCGCATCAACACCAACCCACGCAAATTTGAGAGGGTCGTGGTTCTGAATAATTTGGTATTCATTAGTTTGAATAACGAATATTGCGCTGGAAATGCCCACGCGGTGCTTACGAGCTGATTGGGCAAAATTAATTTTCGACCAACGTTCATGGTTCATATTATGTGCCACATAAAGATAGGGCAACTCTGAAATCTGTTTGCCTTGTGTTTGATCATCATGGTCGAGAACTTAGAGAGCGGCTCAGACAGAGCGGTCAGGTTTATCCACCGCCACACCCGCCAACCCAGCCAACCCCGGCTCCAAGCCCGCAGGACTCACACCCAACCCTCAACACACCCTTGAGGGTTTCAGGGAAATCCCGCATAACCTGAGGTCGGGGACGTAAAATTCTCCTTATATATAGGTGCCAATTTCCCCGCTGGGCGCCTATTCGGTAGGTTCGCCCTATCCCCGCACGCCTGACCAGGCGTTATTGCTGATAACAGGCCAGATATAAGGCCGCAACGAAATCAATTTCAGTGAAGTTTTAGCAAGGAGTCCGAGTAGAGCGCGCAAGCCTGACCAGGCAGAATGACCCAGGCATGGAGCTCTACCAGCAGAAACAGCAAGGATCCGCTGGGCAGAAGTGCCAAATGTCCGATTTGTCCCGTCAACGCGACAAATAGCGACTAGATCCGTAGTAGCCAATGTAGGGCCGAGACGTCGACCTGAGCACCACCTCCAGCAATGGAGATAAGTAAAGACCTAGGGGCAAGAAAAAGTAATG
>CAMAPN010000041.1 GCA_945860275.1 Bifidobacterium breve
TCCATCGCGCAACTTATCTATCTTTGTTTGTTGCGGTTCTCCAGATTCATCCTGAGCGCTATAAAGCTTCGCAAAGTATTCGAGATCTGCTTGAGCCTTTTCTTCGTTCGAGGGGCGATGCGTACTTTCAGACATTCCCTCACCCCTTCTGAGTCTTGAGATGAGGAAAGTCTAAGGGCTCTTTACTCTCCCGATGGTTGCCACTCGAAAAATTCTCGAAATTTTCTAATTGATTGCACCGACTTCCTCAAGCACGTAAAAACCCGCCAAACTAAGTCGATTGTCTGGATCACTTGTGGGGTCTCCGCAGGCAATGTTTACCTTGAGCGAATAATCAGCTCCAACAGCACCCTCTCCATTAATGGTTGCAAAAATCGATACTACGGTCTCCACGATTGCTGTTGAGTTGCGGTATGCATTTCCATTCTGAGTCGTAAAGTTTGAAATTGGTGCAATGGTTGCACCTACAGCGCTCACAGCGCCAGAAAGGTAATAATTCAAGTTAGACGGCGCGCTTGCATAAATTTGTGCACGAAGAAAATATTTTTTTCCTGGCGTTAGCGCTCCGAATGAGACAGAGTCTTTTGATGAACCGATACTGCCGGACAGTAAACTTCCAAAGTTAATTGACCCAGTAAAAACGCGCACTGGACCTGCTGGTCCAGTTTCTCCTTGAATCCCCTGTAAGCCTTGTGCTCCCGTTGCACCTGCAGCGCCTGTTGCGCCTTGCAATCCTTGCAGTCCGCGCGGACCAATTTCACCCTGCGCACCAGTAGCTCCCGCTGGTCCAGTTGCACCTGTTGCTCCAGCAGGACCTGCAGCGCCTGCAACGCCTGCATTTCCTTGGGCACCTGCGGGACCAGCAGGACCAGTTGGTCCAATGGGGCCGGTTGGACCAGCAGGTCCTACATCACCTGCACCACCTGTTGAAATTCCTGCGGGGCCTCGATCGCCATCTCTTCCATTTGATCCATCACGTCCATCTTTTCCGTTGGTGCCATCTTTTCCATTCGCACCAGCTTTACCAATCGCACCTGCAACTCCAGCTGGGCCAACCAAACTTTTTGGAAGTGGCCATGCATTCTTACTTTTTGGCCCGTAAAGATTCATTGAAACGGTATCGATGTAGAAATCTCCATTTTTACCAAGAGTTGCACTTGGTGCACCAATTCCATTTCGTAAAGTATTTACAACAACTGAAGTGGTAGTCCGTCCAGCTCTCTTAATCACAACTTTCTTAACAGATTTAACTTTTGCTTGACTAGGTTGCGCAGCAATAATGGGTTGAGCGATAAGAGCCAGAGTGATTGCTACTAGAGCAGATGAAATTACGGGACGATGTGTTGCGACAGCGCTCACGATTGCCTCCAACGCTGAGGCGAGTGGGGGGATCTCAGCCGTGAAACTGAGAAGCACCTGAGCGCGTCTCCAATTTAAAGACGATTACTTTCTGGTGACAACCGTCAGAAACCGCCAGAAATATGGACTTTAGCCCCCAAACTCGCCAAAAAACTTCCGAAAATCCGGGCAAAGACGGCCCAATTTATTCACAAACGGCTCTAAGAGTTCCCCACTACTGTCCACAGAGAGCTAGAGCAATCTTTGGGTATCCGCAGGGTGCGAGGCCCTGCGAACGATGAATAGAAGGAGTACTAGATGAAGAAGAGCATCAAGCTTGCCGCAGTTACAGCGGTGGCAGCTCTCACACTCGGGTCAGCTTCAGCGGCAATCGCTGATGATCGAGGACGTGGAATGGGCCCGGGCGGTCCAAAGGGTGGAATGCATAAAGGCGGAATGCACATGGATGGTCCACGAGATGGTGGCGCAGGCGTCGCCGCAGTTCTCGCAGAGCTCGTGAAAGCCGGCACCATCACGCAAGCACAATCTGATGCAATTTCTAAGGCGCTCGTAAATGCACCTGCCGCAGCGAAGGCTGCTGCTGAGGCGCAGAAAGCTGCTCATGAGAAACTGATTGCAGATGCTGTCGGACTTGCATGGGCAGATATCGAAACCCGCCTCAAAGCTGGCGAGACTCTCGCAGCAATCGCAGGTGCGAAGAAAGATGTGTTGATCGCTGCGCTGGTCAAAGAGGAAACTGATCGCATCACTGCAGATGTTGCGGCAGGACGTCTCACCGAAGCGCAAGCAACTGCGCGCAAAACTGGTTTAACCGAGCGCATTACTGCACATGTCTCTAGCGTCCATAAAGGTCCAGGCGCGAAAGGTAAGGGAATCAAGAGCGGGTTAACCAAACCAGCTCCAGCCCCTTCAGCTGCAGCAAGCACCAACGCCTCAAGCGCGAAGAGCAAAGGCAAAGTCGTTGTGAAGCAGGTAAAGACCGTCACAACCAAGAAGGCTGCATAAAGTAATACCCCAAAAAGAAGGGGCGCGCGTGGAGTAGAAATCCACCGCGCCCCTTCTTTTTTCTGAGAGTATCCCCCCATGAAAATCCATATCGCCAGCGACCATGCAGGCTTCGCCTACAAGACTCTGATCATCAGTCACCTTCACCTAAATGGCCACGAAGTTGTCGACCACGGCCCTTTTGAATATGAAGCGCTCGATGACTATCCAGTCTTCTGCCTTCGCGCCGCAGAGGCAGTCTCAGCAGAACCTGGCGCACTAGGAATCGTTCTAGGTGGCTCCGGTAACGGCGAACAGATTTCCGCTAACAAGGTCGCAGGTATTCGCGCAGCGCTGGCATGGAAACCTGAAATCGCACAACTAGCTCGCCAACATAACAACGCAAACGTTCTCTCAATCGGCGAGCGCATGCATAGCGAAAAAGAAGCTCTTGCAATTGTTGACGCATTCCTAGCAACCGATTACTCCGGCGAGGATCGACATACACGCCGCATCGACATGATTAGCGAATATGAAGAGAGCAAGAAACTTCCGCCGCTATAACACTCAAGTTTTGTAATAGAAGAAGTCTGTGACCTCGTGATCTTTGGTTAATCCTTGCTCTTCAAAGCGTGTCAGCGGTCGATGAGCAGGGCGGGAAACTTTGCCACCAGCAAATTCCACAACATTCGCAAACTCGGATTCAATCCACTCTGCGTATGGCGCCCAATCAGTTGCGATATGTAACAACCCTCGAGGAATTAATTTTGTTGAAAGTAAGGGAATGAACTCCCCCTGCAGTAAACGCCGCTTATGGTGGCGCAACTTCTGCCAAGGATCAGGAAAATAAATTCGAATTTCATCAAAGCTCTCGTTGGTAAAACCTTCTTCGAGGAACTCTTTTACATCGGCATGCACAATCCGCAGATTCTCTAAACCTGATTTCTCAATGCGCCAAAGTAAAGAGCCAACTCCGGGTTTGTGTACCTCGATCGCGATGATTGCCGAATCAGGATCGGCTTGCGCCATCGCTGCCGTCGCCTCTCCCATTCCACTTCCAATCTCTAAGACCCGTCGCTTCGCTTGAGGAAAGAGTGCGCGCACATCTATGGACGCGTCAGTAGCCGAACGGGCGAGAATGAATCGCTCACCCAAGCGCTCGATGGCCCCCTCTTGGGCAGGGGTGATCCGGGCGCCACGAAGCTTGTACGTCCGAATGGAATTAGGGTGCCCCTCATTATTGGTGCTATTGGAGTCATTGGTGTTATTGGTGCGTTCCACTAGGCAAGGGTGCCACTAATGGGACAGATTCAACGCACTGGTGGTTGGATAGAGCCCTCTTTTAATCTCTCAAAGGAGCCACCCCGTGCCTGGAGTCAATCTCACTCACGCAGAAGCGCTTGCTCGTTCTGCACATTTAAGCGTCGAGAGCTATCACGTCGATCTCGATCTCACCACAGGCACAGATACTTTCCGCGCGAAGACAACGGTGAAGTTCCGCAGTAGCAAACCAGGGTCGAACACCTTCATCGATGCCGTGGGAAAGACCATGTACAGCGCAACCCTTAACGGTGTTGCTCTCGAACCTTCTACTTTCGATGGCGAGAGCATCCACCTTTCAAATCTTGCTGCCGAGAACACCCTTGTCGTTGATCTTGAGGGGGTTTATTCCGCAACCGGCGAAGGGCTCCATCGCTTTGTTGATCCTTCTGATTCTGAGGTCTATCTCTACACACAATTTGAAGTAGCTGATGCGCGCCGAATGTATGCATGCTTTGACCAACCTGACCTCAAGGCCACTTTCACACTTAGCGCCATCACACCACAGCACTGGGAAGTGATTTCTAACAATCCAGTTGCAGGGAGCAAAGATCTTGCCGACAACAAGAAGAGCGTCTCTTTCACCACAACCCCTGTCATGTCTACTTACATCACCGCGCTCGTCGCCGGGCCGTATCACAAAGAATTTGATGTCTATAAAGGTGCGAAAGAAGTGCTACTGGGAATTTACTGCCGTAAATCACTGGCTAAGCACCTCGACGCGAGTGAGATCTTCCTCATCACAAAACAGGGTTTTGAGTACTTCGAACGAGAATTTGGTCTTGCCTACCCATTCGAGAAATACGACCAGCTCGCCGTCGCCGAGTTCAATGCTGGAGCGATGGAAAACGCTGGGTGTGTCACCTTCGCTGAGGACTACTTCGTCTTCAGAAGTAAAGTGACCGATAAGAATTACAACTGGCGCGCAAATGTCATTCTCCACGAGATGGCGCACATGTGGTTTGGCGACCTTGTCACGATGTCGTGGTGGGATGACCTTTGGCTTAACGAATCATTTGCCGAGTGGGCCTCTTACACCGCGCTTGCCGATGCAACGAAATTCAAGAATTCGTGGACCACATTCAATGCCGAGCGGAAGAACTGGGCTTACCGTCAAGATCAGCTCTCGTCCACCCACCCAATTGTCGTGGATATGCACGACCTCGAAGCGGTGCGTACCAACTTTGATGGCATTACATATGCAAAAGGCGCATCTGTTCTTCAACAATTAGTCGCACACGTCGGCAAGGCAAATTTCGTCGCCGCGCTGAAGAAATATTTTGCAAAGCATGCATGGAAGAACACCACGCTAAATGACCTACTCGTCGAGCTTGAAGCAACCAGTGGTCGCGATCTCAAACCATGGGTTGCCACCTGGCTTTGCACTGCCGGCGTTAACACGCTCCGCCCTGAAGTCTCCTTGAGCGATGGGAAATACTCTTCAGTTATCGTCAAACAAGAGCCACCAAAGATGCCTGTTAGCTCAAGTGAGCTTCGCCCACACAGAATGTCAGTGGGTATTTATGACCTCGTAGACGAGAAACTTGTGCGACGAATTAGCCACGAGCTCGATGTCGTCGGCGCAACAACTTCAGTCGAGGCATTTAAGGGAGAAAAAGAGGGAGATCTCATTCTGATCAACGATGGCGATCTCTCCTACGGAAAACTTCGCTTCGACGCTAAGTCGGTCAAGACGCTCATCCAAAAACTCTCTGGTGTTGAAGATCCGCTCACTCGAGCGCTCTGTTGGTCTGCCACGTGGGACATGCTCCGCGATGGCGAACTCAGCGCAAGCGAGTACGTTCCAATGGCAGTCACAGGTCTCTCAACGGAAAAAGATGTTTCGGTCGTCTCCATGACTCTGATGCAACTAGGTACTGCGGTCGAGCTTTATGCCTGCGATGAAAATCGCGACAAGGTTCGCGAGCAAGTGGCAAACGGCGCTGAAATTCTTCTTGAACAAGCAAAAGAGGGAAGCGATATGCAATTGCAATATGCGCGCTCCTTCGCATCGTTTGCCTTCTCTGATCGACAACACTCTCGCATCAAAGACATGCTCGATGGCAGACTCCCCGGCCTAGTTGTCGATGCTGACCTACGTTGGCACTTCATCAATTGCCTTGCTGAACGAGGCAAAGTTGTTGGCACAACAATCGACGCAGAGTTAGAACGCGACAACACAGCAAGTGGCCATAAATATGCCGCTTCTGCGCGCGCTTCACTTCCTACCGCTGAAGCGAAAGAGAGCGCTTGGCAAAGCGCGCTTGGCGGCGAGCTCTCTAACCACATTCATGATGCGACCATTGCAGGATTTAATCGTCCGCTACAGCGTTCGCTGACCAAGAGTTACATTGACAAGTACTTCGACTGTCTGATCACAACATGGGAGAAACTTTCCTATGAATTGGCATCGACCATCGTTACTGGCTTCTTCCCGTCGTACCAAGTGAGCGACGAAGTTCTCGCGAAGAGCGAAAAATGGCTCAATGAAACCGGCAAAGATGCACCAGCGGCGTTACGTCGATTTGTAAGCGAGAACCGCGATGCGCTCGCGCGTGCAATCAACGCACAGAATGTTGATGCTCGCTTTTAACCCTCTCCTTAATCGTTGAGGCTAAAAGATGGGTACTCGTCGGTGACGAGCAAGAACGCGTACCCAAAGACTCGATTCCAAAATCGAGTTGCACCAAAGAGAACTTCAGCAACAGCTTGTGGCATCTCTTTGGTGAAGATTACGGCAAACCAGCCAACAATCAGCATAATCAATGCGTAAATCGTGTAGAGCAGACCAACAATATAAAGTGGAATAGCTAAGAGCCATTTCACTAGTGGAAGCAGGCGATTTAATTTCCTGCCGCCTTCAACATCAGGAAATACAACGCGCACAGAACTATTTGGTTCGATTGATGGGTAATTGTCATTTAGTAAGAGCGCATAGGCAGTTATGCGCGTTGAGAGTTCAAGTACCGCTTGATTGAACCGGAGTGCATAACTTGGATAAACCCCACGAAAAACGATTGCCAACAGAACTGGGAAGACCAACATTCCTAATCCAAAGCTCATCGCTTCGCCGCCACCTGGTGTGAATGCGGCAGCAAATATCAACACGGGAACGATGAGTACGTAGCGGAAAAGAACGCTGACTTGATCGCGGTTCTCTAACTTAATTTCGATATAGGTCTCGATTTGATTGGACATAACTGGCTACTTGATCTCGGAGAGCGCGCTTCCCGAATTACTCCGCTTCTCCCTCGGCCGATGAACGCCATATCCAATAACCACGATAGTGAGAAAAAGACCCAGCGGTGCAAGAACGAAATAGAGCACGGTCTGAACCGCGGTCAGTCCTTCACCAGGTTCTGCGCTTCCCTCTTGCGCTACCGCGAAAGCAGGCGTAGCGAGAAAAGTTAGCGCGATAACTAACGCGCTTTTAAGTGGCGCTAAAAATTTATTATTCATAATGGCAATACTCTAGCTGAATCAGGCTCGTTGCGCGGCCACGCCAAAGGGTTCCAGGTACGGCACCCATCTGGGATCAGCGCGACCTGTTCCGAGAATGCGCCATGCAGCACCAGAGGGTTCATGTGGCGGACGTTTGAGCTTCCATCCCAAATCTTTGAGCGTGCGATCAGCTTTCGCATGGTTACAACG
>CAMAPN010000042.1 GCA_945860275.1 Bifidobacterium breve
GATAGATAACGATAGATTCTTTCAGACTTGCCAGCCAAGAGTTGAGCGACGTGTCGGAGAGTTTGCCTGCATAACAAAGATGCCGCCTGGTGATCCAGGCGGCATCTCTACTTTTTCTGATTGAGTAGTGGACTACTTAATCTTTGCGATTTGCGCTTCGTTGAAGGTCTTCAGCGTTCCAGAGATAACAGCAAATTCAGTCTCTGGGAACTTCTTCGGGCATTCATTGAGGATATATGTCATTAGACCCTTGACGGCCGCGCCTTTCGTAGCATCCTTATAGGAAGTTGAGACAAGCGCGTATGAGGTAGTTCCCAACTCGTATGAAGCAGGGTTAGTGCTCTTGTAGTCGAGAGTCAAGGTGCCATTTGCATTGGTGGTTGCAGAGCCGAGGAACGCCGACACACCGGCTGCATCAGGTGCGGTGTAGTTACCAGCGTTGTTCTTGATTTTTGCCACTGGAAGCGCATTTTGCTTTGCATAGTTGGATTCGGCGTACGTGATTGCGCCAGCGATTCGAGCAGTCAATGGAACAGTTTGCTCTGAACCTTTTGCGCCCTGTAGCGCGCCGAAGTTGGCAGCATCATTGATTTGCCCTGGGAAAGAGAGTGTGAAGTCATTGTTTCCTGGCTTGGTCCACACCGCTGCAGCTTGCGCGGCTAGATAATTTGTGAAAACACCTGAGGTGCCCGACCCATCATTGCGGTAGACCACAACGATTGGCAACTTTGGAAAGTCGATTTCGACTGTTTCGGTCTTGTAAGAGCCAACGACTGGCTGACCCTTCTTATCTACCGCGATCACAGTCTTGGTAACCGTCTTACCCTTTACCTTGGTCTTTATCTTCTGAGTCTTGAATACTGGTGTTTTGATGGTCTTGTTATTTTCTTTCTTGATTTTTGGATCGTTCCACATTGTAATTTTGCGTGAGAAAATCTCAGCAATAATCGTTGGCGTTAGATTGATTTGCTCATCGACACCAGGAACGTTGTAAATCAGAGCAACTGGCGCTGCCGTGACGGGTACGTGGATAGTGTTGGGATCCTTAGGTGTTGCATGCGGAGTATCACTCCACCCAAAATCGTAATCTCCCTTATCCCAGCCGGATCGGCCAGCGCTGGACCCTAGGGAAGCGTATGTATAGGAATCTCCGGTCGCAGTGGTGAATTCACCCTTGCACTTATCAAGAAGCGGGAATGCGAATGTCGCTCCACCGCCAGTTAACTTCACATCTTTCGCTTGTGCAGGGGCAGCGATAAGAGAGGTGAAAATTGCCGCACTTGCAATAATTGCGAGCGACTTTTTCATGTATTTCCTCCGTTAGTTGACTTGTTGTCAGACACAAACTTACGGAGAAGAAGAAACTTCAGAGAACGTGTGCCCCAACTCCTAGTGACGCTCTCATGAACTTCAGGTTAATTAGCCAAAACGGCCGGTGACGTAGTTTTCGGTGCGCTTATCTTTCGGGCGCGTGAAAATCTCACGTGTGGGGGCAAACTCAACAATCTCCCCTGGTCCGCCATCTGAGAGCAAGAATGCTGTGTAATCAGAGACACGAGCGGCCTGCTGCATGTTATGCGTGACGATGATGATGGTCATGGTTTTCGCTAGTTCAGAGATGGTCTCTTCGATTTTTAGAGTTGAGCCAGGATCAAGAGCTGAACAAGGCTCATCCATAAGTAAGACTTCCGGGCGGACCGCGAGTGAGCGAGCGATACATAAGCGCTGCTGCTGCCCACCAGAGAGTGAGCCGCCCGGTTGATTAAGGCGATCTTTCACTTCATTCCACAGGCCAGCGCGCTCTAAGCACTCTTCCATTAGGTCGTTCTTATTAGAGATCTTTAGCTGTGCCAATTTAATGCCCGCTAAAACGTTTTCACCGATTGTCATGGATGGGAATGGATTTGGCTTTTGGAAAACCATGCCGATTTTTAAACGAATTTTTGTCACATCTGTGCCTGGTGCGTAAATATCTTTTCCGTGGAGTAATACCTCACCAGCCATAGCTGCACCTGGAATAAATTCATGCATCCGATTAAGAGTGCGCAAGAAGGTTGATTTTCCACAGCCAGAAGGGCCAATGAGGGCGGTAACAGTTCCTGTGGGGAAATCAAGAGACATATCTGTAACGGCGTGGTACTTACCAAACCAGGCATGCACATTGCGAGCTTCAAGACCGCTACCGACCGGCTGCTCAGAGCGGGTACGTGCAGCGGCAGAGGCGGTCGCGACATCACCCAAACTGCTTGTGCGAGCTGCACTGCTTGAGGTTGCGCTCGCTGGAGTTGTCGTGGAGTTCATCGAACCATCCTCTTTCTCATTGGTACTCATTTGACCTTCTTTGTCCGGGAGAAGAAACGCGCTAACGCAAATAGCGCCAGCACGGCAACCATCAAAATGAAAATTCCTGCCCATGCGCGCGAAGCAGCTTCTGGGGAGCCATCAATGAGCGCCTTCCAAATGTAGAACGGAATCGTGCCCATATTTCCATCAAAAGGATTGAGGTTCGTATCATCGGCGCCGCCTGTGGTGAACAACAGCGGTGCAGTTTCGCCAGCGATGCGTGCCACTCCAAGAATTACAGCGGTTACGAGCCCACTCTTGGCTGCAGGAATAACCACGAGCGCAACGGTCTTCCACTGCGTTGCACCGAGGGCAAGTCCTGCCTCGCGTAAATCTGGTGGAACCAGGAGTAAAACCTCTTCAGCTGTTCGCGCAACGGTAGGAATCATCAGGATACTTAAGGCGAGGGCTCCCATGAATCCGGAGAAGCCTCGCCCACTCCCTGAGATGAGCGCGGAGTAAATAAACAATCCAGCAACGATTGATGGGATACCGCTCATTGCTTGGACTAAGAAGCGAATCAGTGCGGAACCAGGACCTTTTATCTCGGTGAGGTAGAGCGCCGTAAGAATTCCCAGTGGGACCGAAATAATCAGTGCAATAACAATTAACCAAAGAGTGCCGATAAGAGCGTGTGCAATTCCGCCTTCGTCGAGCGGTGACGAGAAGGGATCTTGAGCCATGTCGGTTGTGAAAAATCCGCCATAAATCGCAGCCGTGCCGCGAGAAATTACCGTCCAAAGAATCGAGACCACAGGCAACAGGAGGGCAAAGACGCCGGCATAGGCAACACCAGCCATAATCGCATCTTTTGCAGATTCTTTTCCACGTCGAATGCCCGCGAGAATTGCTAGAGCAGAAACCGAGAAGATGCCAAAGAAAATTACCAGCGGTAGTCGGCCTTCGAACCCGGTATTGGTAACCAATAGATAGGCGGCAATCACACTGCCGATGACGATGGCAATTTGAAAAGAGTAATCGCGCTTGGTTGGACGCCATGGCTTGATTGGGGTGGAAATTGTCATCGTCCGCGCCGTCCAGTCTTACTTACGATGAAATTGGCAATCATGTTTACAGCAAGTGTCATTAAGAAGAGCACAAAACCGGAGGCCATGAGCGCTTTGATTTCATCTTCGGAGGCTTCGCCGAATTTCAAGATGATGTGCGAGGCGAGATTGCCTCCTGCGCCCAAAAGAATTTGGAAATTTGCTTGGTAAAGAATGTTCAGTACGGTGAAGACTGCAACGGTTTCTCCCATAGCGCGACCGAGTCCAAGCATCGCCCCACCGACAACTCCGCTGTAGCTGTAGGGGAACGCTACGTTCTTAATCATCGCCCACTTTGTTGCACCGAGGGCGTAGGCCGCCTGAATTCGATCGAGTGGAGTTTGAGAGAAAATCTCGCGCGATATAGCTGTCACGATTGGAATAATCATTACTGCCAGAACAAGACCGGCAATAAACGGCGAGCGCAAGAAAACGGGAACGGGAACGGCAAACAGCGGAATCCAACCGAGATATTTATTGAGCAGTTCTGCGACATACATTCCTGGTTCCATCAAGACATAGAGTCCCCAGAGTCCAAATAAAATTGAAGGAAAGGCTGCCATCAAATCCACAACAGTGATGAGCGCTCTTTTAATTCTTTGCGGAGCAAAAAATGTTAGATACAAAGCAGCGAAGACCGAAACGGGAACACCAATGACCAAAGCGATTGCTGCCGTGACGAGGGTGCCAATAAGCATTGCACCAACGCCATAAGTAGAGGGATCTGAACCCAGCGTTCCATCTGTGTTAATTGAAGAGACCCACTCATAGCTTGTGATGAAGGAGAGACCCTCGCGCCTGAGAATCGAAAAACCTCGGAAGAAGAGGTAGCCAGCGATTAACCCCAAAATGATGAGAGAGCTAAATCCGCCTAGTCCAACAATTGCGCGGAAGACTCGATCAGAGAAGCGAGGCTTGCTCTCCAAAATTCGAGGCGCGGGAGTTGGATTTGGCCGCTCGACATCTGCAATCGTCACGCGCTTAGCCTTCCGAACTCCGCTCTAGCCCCCAACCAAATTGGGTTACAACAAGGTGAACAGATGGGGAATTCTCATATCGGACCTGCGCTGGGTAGATTGAGCGGGTGAATGAGGGCGTGCCGTTAATCTGGGTTGATTGTGAAATGACGGGCCTGAACCTCCCTACTGATGCCCTGGTCGAGATTGCTGTCCTTGCTACCGATGAGAACCTCAATCCCATTGGCGCTGGCGTGGAAGTTGTCATCAAGCCGCCGGATGCGGCGCTTATCCAGATGGGTGATTTCGTGAGGCAAATGCATACCGACTCTGGCTTATTGCCACTACTTGCTTCAGGAAAAAGTCTGGCTGAAGCAGAAGCGCTAATCCTCGAGTATCTGGTGGAAAGCGGTATCCCTGCAGGTAAGTCTCCGCTGGCCGGCAATAGCCTCTGGCTCGATCGAAACTTCATCGCACGCGATCTCCCCCGCGTTAACGAGTACCTGCACTATCGAAGCGTTGATGTCTCCTCTATTAAGGAGCTTGCCAAGCGCTGGTACCCCAAGGCTTACTTTGCTGCGCCAGAGAAGAGCGGAAACCACCGCGCCCTCGGCGATGTCCGAGACTCGATTGCAGAATTGGCGCACTATCGCGCATCGATTTTTCTCAACTCCAGCTCCGAGTGAGCGTGCGATAAAAGCCGGTACTATTGACCCAGCAAAACGGAAATACATGGTGGGCGTAGCTCAGCTGGTAGAGCATCCGGTTGTGGTCCGGAATGTCGCGGGTTCGAGCCCCGTCGCTCACCCCACACTCTTAAGCAAATTGACGCTTGCGTTCTGTTTCCAAAACGCCACATCTATGTAACACGTTCGTAACAGAAGACGAACATCCTCACTCCATGACAAATCTTCCTATCAATGGCGCCGACACCGCATGGGTCTTGGCTAGCGCTGCACTTGTTCTGCTTATGACACCGGCTCTCTCGCTTTTCTACGGTGGTTTAGTGCGAACGAAAAGCACGCTCAACATGATGATGATGTCCTTCGCGGCAATCGGAGTAGGCACGATCGTTTGGATTCTTTGGGGTTATTCGCTGGCCTTCGCTCCAGACACTGGACAAGGTTTGATAGGTGATCTCACTCATGTTGGATTAAATGGAACGCTCAACACGGTAGTTGGCGCACAAGGTAGTGAGATTCCCACGCTTGCTTTTGTGATGTTCCAAATGACATTCGCGATTATCACCGTCGCGCTGCTATCGGGCGCGATAGCCGACCGCGCAAAATTTGGTGCGTGGGTAGTTTTTATCGTGGTCTGGCTCACTTTGATTTACGCACCGGTTGCACACTGGGCATTTGCAGCGCAAGGTGGCTCAGGCGGTTGGATCATCGACAAATTAGGTGCTCTTGATTTTGCTGGTGGCACTGTTGTGGAAATTAACTCGGGCGCTGCAGCGCTGGCACTTGCCATAGTCCTTGGCAGACGTGAAGGTTTTAAGCGCGATGCGATGCGCCCACATAACATTCCTTTCATCCTCCTTGGCGCCGGATTGCTCTGGTTCGGATGGTTTGGATTTAACGCAGGAAGCGCGCTCGCCGCAGGACACCTCGCCTCAGTTGCGATGATTAATACGCAAATCGCAACAGCAGCTGCAGCGATGTCATGGATTGCATACGAACGAGTGCGCAATGGAAAGCCAACAACCCTTGGCGTTGCATCAGGAGCAATTGCTGGAGCAGTTGCCATCACTCCCTCCTGTGGTTTTGTGACACCACTTGGCGCGTTAGTGATTGGACTTGTAGGTGGCGTTGCATCTGCCTACGCCGTCTCACTGAAATATCGATGGAATTATGATGACTCGTTAGATGTCGTGGGTATCCATGGTGTTGGTGGATTCGTGGGCATGATCGGTATCGGGCTCTTGGCAAGTAAAGCGGCAAATAGCGCAGGTGGCGACGGACTCTTTATCAGCGGGAATCCAGATTTGCTCTTTAAGCAGGTAATTGCCGCAACAACAGTTGCCGCGTTCTCGTTCATTGGAACCTGGATTATCGCCACAGTTATCTCACGAACTATTGGATTTAGGGTCTCTCGTGATCAAGAAATGACGGGTCTAGATACTGTGGAGCACGCCGAATCGGCCTATGATTTATAGCAGGGAGTTGCCATGAAATTAATAACTGCTGTCGTCAAGCCACAGCGCGTGCACGCAATTAAAGATGCGTTACACGAAGCTGGCATTAGTGGAATTACGGTCACTCAGGTTGATGGCTTCGGTCGGCAAAAGGGCCATACCGAGGTTTATCGCGGTGCGAGCGTCACCGTTGATTTCGTTGCAAAATCCAAGCTTGAGATTCTAGTAAGTGATGGTGACGTTAAGCGGATTACTGATGTGATTGTTGCATCGGCAAATACCGGAAGCATTGGTGATGGAAAGATTTGGGTCACCGCCGTTGAAGAGGTTATTCGCGTGCGCACAAGTGAGCGCGGCGACGCTGCTATCTAACTAAGTTCAGCGTCAGTAAAGCATTTAGCTAGTTGGCGCCTTAAAATTTGGACAGCTCGCTAGAACGCGCTCTATTGCGGCTTTTTCTGCCGAAGTAATCCATAAGCCGTATTTCACTTTTACCACTACTTGGCGAGATACGTACGCGCACCGATA
>CAMAPN010000043.1 GCA_945860275.1 Bifidobacterium breve
ATTGGTACGCCACGACGAAGGCCCTGGATCTGCTTGGAATATCCAAGTCCACCTACAACAACCTGAGTATTGAGATTAACGAATCGCGCTAGTGGAGCAATCGCATCGGAAATCTGCATTGCTAATTCGCGAGTTGGCGAAAGAATCAATCCGATTGGATGAAAAGGCTCTGCTTTTCGATTTGCCAATCGAGTAATCATGGCCAGACCGAAGGCAAGTGTTTTACCCGAACCCGTTTGGCCCCGCCCTAATATGTCGCGACCTGCGATTGCATCGGGCAGCGTGGCAGTTTGAATGGGGAATGGTGCAGTAATTCCAGCTGATTTCAACGCTGGGAGGATGGCAGAGTGCACGCCAAGATCGTTAAATGACACGGGATATCCTTATCGAAACATGATGCGTGTCTCGATAGATATTTGAGATTAAGACTCGCAAGGCAACTACCTTATGTAGTTACTGGTATTTTACTTAATTTTCGCTTACGAAGAGAATCATACCAGCGAATTTATGCCCGCTTTACCACTCATTAAGTTCAGGATTTTGCTCGGATTTCTACTTAAGTTCGGCCAATCTAGCCCGCACCATCGCTTGTAATAGTGGCGCATCAACCTTCCAGCCAATTGGCACGATAAAAGTCTTCTTATTCACTGGATAATCTTTCAATTTTGGGGTGAATTTCTCGAGTACTTCGGTGCTCCATGGTGCAAGAGTGATGTGCTTTTTGGCTACTGAGAGACCAAAAACATAATCCTTGTCCAAGCGAAGCATTGGTTGATTCCAAGCAATAACTAACTCAAGTTTCGGATATTTGGTTTGTATTGCCTTGAAGATCTGCTTTGCAGTTTTTGCAGCCTCGGGATCCAGCTTCTCGAAGAAATCCTTGGGTTGATCAAAACGCTTTGAACTCGTAGATCCGCGCACATGCATTACAAGCGCATTTGCATGGGCTTGCGAGAATCCATAATTCTCTCTCAGAAAAGCTACTTGCTCTGGATATTTTGTGCCTTCAAAATCTTTGAGTAAGGAGATC
Organism: Bifidobacterium breve; assembly: GCA_945860275.1. Lineage (GTDB taxonomy): Bacteria > Actinomycetota > Actinomycetes > Nanopelagicales > Nanopelagicaceae > IMCC26077. Next base: position 1,031 of record CAMAPN010000043.1, read on the forward strand.
CAGTGTGTAATTTTCTCACCGTACTTTTTTTCGATTGCTGGAAAGTGGGCTTCACGATTTCCTGATTTCACTGCCATCTATACCTCGTTTGAGTATTACTTGCTTTGATCCGTGTGCGCCCGAAGGGACTCGAACCCCCAACCCTCTGATCCGAAGTCAGATGCTCTATCCGTTGAGCTACGGGCGCGTGTAAGGAAAATGTAGCGCGCGCCCGAAGGGATTCGAACCCCTAACCTTCTGATCCGTAGTCAGATGCTCTATCCGTTGAGCTACGGGCGCAATATTTTGGAGCGGAGCAGAGCCTACTAGGTGGTCTTGACCCCACCCAAACTCAGCAATTCTGACCACGAAACTACCTTCCGACGGGGTCTGCCGCGCTCTTCTCCCGCAGAAACCTCTGCCACATTGATAGCGCTCCACCCATCGTGGGTAACGATCGTTTCACCATTGAGATGTTCGGAGATATCTGCGGAGCCCTTTGGGGCCGCTGGTAATTCCAACAGGATTTTCTTCACTACTTCGCTGGAATCGCTCTTATTGGTGCCGATAACCCCTGAAGGTCCGCGCTTTGCCCAACCAACTACATACACGCCATCTCGAATCTTTCCTTCGTTATTGGCTACCCGTCCCCGTTCATTGGTAATTCCGGGAATTTCTGCAGCTTCATAACCAATAGCTGTAATCAGGAGATCGCACGGCAGCTCGATAACTTCATCGCTTCCTGTGACGACATCATCTATCACTTTATTTACGGCAAAGCGCACTCGTTCTACTCGACCCTCGCCCAATACCTCAAGTGGAGTGAGCAGAAAGGCGAGCGAGAGCTTGCGCTCATTTCCACGGCGGTCCGCATGAGCGATTTCGCGCATCGCTTCAAGATTAGAGCGAAGATCTTTCTCATTCTCTAGGCGAGAGCCGACGCGAGCTATTGCATCTGCAATCTGCTCTTCCTTGATGAATACATCAGTTTCAGTAAGTTTCGGAAGTTCGCGTAGTTCAGGTGAAGTGAACGCAGCATGTTCAGGACCTCTACGCCCAACTATCGTGACATCTCGAATAGAACTATCGTGAAAAACATCAAGTGCATGATCTGCAATATCCGTGCTATTCAATTCATGTGGCACTAATCCGAGTATGCGACCACAATCCATTGCAACATTTCCTGCGCCTATCACAATGGCACATGTGCCGGAAAGTTGTGGATTTACATTTACATAGTCTGGATGTCCGTTATACCAAGGAACAAAATCTGCAGCAGAAATCACTCCGGGCAAATCTTCGCCAGGAATTCCTAGCTTTTTTCCTAGCGAGGTTCCTGTAGCAAGAACCACAACATCATAAATCTTCTCTAAATCAGAGATATGAATGTCTTTACCTAATTCGACATTTCCGAAGTAACGATAATTTGATTCTGATGCAATTTTCTCGAAAACCTTGGTAACCGTCCTGATTTTTGGGTGATCTGGCGCCACACCACTGCGTACCAATCCCCATGGAGTTGGAAGTCGATCGAACATATCGATTAAAAAATTACGTTCGTCATTTATCGAGTTATTCAGCGCTTGCGCTGTGAAATAACCTGCTGGACCTGCGCCAACAATTGCCACTCGGTATGTCGTCATGTGCACCTCCCAACTCACTTTGCTAAGAAACCAGATTCTACTACCTCACGTACTGCTCATCTCTGCGAAAAAAACGCGAAAGTGAAAGTAAATTGAGTTTATTGAGAATCGTGCTTGAGCAAAATCGCTTCAATGCCACAAAGCATCGCTGTAAGTTTCTACATGAGTCGCCCGGATCACCAAGGTGTTCTTAGCGTAAGACCTAAGGCATCGGGGGAAGTTCGGACTCCAAAGAGCAGAGTGGTGGGGAAGTCCCATACAACTTGGAGTGAGACCGAAAGTTAGCGTCAAAGAGCTGCTCGCTCGAGTTAACGGGTCGGTCACTTGTGTTTGTTTTGTGCAGCCAAGAGGGACGAAGATCACGTCACATCCGGCTTTGCGGGTGACTCACCTCTAGGTCGTCGGCTTCTACTTAACGTGGGAGCCGGCGATCATCTAATCAAACATAACTCAAGGAGAAACATGTCTAATGCATTAGAGAGACGGGATTCCACACGAACAATGTTCCCAAGCCTGGTCAACTTCTTTCCAGATATGAAGTCGTGGTCTGTAGGTTTCGATAAAGAGTGGGACATCCTTGAAGATCTGCAAGATTCTTTTTCACGAGGGCTGCCGGCTTATCCGCCATACAACATCAAAAAAATTAGTAAAAACGAGCATGAGATTGAGATGGCAGTTGCTGGTTTCGACCGACAGGACCTCCAAGTTGAGGTGCGAAATAATCAAATCGTGGTCGAAGGAAATAAGGGATTCCGGAATGAATCAACGAAGGCGACTTTGTTCAAGAGGAGCCGGCGCACAAAATAAAAATCGACTAATAGGTGACGGGCTACCCCCGAGCCCGCACTTTGAATTGAGCGGAATTATCCTCGCTTGAGCTCCACCATAGAAATAGCAGCAACCCCCGCGTCGTACCCTTTATCTTCTTGACTCCCAAGGATGCCAGATCGAGCGTGTGCTTGTGCAAGTGAGTCACACATAAGAACTCCAAAACCAATCGGCTTTGAGAACTTCAGCTGCACATCCATCACTCCTTGGGTCACGCCTTGGCAGACATAATCAAAGTGTGGTGTTTCGCCTCGAAGAACTAATCCGACAACCACAACTGCATCGAAACCTTCTTCGAACGCCTGTTGCGCTGCTAGTGGTAATTCAAAAGATCCTGGAACTGAGAAGACATCCACAGATTTTACTTCTGCATCAGCGCAAGCTCGCTTCGCTCCATGCACCAGAGCATCACAGATATCCTGATGCCACGAAGCAGTGATGATTGCAACCTTCAGGTGTGGGCTTTTTGCTATCCCTATTTGCGGCGCTGCACCAGCCATTATTCGACCTTTCTTAAGTGTCCTAGACGTTCTGCCTTAGTCTTTAAATACCTCTTGTTTATCGGATTTATTGGAGCTTCAATGCTCTCTACCGTTACATCAAAACCAGATTCAGTGAGGCTCTGTACTTTCTCTGGATTATTAGTGAGCAACGTGAATTTCTGGACGCCAAGTGCCCTCAAGATATCGACGGCATCTGCCCATTCGCGTCCATCGATTGGCAACCCTAAAGAGAGATTGGCATCGACGGTATCCAACCCCTGATCTTGCAATTGATAGGCCTGCAGCTTCTTATCCAAACCGATTGCGCGACCTTCATGATCTCGTAAATAGATCAGATACCCGCTGCCATGTTCCTTGATTACCTCTCGAGAGATAGCCAATTGCTCACCACAATCGCAGCGTTGCGAACCAAGCACATCTCCGGTGAAACATTCTGAGTGAATGCGGATCTTGGGATTAATTCCAGTTCCGTATTTGAGAATCACGTGCTCGCGGTACTTAAGTGCATCGTATGGTGCAATTTCCCAATCCCCGTCCGCTGAAGGCAGCTGCGTCCAGGTAAAAGTGGTTGGCACGTGTGCAAGTGTGATCTTCTGCGCCGAAGCTAATTCACTTAAGACGTTGACTGAAATCATGGGGATGTCATGTTCTAGTGCAAACTTTTCGAGCGCGGCGCCCCGAGTCATCGAACCATCATCATTGACAATCTCAGCGAGCAACGCAAATGGTGGCGCATCAACGAGTAGCGATAAGACAACACCAGCTTCAGTGTGGCCTGCACGACCGCGGAGTAAATCTCGGTGCGCAATGAGTGGAAAAATATGGCCTGGGCGAGCAAAAGTCGCTGCCGTTGAGCTCTGATCAGCTAGCGCCTTGATTGTCCGCGTCCGCTCTTCGGCGCTTACTCCCGTTGTGATTCCTTCGCGTAAATCAACTGAGACGGTGAAGGCGGTACTTCGTTGATCTTCATTTCGCTCGAGCATGCGGGGAAGACCAAGGCGGCGTGCATCTGCTTCGCCCATGGCAACACAGAGAATGCCTGTGGTGTGTCGGATGATGAACGCTGTTTGTTCTACCGTGAGGAGATCTGCGCGAACGATTAAATCGCCCTCATTCTCTCGCGATTCATCATCGGTGACGATGACTAAGCCACCAGATCGGTACCTCTCCAGTGCAGGGTTTGCTGGGCTCATTTCTGCACCGCCTTTTGAACAAGGCGCTGGACATACTTCGCGAGTACATCTACCTCAACATTAACGCTATCGCCAACCTGTTTCTGGGAGAGATTAGTTTTTGCCAGTGTCTCTGGGATAAGCCAAACCGTTACTTGATTGTTGGAATCGTTTATTTCGCCGACAGTAAGTGAAATTCCATCGAGAGCAATAGAGCCTTGATTCACAATAAAAGGCGAGAGCGATTCCGGAATTGTGACGACGAACTTCTCCCATTTTTCTCCTGGAGAACGTTCGATAACTTCGGCTACACCATCTACGTGCCCTTGCATGATATGGCCACCCATCAACGAATCCAGCCGCGCTGATAATTCAATGTTGACAGGCGAACCCGTTACGAGGCTTCCAAGATTTGTCATACGAAGCGTTTGGATCATCACATCCGCGCTAAATGAATCAGTGCCGACTTCAATAGCAGTTAAGCAGGCGCCGTTGATAGCAACTGAGTCGCCCTTGTTGATATTTGGCGCGCTTTGTGGCGTGTGGATTGTTAACACCGCCGAACTTTCCGATAGCGCGATGCTCGTGATGTGACCTAACTCTTGGACTAATCCGGTAAACATCATTTCCTCACAATTCTGTAATGGGTTTTGATGTCGTCGCCGATCTGCGATGTAGCTAAACATTTAAGTTCGATAGCATCTGCGAGAGTGGAAATACCAAGGTTTTCCACCCATGGCGTTCCAGAGCCGAGGATTTTTGGAGCGTGATAAACCACTAATTCATCAATCAAATCAGCATTTAGGAGAGCTGCAAGGAATGTGCCACCTGCTTCGACGAGGGCATGGTTAACCCCTTCGTGATTGAGCCATTCAATAAGCTCTATGAACTCGTGAGACTTCACATGATGAAAACCTGTTGCACTCACGGCGCTATTTCCCATCACCACTCGAAGCGGGGTTGGCGCGCCATCAATGCGCGGCAAGAGTGATGGGTTATCTGCCAAGTATGTCGCTGTACTTGTAATTACTGCGCCTACTTCAGCGCGCAACTTCTGCACATCTTCTCGTGCTGCAGTAGAGGAAATCCATTGGGATGAACCGTCAGATGCTGCAATCTTCCCGTCGAGGGTGATTGCGATCTTCGCCGTTATGAGTGGGCGACCGTACTTAATGCGATGGAGCCAGGCCCGTTGTGCAAACTCCAATAGTTCACTCTGCTGATAAATAACATCGATTCCCGCTTCACGCAGGGCATTTGCTCCACCACTTGCAAGTGGATTTGGATCGGCAACTGCATAGATAACCTTATTAATTCCACTTGCTTTGATTGCTTTAGTGCACGGCCCAGTTGCACCGCTGTGATTACAAGGTTCAAGCGAAACATAGAGCGTCGCTTCATGCGCTCGCTCTCCCGCTGCTTGCAGCGCAATTACCTCGGCATGATCGTTAGAAATTTTCTTTTTATGTGCACTGGCGGCGATGAAATTTCCGTCGATGTCATAAATAGCTGCCGAAACGTTGGGGTTATGCACGCACCAACCTGCAGCATCGAGCGAGAGCGCAGCAAGATCGCCAAAGATCTCCTCAGTAGATTTCACACGTCACCCCCTCGCTCATTAATCAAGCGTTTTCGGGGTGCGAAAAGAGAGATGCGCAACTAGCGTGCCGAAAATTTCAGCGACGCAGCTGCTGTCGTTATCTCTCATCCGGACTTTAACCGTCGGTCTCAGAATTTCACTGAGTCCACCGCTCACTGGCTGTGTGCGGGTCGCAGACTATAACTGCCGGTTCGGAATTACACCGACCCCGATAACAA
>CAMAPN010000044.1 GCA_945860275.1 Bifidobacterium breve
TCTTCACGCAAACCACGTGCTGCGCTCTTCATCCAGAAGACCATCCAGGTGACAAGACCAACTGCAATAAGTGAGGTGGTACCCGCAAAGAGTTGTTCGCCACGCTCAGAGAGTTCAGCTGAAGTAAATGCTAAGAATCCGCCGGTGGCAAAACTGATAGCTAGTGCAGCGGCAACGCCGGTCCAGACTGCTGCGAGATGTTTTCTATTTCCAACTTTGACGATGTAGGCAATCAAAATTCCGACGATGAGCGCTGCTTCAAGGCCCTCTCGGATTCCAACAAGGAAATTACTTAACATCGTCGTGTGAACCCTTCATTCGGAGAGCGTTTTAGCTCTGCGCTCTGTATCTACCGTCAGGACGAGCCTAAACCGGGGAGCCTTATTTACGCAACTATTGTGTTGCGTAAATCATGAGAGTTCGCTCACCTCTGTGTGCTCAGCGCTCTCTGTCAGCGCTGTTGGCTCTGATTCAGGCGCCTGGAGCGGCTCGGTTTCACTTTCGATTGCCTGTAGGAGTGGGACAGTGAAAGAGATTTGCCAGGCTCTGGCGCCGCGCTCGGCCAGGAATTGGGCGACCTCGCTCTCGCTGCGACCGCCAGATGGGGGATCCTGCCAACAGAAGCGGCGAACGGTGTCTGGGGAAATTAAATTCTCGACCGGTACCTCCACAGCGGCTGCGCACTCAGCTAGACGCGCCTTCGCATGCGTCAGGCGCGCATATGCGCGCGGAGATCGTTCACGCCACATTCGAATATGTGCCGGTGGCCCATCACTTGCGGGAGGTTTTGGAACGGAAGGATTTGCCCGCGCCCGTTCGAGCGCGTGCCACCAGCGCTGCGTATCTTTCTTAAATGCCGGAAGTCCACTGAGTTGAGTGATTGAGTGTGGTGCACGAAGTGCGCATGCCACTAAAGCTCGATCATTCACAAGTCGCCCCGCGGCAATGTCTCGTTCGCGCGCAATCTCATCGCGCGTTGCCCACAATTCACGAACGATGGCTAACTGGTCAGGACGCTTCACTTGATGAATACCTGAAGTGCGTCGCCAAGGCTCTTTCCGTCCTACCGAAGGTGACATCTCCAGCGCAGCATTAGATTCTTCGATAGCCCACTCAAGTTTCTTTCGCTCGATAAGTACGCGCACTATTTCATCTTTTAAATCGAGTAGTACATCAACATCAAGCGCGGCATAAATGAGCCAATCATGATGTAACGGTCTAATCGACCAGTCGACAGCGGAGTGTTCTTTTGCTAAACGCAGATTTAAGAGCGATTCAGTGAGTGCGCCCAATCCAACTCGTGGAAACCCTGCAACCCTTCCAGCAAGTTCGGTATCAAATAACTGCAATGGATTAAGGCCCACTTCGCGTAAGCACGGTAAATCCTGCGAACTGGCATGGATGACAACAGTTGTTGACTGGATTACTGCATTTAATGGGGCAAATATCTCTCGTATATCCACCTCGGACTCGCTTTCGGCAAATGCAGCAGGATCGATGAGGTGGAGTCCGCCACCTCGTCGATATATCTGGATGAGATATGCGCGTTGTGAATATCGATAGCCAGACGCGCGCTCTGCATCAAGTGCGATATCGCCAGACCCTGATTTGAGCGCCGCAACAACTGAAGCGATTCCTTCGATATCTGTAACCAAATTTGGCAGTGGTGTGCGTGGCGCGCCAAGTAGCGGTGGAGTTTCTGGCGAGACCTCTTCCTCGCCGTTGATTTGCTCCTGCATCATTTATTGCGACGAACCATTGTTGAGATGCCATCACCTTGTGATAGCGGTGGCAAACCTGCGCAATGTGCTAACAGCTCAGTCCAGCGCTCCACATGATCGAGAACTTCCGAAATAGTTGATGCGTCTAGCGTCCATGATGCGCGAATCTCTAATTCTGATTGCGAAGCTCGATCAGCTAGCTCGCCGAATGAGGAGCTAAGCGCTAACGTGACGGTGCCACTTAAATGTGATGCGTCGAGATCAGATAAGGATTCTTCAAACCAAGACCAACCCACCTGAGGGAGCAATGGGTCAGAGCCCATCTCTTGCTCAATATCTGCTTTAATAAATGTGACGGCGCGTAGGTCGCCACCCCATGTCTCTTGCCCACCTGGTTCGTGCAGTAACACGAAGCGACCATTGGCGACCTCTAATTCGCCATCGAAACATTCGGCAAGCATCGCAAAACCATGCGAGGCAAGTTTCGCCGGTGCCGGAATCTCTTCGATCTCGATTTCTGGTCGGGGGCGAAATCCGCGGAGCGCCCGAAAAAGACCATCGACATCATCGGCATAGGCGCCATCGCTCGAGCCAGCGAGCTTTCCACTCATATATATAAGGGTAAGCAGGGGAGTAGCGCTTATCGGGAGGCGCGCTCGTATCTCTCAAATGTTGTTTGATTGATCGTCTCAGTTGATACAAGCGTCATTTTTGAACGTAATAAGTTTTCATCGAGGAAGTGGCCATCACCGGTAGCAGCAACTCGTGAGATGAAAAAGCTATCGATGAGCTCATCTACGAGCAAGAGATGGATCAACTCCACGCCACCTTCACAGAGAATGGTGTTCGCGAATTTTCTGCGCAACTGAGCGATGAATTCTGGAATCGAAGGAACTGGGCCGCTGACCATGGTCGCACCAGGGAAGGTGGTTGGTTCGTGCGATCGTGAGAAAACGATTAATGGGTGCGGCGCACTCCGGTATGGCTCGGTCGCTGCGCTTGCCCCTCCGACGAGGATGGCTGCGATATCTGGTCCATTTCGTAGCGCAAGGAAGCGCTCCCGATCCTCTGGGGTGCGCAACCCGCGACTTCCGCCCATGATGCTGGTCGCCCCATTGCTGGCGACCACCAGCGAGGCGACGGTCATGGGACCTGCGGGACCTGCGGGACCTGTGGCCCCCGCAGAGATAGTGGTATCGGACATGGCCCAACAGTAGGCCAGAGCTGGCTTGCTTAGCCGATTCTCAGGTGAGTTTTCCGCGCCGCAGGCACTTTGGAGTTGAGCGGGCAGGAGCAGCCTGGTTAGCCTTGCTCATGTGACCACCCCCGGTTTTCGCTCGACGAGCGCGCACATCGCCTCACTGGTGAGCGCGTCGTTGGCGATATCGCTCCTACTTTCCGCGCCAGCAGCGCACGGCGCACCTCGCCCGAGCGCTCGACTGCTCGAGGTCCAAGCTCGAGTCATTAATTTACAGAACCAGGCAGCCTCGGCCGCCGAGGGGGCGCAGGAGGCAAAGGTGCGTTTGGCACAACTTAATCAAACGCTCGCGGGGGTCCAAGAAAAGGCCGCAAAGCAGCGGACCGAGTTGGAAGAGATTCGAAAGTCGCTTGGGTCGATCGCCCTTGAGCAGTACAAGAGCTCCGGCCTTGGCCAATCGCTTCAGCTGCTCTTCTCGAGTAACCCGCGCTCATACCTTGCGTCAGCGGGAGATCTTGACTCGTTAACTCGCCGCCGATCGATTGAATTGCGTCGATACGAATCCGCCACTCAAAAACTCCGTCAAACCACATTCTTGGTGAGCGATAAAGCAAAACTCGTTCGAGCAACGCAACAGAAACTAGAAGCACAAGCAAGAGCTGCGAATGCGAAACTTGCTGAGGCTGAGAAAATTCTTAAGTCTCTAAAAGCCTCGGAACGAAAAGCACTTCTTGCTGCGCAGCGTCGCGCAGAGGCAAACGACTTGGCCTCCTCGCGCAAAACAGCAAAGAATCTCAAAGCGTCCGGCCGTTCTGGCGTCGCCCTTCGTTATGCGTTTGCGCAAATCGGTGACAGGTATGTTTTCGGCGCTGCCGGAATGCAAACGTGGGATTGCTCCGGACTGACGATGCGCGCATTCGCAGCAGCAGGAGTTTCCTTGCCACACTCTTCACGAGCCCAATTTCGATATGGAAAGAGAGTGCCACGCTCTCAACTTCGACCGGGAGATCTAGTATTTTTCAAAGTTCCCATCAGCCATGTTGGTATCTATGTAGGTAATGGCAAGATGGTCCACGCACCTCGACCTGGATCACGAGTAAAGATCGCACCAATTAATCAGATGCGTTACGTCGGGGCAGTGCGTCTATAGCGTGGCAAAAGTCCTCTTTGTCACCAATGATTTCCCACCCCAGAGCGGTGGCATCGAGAGTTTCATCGCTGGCTTGATAGCTCAGTTGCCGAAAAATTCGGTAGTTGTCCATGCCTCGAGCCAAAAAGATCTTGCGCAACAAGAAGAATACGATCAGAAAATCTCAGATGATTTGGGTGTCGTTGTTGTTCGGGATCGACAGCGGATTCTCCTGCCCACACGAGGGTTACGAAAACGCGTCGCAGGAACAATTCATGCGCATGCCATAGAGAAGGTTGTCTTTGGAGCGAGTGTTCCGCTTGGATTACTCGCTCCAGCGCTTCGGAAAGTGGGGGTGCGAAAAATTGTTGCAATTACCCATGGCCATGAAGTGTGGTGGTCAAAAGTTCCACTCTTCTCCGCCATGTTACGTAGGGTTGGCGCACACGTTGACCATTTGACGTATCTAGGCAATTTCACAAAAGAAGCGATTAGTAAGGCGCTGCATCAAACCGATCGCGCCAAATTGGAGCAGCTACCACCTGGCGTTGATCTTGATTTTTTCACCCCCGGCGAGAAACCAGCGACATTAATTGAACGATACGGCCTAGAACAGAAACGAATCATCCTCTGTGTTGGAAGAATTGTGCAACGTAAAGGTCAAGACGCTTTGATCGATGCGCTATCTATTGTGCGAGAAACGAATCCTGATGTACACCTTTTAATAGTCGGTGCCGGCAACTATGAGCAATCTCTCCGCAAGCGAGTTGCTACCTTGAAAATTGAGAATTCGGTCACTTTTGTGGGGCGGGTGCCTTATAAAGAGTTGCCTGATCATTTTCGTCTTGCCGATATTTTCGCCTCACCCGCGCGAGATAGATTTGGCGGCCTCGAAGTTGAGGGTTTGGGTATCGTCTATTTAGAAGCCAGCGCAGCAGGGATTGCTGTTCTTGCGGGCAATTCAGGTGGCGCACCAGATGCGGTGCAAGAGGGAGTCACCGGGCGAGTGGTCGATGGGCGCAACATCAACCAGATTGCCCACACGTTACAAGAGTTGCTTAACGATCATGAATCGCGCGCACGTATGGGCGCGCAGGGCAGAGCCTGGATGGAGCGAGAGTGGGGCTGGCATGTAATTGGCGCTCGCTTTCGAGCGCTACTTGATATGAACTAATCCAAGAGCGAGAGCGCGAGTAACTGCAGTCGTTCGGTTATCAGTATCTAATTTTCGGTAAATCGAGGTCAGATGAGTCTTGATTGTCGGAAGACTGATGAACAACTGATTAGCAATTACTTGTAATTCATCTCCAGAGATCAGTCGATCTAGAATCTCCAATTCGCGAGGGGTGAGTTTGGGTTTTTCTCGTTCTCGTCGAATCGCTTCCCCAAGCCCCTCTGCTGTAAAACTTTGAGGCGCCTTAAGTGCCAACTCGATAGCTTTAATGAGGTGGGTAATGGGCGCTGATTTATGAATAAGTGCGTTCGCCCCTGATTGCGCAGCAGCGACTAAGAAATTCGAATTGTTCTCGACGGTAAGAATGATAATTGCAAGATTTGGCTTTATTTCGCGCGCCCACTGAATCAATTCAAAACTCAATCCATCGGGGAGATGAAGGTCGGTAATCAAGATGTCGGGATTGATTTTTGCCAACTGACCACGCCCTTCAGCACAATTTCCCGCTTCATGTATCCCTTGAAAGCCGTTTGCTTCCAGGGCGCGAATCAAGCCTTGGCGAACAATAGGATGATCTTCGACGATGAGAAGTTTGAGATTATTTCCTTCGGCAGCGCTATTCGCAGTTAACATAGCGAAAGCGAAATTCGATAGTAGTTGAGCGAATTTTCTCGAGAATAATCCATAGTTCCACCGAGTGATTCAACCCGCTCTCGAACTCCTTGTGCACCGAAGTGATGGATCGGCTCTATAGCGCTGATTAAGTAGTCGTTACCATCATCGGTTATCGCCAGCTCTTGCTCGGTACTGGTTGTGCGGGACGAGATAGTGATACTCGTAGCACCTGAGTGCGTAAGAATATTTGTGAGAATCTCTCTTGCCGCACGAAATAATTCAACGGTTTCTGTGGGCGCAAGTGCGAAGCAGTCCGCCGCAGTATTGGTAATCGAGATTCCACTGGTCCCATTAACCTCACGCACAAAACCATCGAGCATTTCAACGAAACTTCGCTCTTCATCTCGAAGGAGTGCGATCTCATCGCGCAAAGTTGTGCTCAATAGCGACAATTTAGATCGAATCTCCAGTAAAGAACTCCGGGATGCACCTATCGGTTCGAGGGCAATAGCCTCATCGCAGGTGAATCCAAGAGCAGCAATCTCTTGAGCAAGCGTGTCGTGTAGATCGCGAGCGACTTTTAATCGCTCAACAGCCTCACTCGTAGAGCTTTTCAATCTCTACTGCAAACTCTTTGGCTACCACATGCCGCTTTACAGAGAGCTTTGCAGTTAGGTGGCCACCAGCAATCGTGAAATCAACTGGCAAGATTGTAAACTTACGTATTGATTCGGCTTTACTTACCGCCTTGTTCGCTTCATCAACTGCCGTTTGGACGACTGCGATAAGTGCTGAATCCTTCGCAAGATCAGCGATCTCTGCGCCGCCCTTGTTGTTAGCCGCAGCCCAAACTTTTACAGCATCTGGGTCGATGGTGACCAGCGCTGCGATGTACGGCTTGTTATCGCCAACAACCATGCACTGGCTGACAAGCGGGTGAGAGCGCAGGCGATCTTCAAGAACTGCTGGCGCTACATTCTTACCACCAGA
>CAMAPN010000045.1 GCA_945860275.1 Bifidobacterium breve
AATCGGGTGGGAGGAATCACCGAGGCGCGGAAAATTTGGGCGATGGCCGCAGCCAAAGACTTACCCGTCGTACCACATGGCAACGACCTGCATAACCTCCATCTGGTCTTTTCGCAGATCAACACCCCCTTCACTGAGTACTTCCCCAAGACCGATGAGGGTGGGTATTCTCATTTTTGGGTACTTTTCGACGACAACCCTGTCGCTAAAAATGGTCACCTTTCAATATCTGATGCTCCCGGCTTGGGTTACACCTTGAACCGAGACGTCCTCAAACGGTTAGCGCTCTAAGCCTGGGCCGGAGTTGCGACTGGGCCTTGATTAGCCTTGGAATCCCTGAGAGATTACGGCTCTAGAGTTCTTCGGTGGGAGGAGGTGCGCGCGTGAGTGAGCTGAAAACTGCAAAGAGAACAATGCTTATCCTCTCCTTACTCAGTACCAATAGAGATGGTCTAACACTCTCTGAAATTAGTGAAATTCTAGAAATTCCTCGAAGTAGTACACATCAACTCCTTCATGAAATGACCGAAAAGAAGTTCTTATGTCTTTTTGATAAGAAGTTCAGGATTGGTCGCAAGATATTCGAAATTGGTATATCAGCATCTCGCAATTATGTGATGTTAGACCAAGTGCATTCAATTATTAAAGAAGCGTCTGAACGACTAGGTAAAGTCATTCAGTTTGGCGTTCTCGATCAATCAGAAGTTGTTTACTTGCAGAAGGCTAGACCAGAAGGAGGAGTAGTGCTTGCCTCAAGAATGGGGGTTCGCCTTCCGGCTCACGCAACGGCAATCGGTAAGGCCATGCTGGCGAATCTATCTCCAGATGAGATTGAAGCCACATATTCAGAGCAAGAGTTCGTTCGGTACACCAGTAATTCAATTTCCGATTACGAAAATCTTGTCAATAATTTGCAGTCAGTCTCGAAAAATGGTTATTCTGAAGATAAAGGCGAATTTACGGAAGGTATCTTTTGTTTAGGCATGTCCGTCGGTTTGATTCCTTCTGGCGAGATTGGAGCTGTAAGTATCTCGATGGCAGGAGGTGAGGCAGAGACATTAGACTATGAATCAACACTCAGCGCTCTTGCTGAAGTACGAAATAAGATATCCCAGACATATAAAGTGAAATACAATGAAGTGATACCAACGATTAAGAAAGCATCCAAGCTTTCGAGCCCACGATATAAAAATGGATGATTCTGCAGGTTTTTTGGTTATTGTTCGTCAATTCGTATTCTTCAATTGAAACATGAACACCGTCATCGCGCAGTATCCAGAGCATAAGATTTGCGTTGTCACACACAATGTAGTTATTCGACAGATTGTGCGACTAACTCTCTCTGCGCCAAGTCATGCAGCGTTTCACGTAGATATCGATCCGTGCAGTATTACTACGCTCTCAGTTTGGCATCGCGATGGACTTCGCATCTTGCGTTCTTTCAGCGAGGTTGGTCATCACCGAGGTTCTGAGTAACGGTGAATGAAGGTGTCCTCCTAGCGCTGAAGATTTTCCTCTCACCGCTTCTGATGCTGATTGTCACCTGGCTACAAGCGAGAACGAGCGCCAACGCCGGCGGCAGATTTATGGGGTGGCCACTTGTCACCGGTCCAATCATTCTCATTATCTTCTTGCAAGATGGCGCTGACTTCGCTGCAAAGACTGCACATGGCTCGCTCTTAGGGCAAATTTCCTTAGTTGCTTTTGCGTGGTGCTACGCGCTCGTTGCACTTCGTGCGCCCTGGTATGTATCAATCGCATGCGCAACGGTGACCTTCATCGGTTCTGTTTATTTTGTGAGCTTGTTACATATTCCGCTTTGGTTGACTTTCATTCTCTTGGCAATGGCGCTCTTCTTAGTGAATAAGTTCTGGCCGAAGTATGAGGCGATTACTACTCCGCTCTCATCACCGAGGTGGGAGTTGTATCTACGAATTGCACTTGTCATCACGTTGGTTTTCGTCCTATCCGAATTCTCACAAACGCTCGGTGCCGCACTCACCGGTGGCTTCTCCACCTACCCCGTAATCGCAACCATCATGGGGACTTTCAATCACAAGCGATTTGGCGCAAGCGCCGCGATCAGCCTCCACCACGGCCTGATGCAACGCCTGTACATCACCTCGATAATCCTTGGTTCCGTTGCGATATTCCTCTAGTTAGAATCGTGGCATGCCCGGCACTTCTCTGATTGGCAAGACTGCTCTGATAACGGGAGCCGGTTCTGGCATTGGTAAAGCATGTGTGTTGGAGTTCGCTAGCGCCGGAGCAAAAGTAATTGCAGTGGATAGAGATGAGATTGGATTAGCAAAGTTATCGTCTGGGCAAGTGACCACGGTGGTGGCGGATCTTTCAGATCCAGAGCGAAACTTTCCGGATAATCTCGAGGTGGACATCCTCATTAACAATGCCGGCGTACAACATGTCGCACCCATCGAGGACTTTCCGATTGAACAAGCGGATTTGATGCTCTCTTTGATGTTGCGTACACCGTTCTATCTCACCCAAAAAGTTTTGCCACATATGTATAAATCTGGGTGGGGGCGCATTATTGGTATTTCCAGTATTCACGGCCACGTTGCATCGCCTTTCAAATCCATTTATGTCACAACAAAACATGGGCTCGAAGGTTTACATAAGGCAATTGCGTTAGAAGGTGGAGCGCACGGGGTTACGGCGAACACCATTGCTCCTTCATATGTGCGCACTCCGTTAGTGGAGAAGCAGATTGCAAACCAAGCAGAGGTAAATGGCTTGAGTAATGAAGAGGTCATAGATCAGATCATGTTGGCACCTGCGGCGGTCAAGCGATTAATTGAACCTGAGGAAGTATCTGCGCTCGCGCTATTTTTATGCGGCCCAAACTCGCAATCAATTACTGGTTCCTCTTTTGGTATCGATAATGGATGGGTTGCTCGATGAGCCAATCGGCTCGTGCTTGGACTCCGCATCACCCTGAAGCAACTGCGATGTACAAGTTTCTACTTTCAACCACAGCGCTACATGGTGGCCAAACCACTGCAGATCTCCAGCGCTGGTCGGTAGAAAAACCTGAGGAGTTCTGGAGCGCGCTCTGGGATTTCATTTCAGTGATTGGCGAGAAGGGATCGCGCGCTCTTGAGGTGAGCACATTGCCAGATTCAAGATTTTTTCCGGATGCCCAAGTCAGTTACTTGGAGAATCTGCTGGACCCGAAAACATCAGTCACGCTTGTCAGCGAATCCGATCTTACAAATAAGGGCAACGTCCTCACCCACGCAGAGCTAAGCGAAAATATCGCGAAAATCATTGGCGTTTTTCAAGAGGCTGGCATCTCCGAAGGGGATCGAGTGGTGTCGATTCTGCCTATTGGATTTGAAGTGCTCTCATTCGTGCTCGCTGGTTTTGGCGTTGGCGCAACGTTGGCAGGTGCCTCTCCAGAATTTGGCGATAGCGCAATCATCGCTCGCTTCAGCCAGCTCGAGCCGAAAGTGTTGATTGCCACTACGGAATACATGTGGAATGGAAAAGTCTTCGATCGCCGAGAAACTATCGAACGAGTGTTAGCGCAGATCCCTTCGATTACGCATGTAATCGTGGTGGGCAACCCAAATGAGATTAATGCGCCCAGCGGAGTAAAGGTGAGTGCGTGGCACGAGTTGAGTACGGAAGAACCAATCACAATTACGCGACGAAGTTTTGATCATCCAGCGTATGTGCTTTTTACCTCTGGAACGACTGGGGTGCCGAAAGGGTTGATTCACCGCTCTGGCGGCGTACTACTCAAGCATCTGCTGGAACAGAAATTGCACTGTGATATTCGCCCAGGAGATCGGGTCTGTTTTTACACGACCACTGGTTGGATGATGTGGAATTGGGAGATTTCAATTTTGGCAACTGGCGCAGAGCTAGTGCTGTTTGATGGGTCGCCAAGTTTTCCCGATGTACTTCGCCTCTTTCATTTCGCCAAAGAACAAAGGCTCACGCACCTAGGACTTTCTGCTCGCTTGTTGGATGTCATTAAAGAATCGGGTCGTTCGATTAGGGAAGTGGGGAGCATGCCGCATTTGCGAACCATCATGGTCACCGGTTCGCCGCTCTCTGCCAGCACGGCGCAATGGGTCGGCGATGAGTTTGATGGGAGGATCTTTCTCTCACCGTTCTCCGGGGGCACAGATATCGCAGGAAGTTTTACTGGGCCTAATCCCTTACTTCCCTACTATCCAGGGGAGATGCAGGGGGCGCTACTTGGCATGGATGTTGATGTTTTAGATGAAGAGGGCAATTCACTTGGCGTGAACCAGATGGGTGAGTTGGTTTGTAAAAAACCATTTCCGAGCGTTCCACTAGGAATTTGGGGCGATAAAGATAACTCGCGATTCATTTCAACGTATTTCCATACGTGGCCTGGGGTATGGGTTCATGGTGACCTCACATCAAAGACCGACCGCGGGGGGATTATCATCCACGGCCGTTCAGATGCGACGCTAAATATCTCGGGCGTACGAATCGGAACGAGTGAGATCTATTCCGCACTTGATGGTATCTCTGCAATCACGGGCGCGCTTGCGGTCGCACAGCCATGGGATGGGGACCAACGAATTGTGCTCTTTCTTATCTCAAAAGAGACGAGCGCAGAATTTACATCCGAGATAAAAGCAACTATTCGAAAACGAACCTCACCGCGCCACGTGCCAGGTGCAATTTTCTTCGTATCGGATTTGCCAAGAACCTTTAATGGAAAGTTAGCGGAGATTGCTGTCGCGGATGTTGCTAATGGACGGCCAGTGCGCAATCTTGCCTCACTGGCCAATCCAGAGTCGCTGAAAAATATAGAAAAGTTTCTATCTATTTCTTGAGAACGAAAATTGCATCGACTTCTACTGGGCTGTTTAGGGGAAGTGACTTCACTCCGATTGCAGTGCGGGTGTGTAGCCCGACCTCAGGACCAAATACATCGAGGATGACTTGGCTAGCACCGTGACCGACAAGGTGCTGATCTGAGAAATCATCAGCGCTCGCGACGTAGATACCAAGTCGAGCGACGTACTCGATTTTGTCGAGAGAGCCAATCGCCTTTTGGACGCTTTCGAGTACGTTGATTGCACATACCCATGCGCACTCTTGAGCAAGTTCCATGTTTACTTCGCGACCAACTAAGCCGGTTGCGATCATTGCTTCGCCACGACGTGCTACTTGGCCGGATGCGTAGAAGCTGTTATTGAGCTCGCGAATAGGGGCGAGGGTGATGTTGTAATTTCCGTGCGGTTTTGCCGAAAGGCCCGCTAGTTTTTGATCTGCACTCATATATTCCTCCTGTAGTCCGAGTGAGGATAGCATGGGGGATTATTGGAGGCGCTTGTGATAATTGATGTTCATACACACACCCCGACACATCGGGATGAAGTTCCGCAGAGCGAAAAGAAGGTGTTCACCGGCTGGCATTCAGGTGACCCAGTTTCTACAACGAATAGTTGGGCCGATTATCAGCGCGGCATGAAAGCTGCCGATATCTCCATAGTCTTTAACATTCACGTTCCAGATGTAGAGAAATACACCGGTACCGCCGGGGACGCTGGGCGCATCAATGATTCCACTGCAGAATTCGTGGCCGCAGATAAATCTCGAATCGGGTTTATGTCGGTCGACCCTAATCTTGCCGACTACTTGGATGAGTATGAGCGTGCGAAATCATTAGGGCTCAAGGGAATCAAGTTGGGTGCTAATTACCAAAGATTTGAACCGCTTGGTAAGGAAGCGTTCGAGTTGTATCGGCGGGCCGAGAAAGATGGATTGCCCATTCTCTTCCACATCGGAGCGTCACCAATTTCTTTTGCTCCGCTGAAGAATGCGCATCCGCTCACAGTGGACGAGATTGCGATTGCCTTTCCTGAATTGAAGATTGTCATGGCACACATCGGACATCCTTGGGTGAGAGAAACTGTTGCAGTGATTAGAAAGCACCCCAATGTGTATTCAGATGTTTCGGCAATCTATACCCGACCATGGATGACATATGAAGCTTTGGTTATGGCGCATGAATGGGGCGCGATGCATAAACTCCTTTTTGGTAGCGACTTTCCAGTTACAACCCCTGCGTATGCGATGGAGCGCCTTCGCGCCGTTAATGATGTAGTCGCCGGCACGTCGATGCCAAAGATTCCAACTGAGAAGATTGAAGCCATCATTAATGCCGATGCGTTAACCGCACTTCAGCTCGCTGATCCGCGGAAATAGCTGTGTGCAATCTATGAACCTCATCAAGTGGTTGTTCGAGACTAATCTCCAATTTGGCAGCAAGTCGATCCCACTTCGCGAAGTCCTTGGCGGTGTACTAGGCATTACAAGCGCTTTTTTAGGAATGAAGAGGAAAGTCGCTGCGTGGCCGGTTGGAATATTCGCCGACGCAATGCTGTTCACGGTTTTTCTCGGCGCGGTCTTTGCTTACAGCGATAATGATGCCAACTTTTACGGGCAGGCTAGTCGCAAC
>CAMAPN010000046.1 GCA_945860275.1 Bifidobacterium breve
CCCTCGTCTCGAAGCGCGAATGGGAAAAGCTCTGGAAATGCGAATCGAAAAGATCGCTTCACTGATAAATCAGAGACATCTCGCTCGCCCCGCTCGCCCCGTTCATCATCTAATTCCAGTTCCGCGCGTACGGGGGATCGAGAAAATCGACGTTCTGTACCGCGAAACGATTCACGATCTCGTACGACCGATCAAACGCGAAATCACGAACGGAGTGGAGCTCGCGGCGTTCGTCATGGGAAAGAGGAACCACCAAAGCGTCTAGAACCTGAAATTCCACAAGAGATTTACCGGGAAGAGATAGATCCACAATTAACACGCGAACTTTCTTCCCTGGCCTCAGATAATGCGGAGCAGACAGCCCGTCATTTGTTAGCGATTGTGCACTTCTTAGGGGAAGATCCTGAGCGAGCTCATGCGCATGGTGTAGCTGCTTCGACTCGAGCTGGAAGGGTGGGGCGAGTTCGTGAATTGGCCGGAATTGCGGCATATAACGCAGGAAAATTTGATGTAGCCCTCCGTGAATTGAAAACCGCCTTTCGTATCACCGGCGATCCTGCATTCTGGCCGATGATGGCTGATGCGCAGCGAGGATTGGGTGAACCGCTCAAAGCTCTCGAGATGGGTCGCGCTCCTGAAGCGAAACTTCTCGATAAAGATGGACAAGTTGAACTTCGAATTGTTTTAAGTGGCGCGCGTAAAGATTTGGATGAGTTCGATGCAGCAGTCACCGCGGTGGATTGCAAAGAGCTACAAGAAGATAATGCGCTGTGGGCAGCCCGATTACGCTATGCCTACGCCGATGCGCTTGCCGCAACAGGTAAGAGCGCAGAGGCTAAGAAATGGTTTACGAAAGCCTCATCGGTTGATATAGATCAAGAGACAGATGCGTTAGAGCGGGCTAAGCAACTCCCGTAATTCACTCTCAATCCACAGCTATCACTGACTTAGTGTCAGTGACATGGAAGAGAATCACGTGCGATCGCAAAAGCTCCAAAGAAATGAAGTTTTCTTCGAGGGTATTGGCGATCCACTTTCTAAGAGATGGGATGATGGATGAGAGCGAAAAAGAAGGAATTACAGCTAGAGCGAAAGGCTCAACGAAAGAAGCAAGACCCCATTGCTAAAAATCACGTGGAGGTGGTGGGGCTGGTTGCATCTGCAACGCTTTCGCGAGATGGGATTCTCTCCAGGCGAGTTGAAGTGCCAATTCCAGGGGCTCGAGAATCACTTGATGTTGAATGCGAAAAAGGGGAATTTTCTCCCCTTTTTCGCTCGCTTAAGGTTGGTCAATGGATTTGCCTCCAGGGCGCGGTGCGAAAGAGATTTTGGCGCACAGGGGCAAATATCTCCTCGCGGAGCTATATTCAACTTCACTCGCTGAAATCCATCTCAAATCGCCCGCCCTCAACTTCTAAGACGCGGTAACGTTAGCGGGTAACCATCACGCATGGTTGAGAATGGAGTCCTCATGGCTGGCGGAACGGATCTTGTTGGAGCGCTTCGGGCTTACGCTCAGAAAGCGCTCGGGAATGATTTCAACCCTGAGAAGGCAGCAGCAGCCCTTAATTCGTGGGTTAAAGAAAGTGGCGATGTCCTCAAGGATCGAATTGAACGTGAAACCGAGCGCGCAGTTAAGAAGCTTGGGCTGGCAAAAGAGAGTGAAATAGAAAAGTTGCGCGCAGAGATTGCGGCATTGCGCGCAGAGCTTGGATTAAAGAGCGCCCCACGCGCACAGAGTAAAACTCGCAAAAGCAGCAAGGCGAGCAAGAGCCGGAAAGCGAGCGCACCATCAGAGAAGAAAAGTTCTCGGAGTGCAGGCGCAACTAAGCGAGTTCGAAAGGACTCCAAGAAATCAGCTGCACCAAAGAAATCGAATAGATCTGGTGGGGGTAAATGATGAGCGCTATTCCAGCTGAAGCTTCAGGTGATCTCACTCACGTGATTGAGAAGATTAGTGCCATTTCGCATTTGCCTGTTAGCGAACATGTGGCCGCATATGAAGAAATTCATGGTGATTTACAACGCGCGCTCTCGGAGATTGAGGGCTTGTAAAAGATGGGTCGATCTCGCCTCGATGCTGAACTGGTTCGGCGAGGTTTAGCGCGCTCGCGCGAAGCTGCCACCGACCTGATCGAAGCTCGAGTTGTTCTGGTGGGTGGTATTCCAGCAACCAAGCCGGCTTCACAGGTAGATGGAGAGACATCAATAGTAATTGCCGATAATCGCGAAGATTTTGTTTCGCGCGGTGGCCACAAGTTGGCTGGCGCGCTTGCAGATTTTGCAGGGATAGTCCTATCCGGTAAACGCGCTCTCGATGCTGGAGCATCAACCGGTGGCTTCACGGATGTGCTTTTACGTAATGGAGTACGCGAAGTTGTCGCTGTCGACGTTGGGTATGGACAACTTGCCTGGGAGCTGCGACAAGATCCACGTGTAGTCGTGCTTGATCGGACCAATGTTCGACACCTGACGTTGGAAAATATTGGAGAGCCAGCAGAGGTAGTTGTCGCCGATCTTTCATTCATCTCGCTAACGCTGGTACTTCCTGCTCTCGTGAGTGTTACCACTGCAGACGCTGATTTCGTGGTCATGGTGAAACCTCAATTTGAGGTTGGACGCGAGAGGCTCGGTGCTGGTGGTGTGGTGCGCGATCCAGCCCTTCGCCTCGGTGCGATCGAAGAGGTTGCCCGCTCTGCATGGGAGGTGGGTCTTGGCGTGGCTGGCGTGACGGCTAGTCCGTTGCCTGGCCCGTCAGGAAATGTCGAATACTTCCTCTGGTTGCGCCGCGGCAGTGGAGAGTTAACTCGAGAACAAGCCGAAGTTGCGATAGCGAAGGGGCCTCAATGAGCGATACATCCACCCAGGCTGTGCAACGAAGAGTGCTCTTACTCCTGCATCCGAAGCGAGAGAGCGCGCTTACTGCTGCCCTTGAAATTGCACGCGGATTAGCAGCCGCAGGGATAGCAGTTGAACATCATTTAAGCAGCGACGGCGCTGGCGTTCCAGAAATTACTCGTTATGGGGGTCGACCCATCAATGAATTTGAACTCATTATTGTTCTCGGTGGCGATGGAACGATGCTGCGCAGCGCGGAGATTTCGTACGGAATTTCTATTCCAATCCTCGGAATAAACGTGGGCCATATGGGATTTCTCGCCGAAGTTGAACGACCAACAAATGAGCAAATCATCCAAGCGGTAATCAATCGCCAGTTCGTCTTTGAAGAGCGGATGAGCATCTCCTTCGAAGTAGAGCGCCATGGAGAAATAGTCGATTCTGGGTGGGCGTTAAACGAGATCGTCATTGAGAAAGAGTCATCTCAGATGGTTGAACTATTTGTATCGGTTGATCAGCGACCGCTCTCGCTATGGAATTGCGATGGCGTGCTCTGTGCTACGCCCACCGGTTCAACTGCATATGCATTCTCTGCGGGTGGTCCGGTTGTCTGGCCTGATGTGGATGCGCTAGTTCTACTTCCCTTGGCTGCGCACGCGCTTTTCGCTCGCCCTATGGTTCTCTCTCCTCGAAGTGAGATCGCCATCTCGGTCCGTTCCGAAAATGCAACGCTGAGTTGCGATGGTTTTCGAAATCGACCACTAATTGAAGGTGATCTCATTCGAATCACCCGGGATCATCACCTCTTTACTCTCGCACGAATGACGAACGCACCGTTTACCAATCGTCTTGTTGCAAAATTTCAATTGCCTGTCTCTGGGTGGCGAGGCGAGTGAGCAAACGCGCTCTTATCGAGGTCGACATCTCCGCACTTGGTGTGATCGAGAAAGCGCATTTCGCCCCCGGCCCAGGTCTGACCGTTATTACAGGAGAAACTGGCGCTGGCAAAACGATGGTCCTCTCTGCGCTCTCGCTCTTAATGGGTTCGCGCGCTGATTCGACTGTTGTGCGCGCGGGAAGCGAGCGAGCCAACGTGGTAGGACGCTTTGCTATCTCTGACGAGGTTGCGCGTGAGGTTAATGAGCGTGGCGGCGACGTGGAAAGTAGCGAGGTGCTACTGACCCGTACTGTTACAAGCGATGGAAAAAGCCGGGCATCAATCGGCGGTATTTCAACGACAGTTTCCGCACTCTCTGAGATTGGTAGTGAATTGCTCTCCATCCATGGCCAGAGCGCCCATTTCACACTTCTGAAACCGCAGCGCGCACGTGAGATTCTTGATCAATTCGGCGGCAAAGAAGAGATAGCTATGCCACTTCGACAATACCAAGAGGCATTTGCTCGCTATCGCGAAATCTCAGATTCAATCAAAGAATTAGAAGAATTGCAGAGCACGCGCGAGCGCGAATTAGAGCGAATCACTATTTTTCTTGAAGAGTTTGATCGGGTACAACCAACAGCTCGCGAGAGCGCACATCTTCGAGAGAAGATTCTGAGTTTGGAGAATGTTGATGCCACTCGCGCCGCGTTGGGTAACTCCTTAGCGGCACTTGTTGAGAACGAATCAAGTGTGAGCACGCAACTTGGTGTAGTCAAACGCGCACTCGAATCCCTTTCGCGAAGCGAGGTTGATAGCCATTCAACCACCGCGCTAGCGCGTGAGATCTCCATTTTAGTTAACGAATTGGCAACGCAACTGCGCAAAGAGCTAGAGGAACTCGATGTGGAGCCTGGCGCCCTCGAATCTATGCATGAGCGTCGCGCGTTGGTGCAGAACTTAATCAAGCGTTTTGGTGATGGAAAACTAGACGATCCGGAGAGCGCGCTTATCGATGCTGCCAAGCAAGATAAGACTCTTTTCATGCAGCTATCTAGTGGCGATCAAGGCATAGCTCAGATGCGGGAAGAGCGCGAACGCCTTTCAGGGCAAGTGATGGTTGCCAGTGGAGCGCTAACTGCAGCACGAAGGATGGTCGCAAAAAAACTTGAAGCGGCGATCTCTGACGAGCTCACCCATTTGGCCATGCCTGGCGCAGCAATTGTCGTGTCAATCGTCCAAATTTCTGAAGGGGTGGCACTTACTAACTCCTCACAGAGCGCTAGCGCTGATGGCGCACGCGCCTTGCTCTGCTCTACTTTCGGCAGCGATGAGGTGAGCTTCCTGCTGATAGCGCATGCGGGAGCGACGGCACTTCCGATCAATAAAGGTGCAAGCGGTGGGGAACTTTCGCGCATCATGCTTGCCATCGAAGTGGTTCTTGCAGGCAAATCTGCGATCCCTACTTATATTTTTGACGAGGTTGATGTTGGAGTTGGTGGCAAGGCGGCAGTAGAGGTGGGACGACGTTTAGCGTTACTTGCGCAACATGCTCAAGTGCTAGTTGTTACGCACTTGCCACAAGTTGCCGCATGGGCGGACACGCATTTCATGATTCGGAAGAACTCTTTGGAGACGGTAACCAGCAGCGATCTAGTCCATCTGGAAGGGGCCGCGCGGGCGCATGAATTAGCTCGGATGATGGCTGGCCGGGAGGAATCAACGCTCGCCCAAGAACACGCACAGGAGCTGTTGGATTTTGTTGCGTTAGAACGCGGCAGGCAGCGCCCGGCTAAATCTCCCGCTAAATCAACAAATAATTCAGGCGGTAGCAAGCGCGCCTGAGGTACCGGAAGCCCTTTTGGTGGAGATAGACTGGCGCTCCATGATGGCTTCAGTTCATATCACTAAGCATATTTTCGTCACTGGCGGCGTCGCCTCATCGCTTGGCAAAGGCCTCACAGCATCTTCGTTGGGAAGATTATTGAGGGCGCGTGGCTTACATGTCACGATGCAAAAACTCGATCCGTATCTCAACGTTGACCCAGGAACGATGAATCCCTTCCAGCATGGCGAAGTTTTCGTTACCGATGACGGAGCAGAGACCGATCTCGATATTGGACATTACGAACGTTTTCTTGACGTCAATCTTGCCGGCTCAGCCAATGTGACGACCGGCCAGATCTACTCTCGTGTGATCTCTAGAGAGCGCAGGGGTGAGTATTTGGGGGATACCGTCCAAGTGATCCCACACATCACTAATGAAATTAAAGAGCGAATGCGAGCGGGATCGGC
>CAMAPN010000047.1 GCA_945860275.1 Bifidobacterium breve
AGCCAGATGACGCGCATCTTACGTTTTGACATCGCGACCAAAAAATTCACCGGTGAGTTCATCTTCCCCTTCGAAGCGCCAAACATGGTTGACCCACGTTCGACTAAAGCATCGGATTTAAAACTCTCTGCTCTGGTCGCCCTGGATAAAGAGACTCTCCTGGTGCAGGAGCGTACCGACCTCTCCTTCTTACTCTCCACCATCAAGATCAAGGAGAGCGCCAACACCCTCAATAGCAAGTGGGGCCTTGATGCCACAACACCAAGTTTGGAGACCTGGCCCGTGCAAAAGCCCGAGGGCGTCACAGAGTTGATCGCGCAGATGGAAAAGAAGGTCATATTCGACTCTCTAGCTATCCCCGCGATGCCAAACAAAGTAGAAGGGCTCACTGTTCTTGATGATAAGACCGTGGTTTTCATCAACGACAATGATTTCAATTTCACTTACGACAAAACGACCGGGCTTGCCGTCCCAGGTTCTGTACCAACGCAAATACTCACAGTGAAATTGGCTGCAGCGCTTCCTAACTTTCCCGACAAAGTTCTTGGTCTGGTAAAGGCCCCAGCTCCTGCGGTCACACCTGCAGCGAGCGCTGCAAAGAAGATGATTACCTGCATCAAGGGCGCTGCAATGAAGAAGGTATCAGCGTTAGCACCGAAGTGCCCTGCTGGATATAAGAAGAAGAGCTAGTCACTCGCACGGTTACAGAAGGGCAAGGGTTATCCCTTGCCCTTCTGGAGTTTAGGCCAGTAAAAATCACTCACATCGAATAATTTCGATGAATCGCACATTTAGTGCCAAGAGATATCAATGATTAGCTAAAGCTTTTACCACCGTCAGTTGATGTATAAATCCGATCACCTGAGACAACGACGACTAACGAGTTCGAAACGCTAATGTCCGCAATGTCATCTGTAAACGTATAGCGCTTTGCCCAATTTTTTGCAGAAGTTGTGCTCACCATGAGAGATTTTCCCGCAGCTACAAATAGGTCAGAGCCGCGCACCTCCACTGCCCGAACATCTGAAACTCCTTTGATTTCAGAAATCTTCTTGAGCCCGTCATTGCCTCGGAATAACTTTCCAGCACGTGTGAGATAGATCTGATTCTTTTTCGGATTTGCTATGACTATATCCTCATATTTCATGGTTCCGAGGTCTTTCCAACTCATCCCACTATCTTGTGAATGCAGCAACTTCCCATTGCCAGCGTTCACTCCATACACGATTTTGCCTTGTGTCTCTAATGCGTGGAAATCAACTTCACCACTTAATGAAATGCTCCTCCAACTTTTACCGCCGTCATCAGATCGGATGAGCCCAAGTGGATTTTTTGCATTACTTCCAGGTGCCGGGTGGCCACTGGCGTACAACGAATTCCCATTGACAGCAAGCCCCATGACATCAATCATCTGATTACCGATTATCCGCACATCGGTTGGTGAAAAATATTGATAGATCCCGTGGTGAGTTCCTAACAGCACCTGCTTACCGAAAGCCTTCACATTATGAATGTGTTCAACGTCGTTAAGAGTCTTTGCCGAGGCGCGTTGGGCTACAGAAATAGGAAGAACGCTGACCAGCATCATCGCTATGGCAACTTTAACTCGCACCGCCAACTCACTCGTCCTGAAAGTCGCCACCGCGACCAGTCACTTTGCCGCGGGGCTTGGTGGGGCGTTCATAACGAAAGAGCGCAAACGAAACCAAAATTGCAAAGAGTAGAAAGAATGCGATACCAACTTCCATGGCTACCCGAGGATGCTCCAGATAACCAGTGCGAAGGTCACCAAACTAAATCCAACCATCGCCACTGCTGTGAGTGAAAGCAGCTGCTGCGATGACGCAATCTTCGTCGCAAGCGCAGAGGGTTTGGACACCTTCCCAAGATCTTTCACTAAGGCTTGTGCCTCACGAATCGCAGCGTACTGCGAGACGATTGCAAGGAACCCAGTGACTGCAGCTACAGCCACGGCAAGATATTTTGCTGCATCTGATGCCGCAACAAATGTCCCCTGTGCCGCCAACACCATAATGGCGATCAGCACCAAGGCTGGCGAAATCTGCGCCATGATGATTTGGTTACGCTTCTTATTCCAGAGATTTATCAGGTCCTTCTCATCCATAGCCACTCCTTAGTAGTGAGGCGAGCGCCCCTCCTACTTACACGATAAAGGGTTCTCGCGAATTTGGCTCGTTTAAGGGGAATTGGGGTGGCTCAAGCGGCGGGCAGAACCTATAGTCCCCCCCATACAGATGTAGTTGGGGGACACCTATGAGTCAACGGACTGTATTGCCAGGGAAACTCGTCGACTTCGCCGAGGATTCAATGCACGCGCTCCTTGGAGTCGGCGTTTTCATCGTTGCACTAATCTCAACTTATCAAGGGGTGCTACGTTTGCTTGAATCTGAGCGCATCTACCCTGAAGGGGCCATTCGCGCAATTAATGATCTTCTCTTCGTCATTATCTTGCTCGAGATTCTGCGCACAGTAATCGGTCGCTTCACCAGCGGCTCGTACCAACTAGAAAGTTTCTTGGTAATCGGTGTTATCGCTTCCGTACGAAGCATTTTAACCGTCGGCGCAACGCTAACCCTTGGGAGCGATATCAGTGATGAGAAATTCACTCGTCTATTGTTTGAACTAGGTGTGAGCGCAGTAATCAGTCTCTTGCTGGTGTTGGCGCTTTCTATCGCAAAATTCTCACGTCGACGATTTGATCCCGCTGACTAGCGGAGCGTCAAGTTAATCTCTTGCCCATCATGGAGTTGTTGATCGGGTAGCCCTTTGAGAACGTGCACCTTGGCTTCACCCACAACAACCCAATGTGTGTTACCTGAGCGCTTCACGATTGCCGTTAGTTCATCGACGCCAATCAAAATTGCATCGTTGGGAACATGGAGTAGTAACTTCGCGGCGCTCTCTGGAATCCATTTGAAGAACTTGTTGAAGTGCGGAATTACTCGAATCTCAGGGAGCAGGTTTAAGCCCAAACTTGGTGCCCTATTGAGCAATCGGAAATTGGGAATTTGTGCGCTCAGGACCATCGCACCTGCGCTACAACCAGCGAGTGATGCACCGCTCTGCCAGTTCGTGAGCATGGCAGACCAGACTGGCGTATCGATTAACACTGCGGCGAGATAGTGTGGATCTCCGCCGGACATATACATCAGCGCGCTGTTGGAGATTGCATCGACGTGCTCTTGCTTGAACGCATCTTCACGTGTGAATATCGGAAGGAATGTTGCTTTAACTCCTATGGCATCAGCTTGTCTTTGGCCAAGTTCTTTCCAATACGCCAAGCGCTCATCGCTCTCACGCCCAGCTGCCGTGGGGATTTGGATGTAGTGCGCTGCTTTACCGTTCGTGTTTCCATCATCGAGCAGGGATTTCTCGAAAGCAGTCATCGCAGGCAGATACTCACCCGAGCCAACTAATGCGAGGGAGCCTTCCATGACTTAAGTGTATGGAGTTTCAGCGAAGGACAATTACCGTGAAAAAAATCAAAATGGGAAGGAAGAACACTGTAAATAGTGAATATTTCCTCCCCATTCTCTGAGGCAGCCCGCCAATATTGCTTTCTCGGTCCTGCGATAAATCCTTGAGGACATTTAAGAAGTGAAAGGCCACCCCGAGCAACGAACCTGTGGCGAGAATCCAGAGCGGAGGTGTGCGCTCCAAGCCATAGAAAACACATGCTGGTAGCGCTGCACATGCAAATGCATACGGCAACGGCGATAGCAGTGCGAACTTGAAATAGAAGTTATAGGCGATGCCACAGCCAACACCGAGGAGATAGACGCTCCCACCTTTGAGTCCGAGGGGGCCGATGAGGTTGGCGATGATGGCGACAGGCGTGAAGATGAAGGTGGCGCGGGTGAGCTCTGGAACCGTGATGGTGCCGGCGACTAGTGGTTTGTTGGTGCGGTGATGTTTTAGATCATCCTGATAGTCATAGATGTCATTGCTCCAACCGATGATGAGTTGGCCGAGGAAAACGGTGAGAGCGATGAGCAGCGCGGTGGTGAGCGGGCCAAGGACTAGTGCGAGGATGAAGGCAATGGAAGTGACGATCATCGTGGGGCCGAAATGCGCGGCGGTCGCGTATGCGCGGAGTTTTTTCATGGAGTGCCCTCACTTGTCTTAGTGAGTTGAGCGTAACTGCTACTTTCCTGATTTACACCTTTCGGAGCAATATTTTACATTCTCCCAATCACGGGCCCATTTCTTTCGCCACTCAAATTCTTTGGCGCACCGCACACAGACTCTTGGCGCGAAGCCATTCTTTATTTTAGCTTTCATCCAACATGGTCTCTTCGATGGTCTTGAGTTGCTCTAGTCGCTCCTGAGCTTCATCCTCTCGACCAAGTTTGGTGAGCACACCGGCGAGCGCACGGTTAGCCTCGATGATGTCCTCCCAATCCTTATTCTCTTCAGCGGTGTAGATCTCGAGCGCTTCGGTGAGGCGGGTTTCTGCATCGTCGTACTCACCAGAGAGAGCAAGCGCCTTGCCTAAGGAGAGAAGTGCATAACCCTGCAAGCTGATGTCTTCAGCAATCTTCGCGTAGTTATAAACATGTTTGGCATAGAACTTCGCCTCTGGGCCGTTCTCTATTTTGATGTACGAAATGGCGAGGTGATTATCGACGTGGCTGACGTTTAGGGGTGACTTTGCTTTTTGGAAATGCTTGCGCGAATCGAGGAAGTTGGGAATTGCTTCTTCATAGCGCTCAAGTTTGTTTAGGCACATGCCGATATTGATCGAATCGATACCCATCGACATATCTGAAGACTCGGGATCGACTGCATCTTGAGCAGCTTTGTGACCTTCGAGGCTCTTTTGCCACTCTTTCGCCGCATACCACTCGCAAGCACCGGCACGAATCGCTTGGATGAAACCAGATACTTCGTCGCGCTCCTTATGGAGCCGTGCGATCTCTTCGAAAGTCTCGGCAGCTTCGCCATGGTGTTCGAGATTGCGAAGCGAGAGCGCCTTGCCTTCGTGAAGATGGATAAGCTCGTGGAGATGTGAATTTGGCGCGCTCGTCTTATAGAGATCGATAGAGGTCTCGCAGAGTTGAATGCACTCGGCATAGTCATCGCGCTTGTAGGCGAAGTGGCTCAGTTCAGCGAGAACTTCGGCGCGCTCGACTCCATCGGTAGCAGAGATGCGTTCCCAAAGTTCGCTCTCTTGTACTTCACCGTTATTGGAGTTGCTCGCCTCGTGCTCTTCGCTCATTGATCCTCGTTCTCTCTACTTGTCTACCTATTTAGGAGTAGCTACTTCCTGGAAGTAACTTATCGGAGGGGGAAAGTTACACGCTGTGGCTGACATCTGCCCAGTGGGTGAACTTTGGGTGATTTGTGAGCGATTTGAAAGAGCAAGGCTGGCCCTGCGCGACGAACTGCAGAGCCAGCCTTGGCGCGTGTGGCTGATAGGATTCCAACCTACAACCTCCTGTTAAGTCACAACGGCGCTCTATCCATTGAGCTACAACCACACGCATGGCGCAATTTATGCGTGTGGTCTGATACCAAAATTACTCATAAAAACTTCTGTGTATAAGTGGCGAGTTTAAGATATGCGATTGATCGCGCGTAAAACTCGATACAGTAATCGAATAAGGGCGCTGTTGCGATGAGCAGCTACCCAGGAATATCCCGTGCGCCCTAGCGCTCCACTTAAGGTAAGAAGAGTCGCGAGTTTCTTGTAGCCACTGGCGCGCAGTAACTTTGCCACG
>CAMAPN010000048.1 GCA_945860275.1 Bifidobacterium breve
GCGATAAGGTGCGTGCTATGGCTGAGTTCATTTACACGATGAAAAAGGCGCGCAAAGCGCACGGGGACAAGGTAATTCTCGATGACGTCACCCTTATGTTCTTGCCTGGGGCAAAGATCGGCGTTGTTGGACCAAATGGCGCTGGTAAATCAACAGTCTTGCAGATTATGGCTGGCTTGCAGCAGGCCTCTAACGGCGAGGCATATCTCACCCCTGGTTACACAGTGGGAATCCTCTTGCAAGAACCACCTCTTAATGAAGCGAAGAATGTTCTCGAAAATGTACAAGAGGGCGTTGCAGAGATCATGCAGATGCTCGCACGCTTTAATGAGATTTCTGAGTTGATGTCTGCGCCAGATGCCGATTACGACAAGTTGCTCGCAGAGATGGGCGACCTTCAGGAGAAGCTTGATCATGCAAATGCATGGGAGATTGATTCTCGTCTTGAGCAGGCAATGGATGCGCTCCGATGTCCGCCACCAGATGCCGATGTGAAAGTACTTTCCGGCGGAGAGCGCCGTCGAGTTGCGCTCTGTAAATTACTTTTGCAAGCACCAGACCTGCTACTCCTTGATGAGCCCACTAACCACTTAGATGCCGAATCGGTGCTTTGGCTTGAGCAGCATCTAGCGAAGTACAACGGCACTGTCGTTGCCATTACCCACGATCGGTACTTCCTCGACAATGTCGCACAATGGATTCTCGAACTTGATCGCGGTCGGGCCTATCCATATGAAGGAAACTATTCAACCTATCTCGAAACAAAAGCACAGCGCTTGAAAATTGAAGGCCAGAAGGATGCCAAACGTGCGAAGCGTCTTGCTGAAGAACTTGATTGGGTTCGACAGAACGCTAAAGGTCGTCAAGTTAAACAGAAGGCTCGTCTTGCTCGCTATGAAGAGATGGCGGCTGAAGCAGAGAAGATGCGCAAGCTTGACTTCGAAGAGATTCAAATTCCACCCGGACCACGCCTTGGCAATGTTGTCGTCGAGGTAGAGAATCTCGTCAAAGGTTTTGGCGATCGCTTGCTCTTTGATGGTCTTTCTTTCACATTGCCACGCAATGGAATCGTTGGCGTCATCGGTCCAAACGGCGCTGGTAAAACGACGCTCTTTAAGATGATTCAAGGGCTAGAGAAACCAGATAGTGGCTCAATTAAGGTCGGCGAAACAGTGTCAATCTCTTATGTTGATCAGAATCGCTCGGGCATTGATCCGAAGAAGTCGCTTTGGGAGGTCGTCTCTGAAGGGCTAGACATCATGAAAGTCGGCCAAGTTGAAATTCCATCGCGCGCGTACGTCTCAACATTTGGTTTCAAGGGTCCAGACCAACAAAAACCAGCTGGCGTTCTCTCAGGAGGCGAGCGGAATCGATTGAACCTTGCGCTCACCTTGAAAATGGGTGGCAACCTCCTGCTCCTTGATGAGCCAACAAATGACCTAGATGTTGAAACGTTAGGGAGCCTTGAGAATGCGCTTCTTAATTTTCCAGGGTGCGCAGTAGTGATCTCGCACGATCGCTGGTTCCTTGATCGAGTCTCTACACATATCCTTGCCTACGAAGGTGATTCGAATTGGTTCTGGTTCGAAGGCAACTTCGAATCGTACGAAGCGAATAAGATTGAGCGACTTGGTCCTGAGGCGGCGCGCCCACACCGAGTCACATACAGAAAGTTGACGAGATAATGCGACATACCTATCCATTACAGGTTCGATGGGGCGATCTCGATGGTTTTGGCCACGTTAATAACGCTACATACTTAACTTTCGTGCAAGAAGCCCGCGTGGATTTCACTGTTTATGCGCGGCAACGAAAGAACCAAGCGCCAATTCTTTTTGACATGGTCGTGGCTCGTGCTGAAGTTGATTACATTGCACCGATTTATCAAGGTGGCGTCAGTGCGCATGTAGAACTGTGGGTCCATCGCATCGGTACATCATCATTTGGGTTGGCTTACGAGATACACGTTGACGGAGTGGTCGTAGCGAAAGCGCGCACCGTGCAAGTAGCAGTAGATATGGCCACTAAATCATCACGTCCGCTCTCCGATGGCGAGAAAACTTTCCTCCAGGAGTATTTCGAGGGTGAGTGAGAACTTCTACGAGCGTTTCGGGGGAGCAGTTGCATTCGAAAAGCTAGTCGATGAATTTTACGAGAACGTCAAAGTTAACGACATTCTCAAACCGATGTACCCAGATGAAGATTTTGTGGCGGCGGCTCGACGATTACGAATGTTCCTTGAGCAATATTGGGGCGGACCGCACGCCTACTCTGATGAACGTGGCCACCCGCGCCTTCGGATGCGCCATGCTCCCTATTCAATTGGAATTGCAGAACGTGATGCTTGGCTTGCCTGCATGAAGCCTGCTGTAGAGCAGATGGGCTTGAGTGAAGAGTTATACGGAGAGCTTTGGGGTTATCTCGAAGGCGCCGCAAATTTCTTAATGAATCAGTAGTTATTGCGAGTGATTGCCCACTTTTAGTATCTCGCCATTTCGCAAGTACCAGAGCACGCCTGCATCATCACGAATGGTGGTGATTCGCATTCCCACATTTACCACAACGCCACTGACATCCAAGAGTTGAACCCGATCGCCCACCCCGTATTGATCTTCAATGAGCATCGAAAGGCCAGAGAGAATGTCGCGGACGATGGTTTGGGCGCCAAGGCCAAGTGCAACACCAACAACTCCAGCCGACGTCAACAGCGGGCCAAGATTTAATCCAAGTTGATCAAGAATCATCGCGCCAGCAACGATAAAAGTAAGTGCGCTCACTGAACTTCGTAGGAGCGCTCCAATAGTGCGCGCGCGTTCAGCAGCTCGATTTTCGGCGCCACGATCTGTCTTTGCGATGAGCTTGTTCATGGAGCGGGATATCGCACGATTTGCTGAGAAGTGCACAACGATTGCAATCGCAATTACGGTAGCGATACGAAGTGGAGCGCCTGCGAACCAATCAGTGAATTGCGTGAGGGCTTCGTTCATCGTGCCATTCCTCCGTCATTTGTGAGTCCAGTCCATCTAGAGATAAATGCTAGAGAGTCTGCAGTCAGATCTATGGTTCGGGTCAGTGAGCGCGAGCCGTGTCCGACATTGCGCTCTGCACGAATGAGTATTGGTCGACCGCTCGTGTACTCCTGTGCGTGTTGGAGCGCGGCACACATTTTTCGAGCATGGAGCGGATCAACACGTGTGTCGCCCTCGAAAACAGTGAAGAGCGTCGCTGGGTAGCTCTCGCCCTCCCGTACTTGATGATACGGCGAGTAACCAATCAGCCATTCAAATTCCTCTTCAATTGCAGCAGACCCATATTCATCGCTCCACGTTGCGCCGAGCCCATGTAATTCATAGCGCACCATGTCAAGCAGCGGTGCGGAACAGACTACGGTGGCAAAGAGATCTGGTCGTTGAGTAAGCGCCGCGCCAACTAGCAACCCACCATTCGATCCTCCTTCAATCGCTAACTTCTCGCTCGAAGTCCAACCATTGTCGATTAGATATTTTGCAGCGTAGATAAAATCATCGAAAACATTCTGTTTTTCACCGCGCATACCTTGGCGGTGCCACTCTTCACCTTCTTCATCGCCTCCGCGAATATTTGCAACAGCCCAGATGCCACCAGCTTCCACCCACGCCAGCGCGCTTGCGGAAAATGCGGGATTTAATCCCACGCCAAAGCCGCCGTATCCATAGAGAACTGTGGGACGCGGCGCATCGGGCACTTCGCTAGGCGAGAGAATGAACATCCGCACCTGAGTGTCATCGAAGGATGTGTAGGTAATCAATTGCGCGAAGACCCGTGGCACCACGACTGCACCAGGTGGATCTGCATACTTATTTACCTCAAGCGTTCTGCCATCGAATGAATAAATCGTTGGCGGCGTGATGTGATCGGTATATCCAAACCACGCTTCGTGGCCACCTTCCGGGCGCACTGATATACCTGTGACCGTTCCAAGTCCGGGGAGCGGGATTGTGCTCTGTCGCTCACCTGTTTCCAGGGAGTGCACGGTGATTTCACTGACTGTATGACGAGTCCATAACACGAGCAGCATGCTCGCCGGCATCAATGGACCATCCAGAACCGCCCAGCCGCTCATCACTGCTTCTGGATCTTCGGGAACGAGATCGCGCCACTCCGCAGATTCGCCAACAGAGAGCAGGGTCTTAGGAGATGAGATACAAATTCGCCCGCGCGGCGCATCGAAGTTCGTGCCAATCAAAATCTGCCCGTTGCGCAGGGGTTCAAGTGACGTTTGTGCATCGCTCTC
Source organism: Bifidobacterium breve (assembly GCA_945860275.1). Taxonomy (GTDB): domain Bacteria; phylum Actinomycetota; class Actinomycetes; order Nanopelagicales; family Nanopelagicaceae; genus IMCC26077. The sequence goes on from CAMAPN010000048.1 coordinate 4,274, forward strand.
CGCGCTTTGAATCAAAATGAATTTCGGTGCACTTGGCGAGGAAGTATGAAGATCTGCCAACCAGAGGTCATTACGAGGTTCAGTTCCTGCGCTTGCACTTAACGTTAACCAACGTCCATCCATAGATACTGTTACGCCGTAGTAATTTGTCATTTCAAGGCCGGAACCAAAAATTTCTACATCATGCGCGGAATCGGTTCCTACAATATGGAAATAAACGCGACGGTGATATTGCTGTTCTTCTTTTTTTACCAAATCTGGCGCAAGGCGGCGGACGTAGTAGAAAGCTTTACCGCCAGGAAGCCATGCAATCGGTGAATAACGAGCGCGATCAATCGGCCCATCGATAATCTCATGTGTTTCGACATCAAGGACATACAGCGTGCTCTCTTCGGTGCCACCGGTTGAGAGTTGATAGGCAAGCTGATCGCCCTCCTTTGAGGGTTGCCATGAATCTAAAGTTGTGGTGCCGCCAGGATTAATCTCAAGCGGATCGAGTAAAACTTCGAGCTCACTAGAGGCATCTTTTCTGGTGTAGAGAATTCCTAATTCATTCTCAGCGCTTCGGCGCATGAAAAATTCACGTGTACCTCGCCAAACTGGTGCGGATTGATATCCCGCGCTGAGTAATTCACGGAGCCGCGCGCTCCATTGAGAGCGACCTGAGAGCTCGGAGATGTGCCCCTGCCAGAGCGCATCTTGCGCACCAGACCATTGACGGACCTCATCACTATCGCTTGCTTCGAGCCAGCGATACGGGTCGGCCACCTGGCGACCAAAAAACTCCTCCACCAGAGGTTCTCTGCGCACTTTGGGGGGTATCACCCCTCTAGCGTAGGCAAATCTTCATCAGATAGTTACCCATTTCCCTCGCGTCAATGCTGGAGTTCTGGACGCTTTCTTACCAAGATTGAGCCATCGGGTGGTTCCCGAGTTCCAGAGGGGAGTAGTGATGCCTAACGCCCTAGTCCTCAATGCGACCTTTGAACCGCTCTGTGTCGTATCTGAGAGACGCGCGTTAGTTCTCGTTCTCAATCAGCGAGCTGCGGTGATTGAAGAATCTGGAACTGTTATTCAACACCCAGCAGGAGATATCTCTCTTCCTACTGTCATTCGATTGCAACGGTATGTCCGTGTTCCTTATCGCAACTCTGTTCCGCTCACGCGTCGCGCAATCTTTGCCCGCGACGGTGGAAAGTGTGTTTATTGCCAAGCGCCAGCCGCAAGTATCGATCATGTGATGCCGCGCTCTCGGGGCGGCGGCCACACATGGGAGAACGTTGTCTCAGCATGTCATCGTTGTAACCATGCGAAAGCTGATCGCACGCTCAAAGATTTGGGATGGAAGCTCAAACGTCCGCCACATGAACCCTCTGGTGCTGCATGGCGCATTCTCGGAACAGGTCGCGCTGATCCCAGATGGGTGCCGTACCTGGAACCCTTTGG
>CAMAPN010000049.1 GCA_945860275.1 Bifidobacterium breve
ACGGCAGTAGATGAAGTAATTCGATGCGAGGAGTGTCGACGCATCCTGGTTCGAACTGCAGATTCAGGGCTCTAATGGCTCGTTTTTTGATAGTTGAAGCCGACGGAGGCTCCCGAGGAAATCCAGGTCCAGCAGGATTTGGCGCGCTAGTGCGCGATGGTAAGAGCGGGCAGCTACTCCGTGAGATTGCCGAGACAATCGGCGTTGCATCGAACAATGTCGCTGAGTACAGCGGGCTAATTGCTGGCCTAAGCGCAGCGCATGAAATCGACCCGAGCGCAGAGATCACAGTTCGCATGGATAGCAAGCTTGTCATTGAGCAGATGTCAGGTCGCTGGCAGATTAAGCATCCTGATATGCGCGAACTTGCTCTCAAAGCGCGAAATATTCACGACCGTTCACTTATTACTTATCAATGGATACCTAGAGCCGAGAACTCCCATGCAGATTCGTTAGCAAATAAGGCGCTCGATGGGGTTGCTGTCGAAGCGCGTGCGCCAAAACAGCAGATCAACTTCCTCACTGAACGGCTAACTGGCACTGAGAAGGCAACAACTATTTATTTCGTGCGCCACGGCACGACCGATTTCACCCCCAACCGACGATTCTCAGGTGGCGATGGAAATGATCCAGCGCTCAATGCTCTCGGTCTGCAGCAAGCGCAGAATGTTGCCCGCGAAATGGCAAAGATCAAACCTGATCTTTTAATCTCATCACCACTTACTCGCACCATGCAAACTGCCGCGGCCATTAGTAATAGCACTGGGCTTTCCATCATCGAAGATGATTCCTGGGTGGAGATTGCCTTCGGTAAATGGGATGGCTTGACCTTTGACGATGTAAAAACGCAATATCCAAAAGATGCCCAAGAATGGCTATCTTCTACCGCTTTTGCACCCCCTGGTGGTGAGTCATATGACCAAGTGGGAGAGCGAATCGACCCAGCGATTGATGCGCTCGTCGCGCAGTATCCAGAGCAGAAGATTTGCGTTGTCACACACAATGTAGTTATTCGACAGATTGTGCGACTAACTCTCTCTGCGCCAAGTCATGCAACGTTTCACGTAGATATCGATCCGTGCAGTATTACTACGCTCTCAGTTTGGCATCGCGATGGACTTCGCATCTTGCGTTCTTTCAGCGAGGTTGGTCATCATCGAATCTGAAAAGTTACTCGAATTCTTCGCCGCCGCGTCTGATATCCAGGTAGACGATAACAAGTAGTAACGTTCCAAGAAATACATCGGCAAAACGAGTATCAAATCCCATGTTGTCGATGTAGTTGCTGAAATAAGCGATCACAAAAAGTCCCAAGAATCCGCCGATTGGATTTCCGACTCCGCCACGGAGGATGCTGTAACCACCAATCATTAATGCGGCATAGACAGTGAATTCCATTCCAGTACCTAAGGTTGAAGATGACGAACCCATCTTGCCGACGAAGAGGACACCAGCGATACCTGCTCCTCCAGAACTGATCAGAAGAGATGTAAATTTGATACGCGATGCTGGTAGCCCAGCTCGAACTGCTGCGGTGAGGTCACCGCCTACTGCCTTGATATGTCGGCCATAGCGAGTCTTCGAAATGATCAATTGCAAAACCAAAGTAAATGCAAGAGCAATCACAAAGAGCCATGGCAAAAACGAAAAGCTCGCTTCAGTGAACGTGTTCAATCCATCAATGAAAATTACCGTTCCATCAGTACTGCTTAGAGTCGCTGAATTGTCATATTTATTCACCACACGAGCCAAACCACGCAGGGCTACAAGCATTCCAAGTGTTACTGCGATGGGATTTGCATTGAATCCGACGATGGCTATCCCATTCAAGCAACCGAAGAATAGGCAGGTGAGCACGGCGAGAAATGCGCATAACCAGAGGTTCAATTCGTAGGTAGCAAGGACAGCGAATACAGCGGCTGAGAGACCAACCATCGAACCAATACTGAGATCCACCACTCCGGCTAGTAGCGAGAAAGAAGCGAACATTCCTATGAGTAGTGGCAGCGCGAGATAATTGAGGATGAGAAAGAGATTGTCCGTAGAGAAAGCGGCAAAGCCAACTCCTTGCAAGCTTACAAGAGAGATAATCACTATGCCCGCAAGGATTGTGACAGAAGGTCCCCCTGCATTTTTGGTGCGCTTTTTGCTCAACTGCTGGGGCGCGAGCGTAGCCGTCATTTTTTCACTTACCCCTTCGTCACTGTCTTTTTAGTTCGGAGCGCATCTAACGACACCGCCACAATCAGAATTACACCTTGGAAGAATGGCTCCCACAGCGATTCGAGCCCGAAGAAGACCAGTGCTGTTGGAACCGTCGATAAGAAGCCAACTGAAATGAATAGCGCAAGGAAGTTTCCAGAACCACCCGCTAGTGAGAAGCCTGCAAGGACAACCGCAGCAATCATTGGCAGGGTATAGAGAGTTCCCGAGCTGGGGCGAATCTCAGGAGTAAAGGCGGCAAAGATAACTCCTGCAACTCCGGCAATAATCGAGGCGAAAAAGAAAGTTGCAAAACGATAGCGCTTCAATGAGATACCGCTGACTTTTGCAGCAACCGGGTTGCCTCCTACCGCTACGACACGACGCCCAGGCCTGCTGTATTTGATAAGGATGTGCATGAAGATTGTGAATAGCACCATGGGCCACCAAGCCGAAGGCACACCTAATGAATAGGAGATGCCAAAATTCGCAATCCACGATTCAGGATTGACCATGGCACGGTCGAAAAGAATGAGTAAAAGTCCGCCACCAGCAAATCCAGTGCCAAGAGTGACAATGAGGGGATTTATTTTCAGAACGACAATAAAGAAAGCGTTGATCAAACCGACGATTCCGGAAATCAATACGCTAAAAATTAGCAGCGGGAGCGTACTCCAGCCGCGATCGTAGAAGATAACTGAAAGACAGCCAGTCAAGATAAGAGGCACGGCTAAGCTCAGATCAAGAATGCCACCACTTAGAACTATGAGAGCCTGGCCAATCGCGAGCACCCCCAGGATGCACATATTGAAGACCACAGCGTTGAAAGTGGTTTTGGAGAGGAACAGCGAGTTATTGATTGCTGAGGCGCCAATCAGCGTAAACCACAGAATCAGCAGCGCCAATATGTTTCCCGAGTCCCCTGTACCAAAGAAGATTCTTCTCGGGTACAGGGGAGAACGACGTTGCTCATTAGAGTTGATACTCAAAATTTTCTCCTCTCAATGTGCAACATCTTCAGGTGCCTATCTTTCTATTTGGGGCAATAGAGCGCGTATAGCGTCTTGGAAGGATTCTTTGCCAAGTTTGCTACGCGAACCTTGTCAATCGGGATGTTCTTTGCTTGCGCCGCGCTTACGGGGCATGGCTTGACCAACACGGCTGGGTTAGTTGCCTTGTCCTGCATTTTTGGCGGAGTGCCTTTGGCGATTTGATCGAGAACTTCGAAAGCATATGCCGAGTAGCCCTCTAGGAAGTAGAGAACACTTCCCTTTAGATCCGGATTGACGTTGTCGCCGGCTATGAGGTTTCCATCTTGACCCCAAGCCAATACATCGTAATCAGATCCGAGCTGACGAGCTGCTAGAGCAGGTCCAACTACGCCCGCATCGTTGATGCCAACAACTGCAATCTTTTTTGCAGTTGGGTTGGCGGCAAGGATGTCACGAGCTGCTGGTTGAGCAACAGCGATTTCGCCGTTACCTTCAAAGATCTTAATCTTGGAAGCGGGAATATCTGGGCAGATCTTCTTCATACCTGTGATCATGCCGCCAGTACGCATAGCATCAACGATGCCAGCGCCCGATGCCTGAGACTGAAGAACTAGATCTGGTTGGCAATTCCACTTCTCTTTGACGAGTTTTCCAAGTGCTTCTCCGCCAGCTTCACCAGCGGCGAGGTTATCGATACCAAGGAAGTACCAGCCTGGTTGTCCAATATCATAAGTGATGACAGGAATCTTAGCTTTCGCAAGTTTCTTGGCGATTGTTGGGTTTACCTCTGGACGACCATTGAACATGATGACCGCGGAACACTTTTGACGAACTAGTAGGTCCGCGTTCTTAACAGCTGTTTGGGCGTCAAGCTTGTTATTTACCTCATAATAAGCCCAGCCCCGCTTCTTAGCTCCAGCTTTTGCAACGGGATCGCCCTCAGTTCCGAGGGTTCCAAGAATGCCTGCGATGCCTCCAAGCGCCACGCAAAGCTTGAACTTTCCTTTCGGTGCAGCAATTGATTGTGTGGTTGGAAGAACAAGCGCCACTACGCTGAGGAGCGCAATCACGCTCCAACTTTTTGATTTCTTCTGCATGTTTACTTTTTTCCTCTCTCCTAGCTTTTGCTCGGTTTTGCTTGGCGAGTTACTGGGTGAATAAACCCGGACCTCATCAGCAAATTCAGGGCGCTATGGCGCCAGTAATCAACCCCACGATTTCTTGCGTGGAGCTGTCTTCCGTTCGTTTGGTTGCTATTGATTTTCCAAGTCGCATGACCAACACAGAGTCCGAAATCTCAAATACATGTTGCATATTGTGGCTAACGAGGACCACCGCTAGACCCTTCTCGCGTACTTTGTTAATCACTGTCAGCACTTGTGCTGACTCATGGACTCCTAATGCAGCAGTAGGTTCGTCGAGGATTATCAACTTGTGGCCGAAGAGCATTGCCCGGGCGATTGCAAGACATTGACGTTGGCCACCAGACATTTTCCGCACTGTTTCTTTTAGCGAGGGAATTTTGATGCCAAGCTCGCTAAGCACCCCCATCGCATTAGCTGTCATCTCTTTATCATCGACAATTCTGAATGCACGCAAAAGTGGGTTTGGCGAGAGTTTCTCTCGACCAACAAAGACATTCTGGGTAGCAGTCATCGTGTCAATGAGTGCAAGATCTTGATACACAGTCTGGATGCCTAGATTCAAAGCTTGAATGGGTGCTTCGAATTTCACTGGATTACCTTCAAAGCGCATTTCTCCCGTATCTGGCTGAATCAAACCAGAGAGGATTTTTAAAAATGTACTTTTCCCCGCGCCATTGTCACCAACAATTGCTTTCACCTCACCCGAGTAGAGCGATGTGCTCGCTTCAATTAGGGCATTAACTGCACCAAATGACTTAGAGACGTTTATCGCTTCCATCACTGGAACTCGGGACAGTGAAGAGGGTAAATTTTCGTTACTGTCAATTGAAGTGTTAGGTGAAGCCACATTTCCCCCTTGTCGATGTTACGAGTATCACCAGAGGGCGTAGGAGTTGCAATATCCTGAGGGTTTCGAAACTATAAAGTTTCACATAGAAGAATTCACATAGTAGAAAAGTCTAAACAGGCGGTTCTTCAGAAAAAACTCTATAAAAGACTCGGGTCTTGTTGTAAAGTGACAAACGGCTCGAGGCGACTTTTCTGAGGAGTGAATTATGGCAAAGCACGCAATTACGCGGGTAACCACTCGCGAACTGGGAAACGGAAAAGTTGTAAATACCAATCAGCAAGAATCCCCGTGGTTATGCACTCCGGCTTCGGTTTTTCCAGATTTCAGGGAGCGTATTACAGATTATTTCGGACATCACTCTTTAGTCATCGTTGAGATTGAAACTGATACTGGAATTATCGGTGTCGGGTCTTGTGGAACAGCGAATGCGGGAATTAAGGCTGTCATCGACAATCATTTCACCCCACTACTCATGGGTGAAGACCCCTTCAAGGTCGAACTACTCTGGTCAAA
>CAMAPN010000050.1 GCA_945860275.1 Bifidobacterium breve
GGCCGCTATGCGAGCCCTCCACCGCAAAATCTACCCGATAGCAGATGGCTCCAGCGAATTCGCGCCCTACTGAAAGGCCCAGCCGCCATCGCAAAGGATGGACTGACCGGTTATGAAGGCTGCATCGGGGCTGACGAGGAAGGCAACCAAGTTGGCGATATCCACTGGCATCCCCAACCGCTTTAATGATTGCGAATCAAGAATCATTCTATGTAACGCGGCAACATCACCATAGGCAGCTTGATCCGGAGTAGTAATTGCACCGGGAAGAATGGAATTCACTCGAATCTCAGATGGACCAAGCTCTCGGGCAAGCACTCTTCCTAATCCAATCAACGCCGCTTTCGCTGCGGTGTAATGGCTATTGCCTTCCATTCCTATCGATACTCGAATTGATGAGATATTTATGATGCTTCGAAAACTCCCCTCAATACTGTATTTATCGAAGGCTTTGCAGCAGAGAAAAACACCTTTGAGATTTGTGTCGGTAACTTCATCCCACGCCGCTTCATCTATCTCGCGAAAAGTAATTGCAGAGGCAACTGATGTTGCCGCGTTGTTGACCAACACCGATGGCGCTGCCAAATCGGCAGTCACTGCACTGAACATCTGCTCTACCTCAGCTGATTTTGATACATCGCACTGATAAATCTCTGCGCTACCACCGGCACGTCGAATCTCACTCTGCACATTTAGCGCATCGCTCTTCTCGCGCTCTGAGTAGTAATTGATCGCTACCGGGAAACCATCTGCAGCAAGCCGGAGCGCAATTGCCGCGCCGATATTCCGTGAGGCGCCTGTTACGACCGCGCTAGTTGGTGATGAGGTCACGTGCTCACTCTCTGATAAACCAGGCTGCGAAGCAAGGGCGTTACATTTTCCGCTATACGGAAGAGCTTCCACCCTCCGGTACATTTGGTGAACCGAAAGAACTGGCCAGGGGAGTCATGAGTTCAGCAGAGCGCGATCGAATTCAGGTCTTACAGAAGACTATGGACATCCTTACTGTGCTCGTTGAAGGCCCCGCATCCGTCCGTGATTTAGCAGAACGTACCGGAGTTACTAAGCCCGCGGTCTATCGAATCTTGCACACTTTGGAAGAGCGCAACTTTGTCACTCGCGATGAGAGTAAACGGGAATACACGCTCGGCGAGTTTCTCACCGGGCTCTCGCACAAACATGATCAATCGGTAAATCTTCCACGACTTGTTACTCCATATATGGATGCGCTACTTAAAAAATTCGATGAGACGGTGAATCTGGGGATTCTCGATGGAAACAAGATCAAATATCTACACTCACTGGAGAGTAGTCAACGTCTTCGATCGGGCAATCCCCGAGAAGAGAAAGACAACGTCCACTCGACTGCACTTGGTAAAGCAATTCTTAGCACTTTTAGTGAAATTGAATTAGAGAAAGCTTTGCGAAAACTAGATTTGAAGTTGCAGACAGATAAGACAATCACCACCGAAAAAGATTTGGTCTCTGCTATCTCTCGTGCAAAGAAAATTGGTTTCGCCATTGATGATCAAGAGAATGAGTTGGGATCTCGATGTGTAGCAGTCGCAATCCGAGATAGGAGTGGCAAGGCGCTCTGTGCACTAAGTATCACGGGCCCTGCATCTCGTATGTCTACCGAAAAAATCAGAACTATCGGAGATAGCCTCAAAGTAGTCGCAAAACAATTAACCAGTAAACTTCAGTAAGAAGCCGTTCTCACTCAGGCAAGTTAAGCAACTCTTCAATCACTTGAGCAACACCATCATCATTACATTCTGGAGCAATTCCAGTAGCGATTGCGTGCGTTGCAGGATGGCCAGTCTTCATCGCATACGAGCGGCCAGCCCATGCCAACATCGAGAGATCATTTGGGTTATCGCCAAAAGTCACTGCATCTTCTTTTGCTACACCCAGTTGTTCTGCAATTTTGCCTAACGTGCTCCCTTTACTCACCCCGTGAGCTGAGATCTCCAATAATGATTCATGAGGATTGGAGTGGGTAACCGTTAAAAACTCCCCCACACTTGCATCTGCCAGTGCGAGCATCTCATCAGCTGAAACTTCTTCACTTTGACTACGTACAAGAAACTTAATTGCCGGCTGACTCAAGTGCTCTTCAATCACAGATACGCCTAGATCATCTTGCCCCTTATCCCACCTTGGGTTATAGCTTTTTTCGCGATGAAACCCGTGGAAATTTTCGACAGCAAAAGCGGCGTCAGGTATCACTTTCCGAAGCGCTGCTGCTCCTTTGGCTAACTCTTCTGGATTGATCAGCCACGAATCGAGAATCTTCTCTTCACGAAAGTCATAGAGCAAAGCTCCGTTGCCACAGATTCCCGTGCCAAAATCGAATGCTTCGCGAACTTCCTTCATCCAACGAGGTGGGCGCCCGGTTACGAAGTAAATATGCACACCTAACGAATGTGCCTGTGAAAAGGCATCGATAGTTCGTTTCGAAATCGGTCGATCGAATGGAACGATTGTTCCATCGAGATCAGTTCCGATTAACTTGGGGCGTCTCACTCCAGGATCACACGGGCTCAAAGCGAGATTTACCAAGGAAAGGCACGAGCGCCTTGGGGATGTTTACCGAACCATCAGCTTGTTGATGGTTTTCCAAAATAGCAACAATGATTCGTGGGATAGCGCACAAGGTGCCATTGAGCGTTGCGACTGGGCGCGTTCCGCTCTCATCTTTATATCGAATATTTAGACGCCTACTCTGGAATTCGGTGCAATTCGAAGTACTGGTGACTTCGCGATATGCATTCTGAGTTGGAATCCATGCTTCGCAGTCGAATTTACGAACCGCGCTAGAACCGAGATCTCCGGTAGCAACGTCAATAACTCGGTACGGTATTTCGAGCGCTTCTAAGAAATCTTTCTCCCAACCAAGTAACCGTTCATGTTCGGCGGCAGCATCTTCCGGTGCACAGAACGAGAACATCTCGACTTTATCGAATTGGTGGACTCGAATAATTCCCCGAGTGTCCTTGCCATACGTGCCAGCTTCTCGTCTGAAACAAGAAGAGAATCCGGCATACCGGAGTGGGAACTTTGTACTATCAAGAATCTCATCCATGTGATACGCCGCAAGTGGTACTTCACTCGTTCCAACAAGATAGAAATCATCTTCTTCGAGATGGAAAACATTCTCTGCTGCTTGCCCCAAAAATCCAGTGCCCTCCATAGCATGCGGTTTCACTAATACCGGAGGCACCACCGGAATAAAACCTGCAGCAACTGCCTTTGCCATTGCTAAATTAATAAGTGCGAATTCAAGGAGCGCTCCATTACCGGTGAGGTAGTAGAACCGCGAGCCGGAAACTTTTGCACCACGTTCGGTATCAATAGCCCCAAGAATCTTCCCCAACTCCACATGATCGCGTGGTTCAAAAGCAAAAGTAGTTGGTTTGCCAATCTCTTCTAGAACAACAAAATCTGCTTCGCCACCGATTGGAGCACGTGTATCAGCGATATTCGCTAGCTCGGCAAGAACCTGGTCGGCTTCGGCTTCTGCTTGGGCGCGGAGCGCATCTGCATCTTTGACAGCAGCAGCGAGTTCCTTTGCCTTCGCCAGTAGCTGGTTCTTCTCATCACCCTTTGCGCCACCTATGCTTTTGGAGAGCGCATTCTGCTCCGCACGAACGCGCTCAAACTCAACAATTGCACTTCGACGTTTTTGATCAGCGGCAATGGCGACATCGACAATCTCAACGCTTCCACCACGTGCTCGCTGCGATTGCCGCACAACTTCTGGGTTATCGCGGAGAAGTTTGAGATCAATCATTTATCCACGCGCTCCTTTGCGCACTTCTTCGAGCCATTTCTCGGCAGACTTGAATGCATCATCAGTCATACCTTTTGTTGAAGTAGGTTGAATTTTATCTGCACGTGGATAAGAACCAAGGAATCGCACTTGCGCACAGATGCGATAGAGCGCTTTCAGCGCATCACCAACTCGTTCATCAAGGATATGTCCCTCTGCATCAACGATGAAGTGATACTGCCCCAGTTCACTTCCGGTAGGGCGCGATTGTATGAACGTTAAGTTGACGCCACGCACTGCAAACTCAGTCAAGATTTCTAGGAGCGCACCTGAGTGATCAGCAGAAATGAAGAGTGCTAACGAAGTGCGGTCATGGCCAGTTGGCGCAGGAATCTTTCCAAGTTTAGAGACGACAACAAATCGAGTTACCGCTGCATCGCGATCGCCGATGTTCTGTGCAATGACTTCCAAGTCATAGTGTTGTGCCGCAATTTCAGCAGCGATCGCCGCATCGGCATCACCTTTTGCCACGCTCTCTGCACCAGCGGCTGTGGAATTTGTCATCACCACTTCAGCTCGGGGCAAATTCTTTGCAATGTATTCCCGACATTGCGCTTCAGCATGCGGATGTGTGGCTACCCGACGGATCTCTTTGATTGAGATCCCTGGTTTTACCATCAGCGCAAACGAGACTTGTAAAACGTTCTCCCCGATAATCATCAATGGTTCGCCAACCGCTAACTCATCGAGGGTGCGAGCAACTACCCCTTCTACCGAATTCTCAATCGGTACCAAGGCGAAGTCTGCGCTCCCCTGGCGTACCGCTTCCAGCGCTGCGGTCACATTGGCTGCTGGTTGCGCGCTATCGCCACTCTTTAATAGGGGCGTTAGCGCTGCCTCAGTAAAGGTGCCAGCGGGGCCGAGATAGGAATAGCGGGACATATAGAAAACTCTACGCGATATCGAGCGCATCAGGGGGGACTTGAGGCCCCGGGTAGCATTGCTAACTCAATGATTCATTAAGTAGTAGCGAAGGAAAGTGATTTGTGAGCCGGTATTTTCAGAGCGTTTCGCTCTCGGATGTTGGCTTACATCGCACCGAGAATGAAGATTCGGCGTGGGCGGGCGCAACAATTCTTGCCGTCGCCGATGGCTTAGGCGGTCATGCTGCCGGTGAGATTGCATCATCGTTAGCTATTCGCACTATCTCAGAGCTCGAGAGAAGTTCATTAACGGAACGAAATGCAGAGACAGTTGTTGTAGAGACTTTCCTTACCATTAATCAATCACTAGCGCAGAGAATTAAGAAGAAAAGTGAGCTGCGCGGAATGGGAACAACGCTCACTGCGTTATTTCTCGGTAAAGAGAAGCTCTTCTTGGCGCATCTGGGGGATTCGCGTGCTTATTTGTTACGCGATGGCAAAATCTCGCAATTGACTAAAGATCACACTGTTGTTCAGGAGCTTCTTGATCAGGGGCGAATCTCTCCCGATGAAGTCGATGGCCATCCGCAACGATCATTCATCACAAAAGCGCTGATGGGCGCCGATCAACACGAACGACCAGATTTCCATGAGATAGAACATGTCGCTGGAGATATCTTTCTGCTCTGCTCAGATGGTCTGGTCGGTGTAGTGGAAGAGAAGAAAATCATCAAAAGTATCGCCACTCACGGCGTAACTGAGCAGACGCTCAACGAACTCAAAGATTTAGCATATAAAAAAGGTGCGCCAGATAACTTAACCATTATTGTTGCCACGTTAAGTTCTAAAAAAGTTCCGACTCCAGGTTTTGTCGGCGCAGTCGAAAGTGGTGAGAGATGACCCGCATGCTTGCAAATCGTTATGAGGTGGGAGATCTCATCGGTGCCGGAGGTATGGCAGATGTTTTTCAAGGGCGCGATACCAGACTCTCGCGG
>CAMAPN010000051.1 GCA_945860275.1 Bifidobacterium breve
CCTCGCGCACTTCACTGGAATCCACAATGCCCTCAGCATTGAACTCCATCAGTGGCGCCATGTACTCGCCCCACTTATCGTGAATTTCGGTGTGCCATAGTCGATCCCATGCATCAGGATCTGAAATCTCTGAATAAAGGAAGAGCACGGGATCGTTCTCAAAGATGGTGATCTGTGCGATGCCTTGTCGCTCAATTTCAGCAACTAGCTCTGGCCAAATTTCATCGTGGTGACGCTTGTACTCAGCCAATCCGCCTGGCTTTAGTTTCATAGTAAATGCTCTCTTAATCATTTCTCCCCCTAATGTTGTGATTGGTTTTTAATTATTCGTTTATTAACTTAATTAACTCTGCTTCATCTACTTCGCTCACTTCTCGCCGAGTTTCACCATTCTTGATGACATATATCCGGTCACAGAGATTAGTTAATTCTGCGATTTCCGTCGAGCGAAATAGCACGCCTTTTCCAGAATCAGCGATCTCCCGAATCAGCCCGAAAAGTTCGGATTTTGCCCCAATATCCACGCCTCGCGTTGGGTCATCGAGCAGGACCAGCTTGGGATTGATCTCTAGCCATTTTCCAATGACAACCTTCTGCTGATTTCCACCTGACAAGTTGCCAACCCTGATATCGACGTGCTCGGTCTTCACACCGAACCTTTCAACTAGCCGTTTCGCACGGGTAGCCAATCCGCTTCTGGTCACAATCGCAGTTCCATGCTTATGGCCGCCAACCGCTACATGGGAGAAATTATCGGAGACGCTCCGCTCCATCATGAGCCCCACTCGTTTTCGGTCGGCAGGCACTAAGGCAACCTTGTCGCGGACCGAGTTTTGTGGAGAAAGGTTTGCACGCTCTTTTCCTTCTAAATAAATTGCACCACCAGATTTTGTCTTTGCTCCAAATAACGTTTCAAGCAATTCGTCTGCTCCCGAACCAATCAGGCCAGCAACGCCAACAACTTCTCCTGATTTCACGGTGAGATTTACATCTTGAATCTGGCCATAATTTTTAAGATTCTTCACTTCTAGAATGGTGGTCGTATTTGTAGTGTCACCTTGGCTCTTCGCTCCGCTCGAAATTCGCGTTGATTTCTCTTCGCCGACAATCCCGGCAATGACGGAGGCGCGATCGAGCTCTTGCGTTGGCCGTGAGAAGACCAGTGAACCGTTGCGCATCACTGAAATCTGGTTTGCGACAGCGAAGACTTCATCGAGGCGGTGTGAAACATAGAGAACTGTTGTCCCTTGCGAAGGTAGCTGCCTAACTAATTCAAGTAGACGATCACTTTCTCGTGCGTTCAATGCTGATGTTGGTTCGTCCAAAATCAGAAGTTTTGGTTTTTCGATAATCACACGCGCTAATTCGATGAGCTGTTGGTCAGAGATAGCAAGGTCGCTGAGCGTCGCATAGAGATTAACATCTAGACCAATCGACTCGAGAACTGGCTTGGCAATCTCCTCCATTGGTTTACGTGCAATAAAAGGACCGCGTCTAATTTCGCGATCTGGAAAGAGATTTGTTAAGACATCTCGATGTTGGAAGAGGCGAAGTTCTTGGTACATGATGCCAATACCAAGCTTGCGCGCTAATTGCACAGTAATTTCAGGGTAACTAACGCCATCGATCGAGATAGACCCTGAATCTGGCGTGACACCACCGGAGAGAATCTTCATAAAAGTGGATTTACCTGCGCCATTTTCGCCAACAATGGCATGGACGATATTTCGTTCGAGATCAAGATTGAGATCATTTAGCGCCTGAACGCCACCATATCTTTTCGAAAGTGAACGGACGGAAATCACGCCGTGAGCATCATTGCTACTCACTTGTGACCTCCGTCCGTCGCACTATCGATACTTACTTATTGCTTAGGCTGACTCAGCTGAAACTGGCTTGAGGTTCTTCTTCCAGTCCTTGATGTAACCCTTAACGACTGGATCGTAGTACTTACGAGTCTTTGTCTTTGAGGTTGCCATTGCTTGAAGATCCTTGAAGGTTAGCTTAGGAAGCTTGAATGGCTCAGTTACAGAAGTTGCAGTAACAACTTCAGTTCCAGCATCAATGAATCCTGGCTTGTTGATCTTGATCTTCTTCTTGATGCTGTCGACCAAGATGTAAACAGGGAGGTAACCCTGAATGAATGGAGTCTGACCAAGTGAGATGTGTGCTGATCCATTAGCAAGAGCTTCAAGGTTTCCAGCGGTTAGGTCATAACCAGCACCAATTGTCTTGGTGTTATTTGCTGCCTTGTTAACTTTGCCAATGCTCTCAACATCTGGCGCGCAGAGGCCAACCATTGCGAGTGCTTCTGGGTTTGCTGCGAGCAGACCCTGCCATGCTGCGAAGTTAGCAGCGGCATCAACCTTCACATCGGATGGTCCAACAATTTCGACTCCAGCGGCCTTCTTTAGGCTCTCAAGAACGCCAGCTTGACGATTCTCAAGTACTGGGAATCCTGGGAAGCAGTTACCAACGATAACTTTGCCCTTAGCGGCGGTGCCACCAATTTTGTCGAGAACCATCTTGCCGAGGATTCGGCCAGATTGTGTTGACTTCTCGCCAACGTATGGTGCGTTTACGCCTTCACCAAGTCCGTTGAATTGAACGATTGGAATGCCTGACTTGATAACAGCGTTCAAGCCGTTAACCATTGAGGCGGAAGGAACTGATGTTGCAATTCCATCGACGCCTGCTGCAGCGAGGTTCTGTACTGCAGTTAGTTGAGCATCGCCTTCAGCGCCTGCTGGACCGGTTACCTTGATGGTTACGCCGAGATCCTTAGCAGCCATCTTGGCAGCATCGATAATCTGTTGAATAAATGGGTTACCAACAACGTGGACCACAAAACCGATGGTGAGCTTCTTCTCTTTAGCTTGAGCTGGAGAAGTGACACCACCTGCAGTGATAGCCATTGTTGCTGCGAGTGCGAGAGCACCAACGCGAGCTTTACGGCTCTTCATCATTTCTATACCTTCCTTCGTTTATTCAACTGATGTCCCCCGTGGACAGAGTTGAAATCTATGTTTTTAACTAGCTCGCTTTTTGCGGACGCGCACGATTTGATCTACGCCGATTGCAAAGAGGATTACAAGACCCGTTACTAACGTGCCCCAGACAGCATCGATACCAATAAATACAACGCCAACTCCAATGACGCCGACAATCATCGCGCCAATGAGTGATCCCCAGACTGTTCCCGCTCCACCTGATAGCGGTGTGCCACCGATGATCGCAGCGGCAACAACAGGCAGGAGCATTTGACCACCCGTAGTTGGATCCACCGCGCCACGGAATCCCAAGAAGAGCACGCCACCAACACCTGAGACAGCACCCATAAGAGCGCAGACTTGAATCTTTATCTTTTTCGTTGGGATGCCAGCTAATCGCGCAGCTTCTGGATTGCTACCAATCGCAAGGATTCGATAACCGAATCTGGTCTTATGTAAAAGTAGATGTAAGCCTACAAAACAGAGCACAACGAAAATCAAAATAATCGGAACTGGAGTATCAATCGAACCGCCAAGTGCGCGGAAGTACACGTGTTGGGTAATGCGCTCTTCTGTTGGAACTACCGAACCAGAATTATTTGAGATGAGCGATACTCCTTGGAAAACCGATGCGGTTCCTAACGTGACAATAATGAGAGGTAGCCTCATAAAAACGGTTAAGACGCCATTCAGCGCTCCCATAGCGGTTCCTGCGGCGACGCCAATCAAAATACCAACCCACACCGGGGCTCCGGCAATCATGGAGATTCCAGCAAGTACTGCAGAGAGGTTGAGAATCCAACCGAACGAAAGATCAATCTCGCCCATTGATAATAAGAAAACGATGCATCCCGCAAGAAGCGCCGCGATGGCATAACTTGCTGCAAGATTCAAAAGGTTCGTTGGCTTAAGGAATGTTGGGCGGAGCGCTCCTACTATTCCAATTAGGACAATTAGTGCGACGAGAACACTTGTCTCTTCAGGCAACTTGAACTTCTTAGTTTTCTGAACGTTTCCTGAAAGGTTCACCAACGGTCCTATCCTCAGATTCCTGGAAACAATTCCAGGAGCATAAAGCAAGGAAACTCTCACCTCAGGAGACTGTCAATAGACTCTCACATAACAGTTCTGTTATTTCTGGAAATGGTTTGGGTTACAGCGGTGAAGTGAACTTTCTGTATAGACGAACAGTTTAGAACTCTTTCGCTACTAACTCAGCAATCTGCGCGGTATTAAGCGCAGCGCCTTTTCGAAGGTTATCGCCGCAAACGAAGAAATCCAGGGAATGTGGGTCATCGATGCTCGCACGGACCCGGCCCACCCACGTCGGATCTGTTCCCACTACATCAGCAGGGGTTGGAAACTCCTTCTTCTCGGGGTTGTCAACGAGATTTACTCCGGGGGCACTCTTCAAGATTGCTTGTGCACCATCGCGCGTAACTTTTTTCTCAAAAACTGCATGCACAGCGAGTGAGTGTGTGGTGATGACAGGTACGCGCACACATGTTGCCGAGACGCGAAGGTCTGAGATGCCCAGAATTTTCCGCGACTCATTCCGCACCTTCAACTCTTCGCTGGTGTAACCCTCTTCTTTCAACGAACCGGCCCACGGAATTACATTCATCGCAAGTGGCGCTGGGAATGGTCCAAGATCAGAGACTGCCTTGCGGACATCGCCAGCAAC
>CAMAPN010000052.1 GCA_945860275.1 Bifidobacterium breve
AGACCACTCATATTGACAGTTTTAGCCATACAAAAAGGGTACTCGTTATTTCCGCTTTCGTATGAGAATCAGAGCGCTAACGATCACAATTATGGCGATTAGTAGGGGCAGAATCCCTAAGTTGACGCCTTCTGGCGTTTGGGAACCTACTGAAGTTTCAGAGCTTTCCGCTACGGGCGCATCAGTGGTTTCATCGACAGCAGCTGCTTCCTCGGGAGCATAAACAAACGGAACTTCACCTTCTATTGGGTGCCCATCACCACTGACAACTCGATAGACGATTCGGTACTCGCCAGCAATAACTGGGCTACTAGCGCTCACCGAAGCCGAGATAGTATCACCAACAATTTCAATCGCACTTAGTGAAACATCTTCGTCATAAAAATCTCTTAGAGCGATTGAGTTGACCTGCTCATTGCCAATAACCAATAACTCTTCCCCAAAAGTAACTGATATAGAACGCGGTAAATCTTGGAGAGTTGAGTTCGCTGCTGGAACGGAGCTTTCGAGCTCCGCATGAGCTGATGATCCACCAATTCCAAAATTCATAAGTATAAAAATCAATATTCCTGAAGTTATTACTTTACCGATACGCATTTAAACCTCTTTCTTCGCCGCTAAGAATACCTTTTTCGCTGCACTCGCATTTAGCGCAAAAATTATGATGCCAATCACTAAATCTGGAAGTATGCTGGAGGAAATAAGTGTAATCACTCCTGCGAGTATCGTGAGTATGTTGGCTATCGCATCGTTTCTAGCGGAGAAGTAGGCAGCTTTTACCAAACCACCATCGTGATGCTTATGATCCCAAATTAGATAGGCGCAAAAGAGATTTACTAGGAGCGCCCCCAACGCGACGATTCCCATGCCCGTCCCATCTGGAATTTCAGGAGTGAGAATCTGATCAATGGCATTCCAGAGAAATGCAATTCCAGGGATGAGAAGCAGCCCAGCCAGGATGTAACTAGTCACAATTCTTTTGCGCAGCGACCACCCGATGGCAAAGGCGATGAGCAGGTTTATTGAGGCGTCCTCGAGAAAATCCACGCTGTCGCTGATGAGGGAGACTGAGTTGAATTTTCTTCCGAAGTAGAACTCAACAACGAAGTAAACAGCATTAATTAAGGCAATAGACAGGACTTTCCGGCGCACAACCATGGCTTTAGTATATGGATTGCAGATGCAAACATTTGGCAATTAGTGTTATTGCAAGAGCTTGGGTATCTTTTGGACAAGTTATTCAACGTATTGACTGAAAGAATTGAGGCAGAGATGAGCGTGTTGATCAAGCGCCGCGTCATCGATTACTGCCGCATGAATATTTCGCGCTGTTGCGCTTAGTTTTTCGCTGGCTTTTGACTTCTTTTCTACTTTTCAAAGAACTAACAATCAACCGATAACCTATTGTGAAAGGATTTTTTGAGATGAATATTGTGAGAAAAATTCAAGTAATCGGGATAGCGGCAGTGTTTGGCGCTGCATCCCTTATTGCGATCTCTCCAGCACAGGCGGCACCAAAAAATCTAGCTCGGGCCGTTGCGCAAGCCGATTGGTTAGAACAGAACATTGATAATCCAAAGGTTCGCATTTTCGAAGTCTCAACTGAAGTTGGATTGTACGAAAAGGGGCACATCAAGAATGCGGTAAAGATCAATTGGTACACCGATTTAGTAGACACCGTAAATCGAGATCTTGTTTCAACTAAGAATTTCAATAAGCTGCTGCAAACTGCAGGTATTGATAGCGATACTACTGTTGTTTTCTACGGCGATAAGAACAACTGGTTCGCTGCATGGGGAGCATGGGTCTTTAATCGCTATGGCGTTCAAGATGTGCGCTTACTAGATGGTGGGCGAGTGAAGTGGGAGAAAGATGGTCGCCCACTGACTACGGCTGTTCCAACATTCAAGCAGGGCAATTTCGCGGTAAAGAAGATCGATCGCTCCATTCGCGCAACTCTGATTGCGGACGTACTTCCTGCTGCAAAGGCTGCAGTAAAGGGCAAAGCTGATGTGAAGTTGATCGATATTCGTTCGGCTGATGAGTACAACGGCAAAGTCTTCGCAGCAGCTGGATTCCAAGAGCTAGCGATCCGCGCCGGCCACATCCCAGGAGCAATCAACGTGCCATGGGGTTCAAATGTGAATGCCGATGGAACGTTTAAGTCGGTTGCTGATTTGAAGAAGCTCTACGCGGAGAAGGGCGTGGATGGTAAGCAGAACATCATCACCTACTGCCGCATCGGTGAGCGTTCCTCACTCACCTGGTTCGTTCTTAGTGAAATCCTTGGCTACAACGTCAAGAACTATGACGGATCCTGGACCGAATATGGCAACTCAGTTGGAGTGCCAATCGTCAATAACGCGGGGACTATTTGGGGAGCTGCGTAATCGCTACCGATTTCAAGTGGACGCGAGGCGATAGTTTCCGGACTATCGCCTCTGCGGTCATTCTCGCAGCGCTGCTAGGCATTGCATATTTGCTCTCAACTAAGGAGGGCGCGAGCACCGCGCCAATCTCTTTACTAATCGGAATCAGTTTGGGCATTGTTCTTGAACGAGGGCGTTTCTGTTTTTACTGCATTTTCCGCGACGGAATCGAAGATAAGAACACCACAGGGTTGCTCTCGGTCTTTGCTGCAATCGCTGCTGGCGCTATTGGATACGCGATTGTCTTTGGTCAATTCCTACCGAACACATCTACTGACCGACTGCCACCACTTGCGCACATCGGCCCAGCCAGCATTCCACTCGCGCTTGGCGCGTTTCTCTTTGGTATCGGTATGGCTCTCTCTGGCGCATGCATCAGCGGTCATCTCTATCGAATTGGGCAAGGATACTTGCGCGCAATTCCTGCACTGATCGGCACGTTGGCAGGTTTTGCGATTGCATTCGTGGTGTGGAATCCGATCTATCTAAATTTTATCTCTGATTCTCCGACCATTTGGCTACCACATAATTTTGGTTATGCCGGTTCGCTCATTCTCACACTAGTTGTCGTCACGATTCTCGCAGCGCTCGCCATTAAGAAGGGCGTTAATTCAGATCCAATCTCTGGTGAGCGTTCCTTAAAGATTTCGCTTCGCTCTATCCATCAGAAACTGATCATGGAGCGATGGAATCCACTGGTAACAGGTGGACTTGTTGGCGCCATTGGAACGATTGCGTACCTGCGCGTAGAGCCACTTGGCGTTACCCGACAGATCAGTACGACTACTCGCACGCTCTCACTTGATAATGGCATTGGGCCAGAGACGTTAAATGGCCTCGACAAAATGGCGGGATGTATTGCAGTTGTCTCTGAGGTGATTACAAATAACGGGTGGCTCGTACTTGGTCTTATTGGCGCATCACTTGCAGTAGCAATCGCAGGGAATCGATTTAAAATCTCTGCAATTACGCCAGTCAATGCATCAACTGCGCTAATCGGTGGGATTTTCTTGGGCTTTGGTTCGATGATTTCGCTCGGGTGCACTATTGGCGTGCTGCTCTCAGGCACGCAAGCATTCGCGTTATCGGGCTGGATCTTCTTTGCCTCAGTATTTCTCGGCGTATGGACAGGAATAAAGCTCAAACTTCATAAGTTGGGTTGAACCAAGCGACTTACTTCTTCCGCCATCCTTTAGGGCACTTCGGATTCACGCCCGTAATTCGCCGAGAATCTTTGCCTTTCACACACATAATAGAATGGCCTCGTACTTCAGTGACGGGGCCATTCTCGTTTTTTCGGAGGGAAGTGTGAGATAGGTATGAGGAAATTCGTATACCTATTAACTCCCTCGCTATTTCTTTTCCTATCGCCAGTGTCTCCCGTCTTCGCAGCACCACCATCACTCACTATTGAAAAAGTAAATACCCAAGTTGCACAAGTGGTGGGAGATAATGGGGAACGCGGTGCGGCGCTGGCTCAATTGAAAGATAGACGGCTACTTCTAGGTGGCGGGAAGAACGGATCAACTCTTTTCCTCTTCGATCGTTCAGACAATTCTCTTTCGAGCGTTGGGCGAGTGATAAAAGCTAGTGAACGGATTAATGATTCTCGATTTGCTATTACTGATATCGCAATCATGAGCGAATCAGGCAATAACATCTCGTTACTCATCTCATTTCCGGAATTCAACCGAGCGAAATCTTGTGTGAGCCTTGTTCTTTACAACTACACCGCCAAACTAACCGCAAAACCAACTCTCACCCGAGGCAAGCAGTGGTTCCGTTCTTCACCTTGCGTACCGGTGAGCGCGGTGCAACATGCAGCTGGACGGATTGCAGTTATTGATTCGAAAAGCGCGTATCTCACGACGGGTGATTTAGGATTTCCGAAGATCAACAATCGCAGCGCTCGTGGGACATTAGGCTCCATATATAAGGTGAGCGCGAGCGGGGTAACGCGTATCTCGCAAGGCCACCGCAACCCGCAAGGTGTTGTGTTGATCGGAAGCGACCTCTACATCTCAGAGCATGGTCCGCGCGGCGGCGATGAGCTCAACCTCGTCGAGCAGGGCAAGGATTACGGCTGGCCCTTTGTTACCTATGGCGAACCCTATGGTTCGGGGGATTATGTACGCCCCACTAAAACTGGCACCCACGATGGCTTCACTAAGCCGCTCTTCTATTGGGTTCCATCGGTCGCGCCCACGGAATTGATTCAACTTCC
>CAMAPN010000053.1 GCA_945860275.1 Bifidobacterium breve
ATCTCTTTTTTACCTACAATAGCTGCAACGGCGAAACCATTTGCAAGGGCCTTGCCAAGAATTGTTAAATCTGGCGTAACGCCCAGTACTCGTTGTGCGCCGCCGCTTGATACTCGAAAACCTGTGATGACTTCATCGAAGATAAGAACTGCGTTGTACTTTGTGGAGAGTTCGCGAACGCGCTCGAGATAACCAGGCAGCGGAAGTACACCCCCCGTGTTAAACATGATGGGCTCCATGATTACGGCAGCGACATCACCCTTTGCCAGCTCGCGCTCGATGACATCGGCGTTATTCCACGGCAGGACGATGAGATTAACTTCTTCCTCTTCTTGACCAAGCGTGCCAGGTAATGGCGTTGGTGAGAGTGGATCACCTGCTTCGTCAGGATTTGGGCTCACGCTCCAGAGTACGTTGTCGAACCAACCGTGATAGTGCCCTTCGAATTTAATAATCTTCTTTTTGCCAGTGAAAGCGCGGCATACGCGAAGCGCTGCTTGCACCGCTTCAGCGCCAGAAGAATTAAAGCGAACGTATTCGGCGGCAGGCACCAACTCTGTGATCAGTTGTGCTGCTTCATATTCCAGTGGTGTTTGGCCCGCGACAAGGAGGCTTTCGGTAAGTTGCTTTGTAGCAGCTGCTACGACTTCCTTTGGGCTATGGCCGAGGATCATTGGCCCCATGCCGAGGAAGTAATCGATGAAATCGTTGCCATCAAGGTCAACAAGGTGTGCGTCGTATGCTTTTTGAAAGACCAAAGGATGTGGGCGAAGGCCAGTTCGATAACCACTATTGACGCCACCAGCTACATAAGAAGAGCCGGCTTCCCACGCAGCTTTCGATTTATCGAAATTCACGTGCTGACCTTATCTATTGGAAATGACATGGACAATAACTTATCTCGCATGGCGGAACGAAGAAAACGATTCCGCCTACCAGGCGTACTGCTCGGGGTGCGTTTTATTCCCCGGGAAGATCGCTTCGATTGCTGCGAGTTGTTCGGTCGTTAATTTAATGTCGAGCGCACGGAGCGATGCATCGAATTGTTCCATTGTGCGTGGACCAATAATCGGTGCGGTCACTGCAGGTTGATGGAGTAACCACGCGAGCGCCACGTCGCCAGGAAGTAAGCCCCATGAATCGCAGAGCGCTTCCCACTTCTCTACTTGTGGGCGCAATTTCTCAAGCGTTTCAGCTGAGCGCGCTTCGAGTCGGCGCTTGCCTTCCTTAACCTTCTTGATGACGCCGCCGAGCATTCCAGCGTGCAGAGGTGACCATGGCAAGATTCCGATTCCCAAATGTTGTGCCGCAGGAATTAATTCACGTTCGATATCGCGCACGACCAAGTTGTAAAACGATTGCTCAGAGACGAGTCCCATGAAGTGTCTCTTCTCGGCTGCTTGTTGCGCTTGCACTAAGTGCCAGCCAGCGAAGTTCGAACTACCTACGTAAATAATCTTTCCTTGTTGGACGAGAACTTCCATCGCCTGCCAGATCTCTTCCCACGGAGTGGTTCGGTCGATGTGGTGCATTTGGTAAAGATCGATGTAATCAGTTTGCATGCGCTTTAAGCTCGCATCGCATGCGCGACGAATATTGAGCGCAGAGAGCCATTTGTTATTTGGCCACAATGGAATATCGCCAAAACCGCTCATCTCGCCGTAGAGCTTCGTTGCGAGAACTACTTTCTCGCGACGTCCGCCGCCCTTGGCGAACCAGCGCCCCATGATCTCTTCAGTTCGACCATGTTGCGGCGCACCATATCTATTAGCGGTATCGAAGAAGTTTAATCCGACATCTAGGGCGCGATCCATGATTGCGTGTGAAGTGGGTTCATCTGTCTCAGGGCCGAAATTCATCGTTCCTAAGCAGAGGCGGCTTACAGAGAGTCCGGATCGTCCTAAATTTGTGTATTCCATATCTCAGAGCCTACTGATTTCGGGCTATTTAGAGAATCTCAGGGTGCGCCATCATCCTGCGCTGCGTACCCTTACAGGATGCTGAAAGCCCTAAATTTCCGTGGACGCCGCGCGCCTTTTCGCTCCCGAGCGGGGCTGCTCTCGGCCTGCTCCCTACTTCTCTCACTCTTGGTCGGACTTGGTTCTCCAGTTCAGGCGCAAGCTTTCTCCAATGCCGGTGCATTCCTATTCGACACGAGCAAGGTGCTTGTTGAAGATATTGCAATCTGCACAAAGTTCAAATATCCATTCGATCCTTCAACAAACGGTGGTTTCACTTGGAACCAAACTGGTTATGAAACGTGTCCATCGGAGTCTCTGACAATAGATTCACTTCCCGCAACGTTACATATCAAATTTCGGGTGCAATCGGTTAATTCTGAAGAGTTCCTCGCATCGACCGCTGATGCATATATATCCGATAGCAAGGGCGTGCGAGTTAACACGTCTCGCTGGGCGCCCTCACCGCTTATAGATTTGGATGGGCCCTTTAACCAGAGAGATGCGGTTTACTATGCCGCTTTCTCGATTGCAGATCCAAAAATCTTTCCTGTTGGGAGCTATTCGCTCACGATTCAATTCTGGAACAGCCATTGGGTAAAGCTCAATGGGCCGAACATCCCAGAGACACCAAAAAGTTTCACCCCGTTTAGTTTCACGATAGCAGCTGGAAAAGCGGGTTCAACTTCAAACTCCGAAGCTGGTTCTTGCGAGATTGATCGCGGGTATGAAGATTATGTGTTGAAGAGTAAACAGTCGTTGGATTTAATTTATATGAAAGTAAACTCAATCACAGATTTTTCCGCTCCTGGTATCGTAAATCTTCTCCAAGACTACGCAGCCACAGCGAAAGATGAGAGCTCAAATGTTTTGAATACAACTGCGAAGTTTGATGCGATATACAAAGGTCAAAGCAAGGAAAAATGTACGAGTTATATGACTTTCTGGGACACCGCTACTTCAGTGCAGACCCAAGCTTCAAACGTGAGATCCCTTATCGATGCGTATTACGTCAAGGCAAAAGCTGCTGGTGGAACTAACGATTTAGAAAAAAACCAAGCAGTCTCCTGTCAAGATACCAGCGGAGTGATTCTCGCCGACATAAAAAAGAGCTATAACTTGATAACCGTCTACGGCGAGAAGTTTAAAGGACCATTTGATTTCACCTCAAATTCAACAAATGAAATGTTTTCGAATTGGGCCGTCTCACTAAAAACCGAGTACGCAAACCTTGCAAAGTACCGCGCTCTTCTCACTGAATATTCAAAGCAAGATCCCGATTGCCAAAACTACGTTGCTGGTGTGGCGATGATTGCCGAAGCAACCTCAAAGTATTCAAGCGTGGTGAATATGCTTGATGCTTTGAAAGCTAAAGCAGGGAAAAGCCAGGTCAAACAGGAGAGCCCTGACGAAGAAACCTATGCTGACGAAGAAGGAATTGAAGAGGAACCCACTGGTTCGTTGGTAGCGAGCTATAGTGCTTCACAGGGTCGATTCATACTTAAAGTGGAAAGTAATTTGCCAGATGAGTCGCTCACAGTGCGTGCAACTAAACGTGGCGCTAAGCCCTTGCGATTCACAATAAATACCGATGAAGAAGGACGCGGTGGCATACGAACTCGTACCAAACTCAATGGCTACACGCTTAACCTATCTTTCGGAGCCATCAAACTTGATGTTGTGCGAGTAAAATAAGGAGTTTTCTGGATGATTAACAGAGCCAAGAAAACACTTTTTGTTTTCACCTTCGCTATCAGTTCGCTTGCATCCGCTCCTGTTGCTCAGGCTGAAACGTGCCAGGAGGCGATCACTCTTTGGTCGGGGACTCCATGGGAGCGCACATTCCCGCGAGTATGCGGTGAGGAAGCTCGCCTTGCGCTCTGGAATACCCAACTTGGTCCTTACTTGGATGCGAACTCAGCGGCGGTTGCAGCGTGGAGCGCGCAGCAAGCTGCAGATCAAGCGGCGCAACAAGCTGCGGCACAAGCAGCAGAGGCAGCGAGACAAGCGGAGGAGCAAGCAGCGCGAGATGCAGCAGCTGCTGCTGCAGATGCTGCGAACTGTGTGGATGCCGCATCTGTGTACCCAGGCACGCAATGGCAACGAACTTTCCCTGCAGTATGCACCGCTGCTGCGATTCAAGCCCGTGCGGAGGAAATTCGAATTTACTCGGAGAACGTTTCGAGTTTGCAAGCAAGTCAAAATCCAAATGAACAACCCAATCCGGCGAATTTCGATTGCAATCTCACGCTATGGCAAAACACAGCTTTCTGCATTAATCAAAC
>CAMAPN010000054.1 GCA_945860275.1 Bifidobacterium breve
TGGCCCACGATTCGACGGTAGTTCAGCAGCGCTCCAATGCGGTTGCGCACATCTGGATCGAGTCGCCTTTAGATGGAAAGGCGGTTTCGCGCTTATTTGCTACACATCCACCAATTCAAGAACGGATCGCCACCTTGCGCCAACTTGAAGGGAATCTTTAATTCCAAATACGGGAGCGGGCGACGGGAATCGAACCCGCGCTAAAAGCTTGGGAAGCTCTTGTGATGCCATTTCACTACGCCCGCGTGTAACGCTTACTAAGCCTAGATAATTTGGGGTAGGGTCGCCAACCATGTTGCTCTCAGATCGCGATATCCGCGCAGAAATCGAGGCTGGCCGGGTGTCGGTCGAGCCATTCGACAAGGCGATGATTCAGCCCTCCAGCGTCGATGTCCGCCTCGACCGATTCTTCCGAGTCTTCGAGAATCACAAATATGAGATTATCGATCCTTCGAAGGAGCAATCAGAGTTAACGCGCGAAGTCGCTGTTGCTGCCGACGAGCACTTCATTCTGCACCCGGGTGAATTTGTTCTCGCAAGCACATACGAAGTAATCACCCTTCCCGATGATGTAGCAGGACGTCTCGAAGGTAAGTCATCTCTTGGTCGGTTAGGTTTACTTACCCATTCAACTGCAGGATTTATTGATCCAGGTTTCTCAGGGCATATCACTCTAGAACTTTCTAACGTTGCCAACTTGCCAGTGAAGTTATTTCCGGGAATGAAGATTGGCCAGTTATGTTTGATCAGACTCTCTAGTCCTGCTGAGCATCCCTATGGCAGCGCGATTTATGGATCACGTTATCAAGGACAACGCGGACCAACCCAAAGCAAATCGTGGCTTAACTTTCATCAGAGCAAAATTAATTAAATCTCTCTGATTGGGAAAGTTAACGTAAAGGTCGTGCCACGGCCAAGTTCACTGTCGATATCGACACGTCCCTCATGCGCATCCATAATTGCCTGCACAATAGATAAGCCTAAACCGCTTCCTTCTGTGCCAGCACGTGTTCGAGATTGGTCGACGCGATAGAAGCGTTCAAAGACTCTAGTTTGTTGTTCAGGCGTTAGGCCAGGACCAAGGTCTTGCACTTTGATCTGGGTATCTTCATCTCGCGCCAAGAGTGAAATGGTGATTGGCGTTCCTTCTGGAGTGTGTATTGCAGCGTTCACTGCGAGATTAAGAATTGCTTGATATACCTTGACAGAATCGCCAATTATGAATGCTTCTTCATTTGGAATATCCATACTGATATTCGCATTTGGCGCGCTTGCTTTTACCGCTTGCACTGCTTCTTCGATAAGTTGCTTGATGTCAACTGCATCGTGCGCGATTGCGCGCGCTTGATCTAAACGTGCCAGCGTGAGCAAGTCTTCGACGAGTGCGCTCATTCGTTTGGATTCACTCTCGATTCGCCCAACAAGTTCGCGAGTATTTTCTTCACCAGTTATCGCACCTTGTCGATGAAGTTCGGCGAAGCCACGGATCGCGGTCAGTGGAGTGCGCAGTTCATGGCTAGCGTCGGCGACAAAACGACGTAATTTCTCTTCGCTGCGCCGTTGGACCGCAAAAGATTCTTCGATACGACTAAGCATTCGGTTCAACGAAGCGGTTAATCGCCCAACTTCTGAATCAGGTTTTGCATCGGGTAACCGGGCTGATAAGTCTCCACCGGCGATTGCTTCAGCGGTCCCTTCGACAGCAGTAAGCGGCTTCATACTCACTCGAATCGCTACTCGTGAGACAACACCAACTAAGAGCAGCACCAGAAGTCCAATGAAGAGGAAGAGTATTTGCAATCTGCCGAGGGTTCGCTCGACATCCTCCAGTGAGAGCGCTGCTACCGCGCTGCCTGCGCCAGAGGGTAATAATCGCGCAAGCACTCGAAAGTGCGCTTTATCTTTGATAATTGTGAAAGGTTTCCCTTTCTTTTTGGCAACAGTTGCTGGCGTAATTCCCGCGACAACTCGTTCTACGCGTTCGGTGTTCAGCTCACCACCGAGCCGTCCAATGATTGTTCCTGACGGATCCAGGAGTGTGACGCTAATTGCCGAGGGAACTTTGCGAAGTGGTCCACCTCGTTCACCTATTTCATCATCACCATCTGGTTCGATACCAGCGCGGTCGAGTCTTAAGAAAGAACCACCTGCCACGGAATTTAACTGATCGTCTAACCGACCAATGAGATAACTTTTGAGCGCGGTGTACGCCGCAAAGTCAGCAACACCGATTCCAAGCGCACTTAATACAAGAACGCTAACCGTTAGGCGATTTTTTAGGCTCGCTGTGCCGAAGCGGTTCTTAATGCCTATGCCACCTTGCTGGGCAGGCGTAAGCGATATCCCACACCACGCACGGTATGAATCAATTGTGGTTCTTGAATATCAATTTTCTTTCGCAAGTAGGAGATGTACGTTTCAACAATTCCGGCATCTCCGCGAAAATCGTATTGCCAGACATGATCTAGAATCTGCGCTTTGGAGACGACTCGATCAGCATTAATCAGCAGGTATCGCAACAAAGTAAATTCAGTCGGAGAGAGTTCAATCAGTTTTCCACCTCGGCTGACTTCATGAGTTGCCTCGTTGAGTTCCAAGTCAGCAAATCGAATAAGTTCATCGTCAATGTCAATTTCGATATCGCCAGTGCGACGTAAAATCGCACGTACCCGAGCGATTAACTCTTCAAGGCTGAACGGCTTGACCATGTAATCATCGCCACCAATTGTTAAGCCCGTGACTTTGTCATCAGTTGAGTCTTTCGCGGTTAAGAAGAGCACGCCAACTTTCAATCCATCTTTTCTGAGCTTCTCACAGACTTGGAATCCACTCATCCCTGGCATCATCACATCGAGGACGAGTGCATGCGGCTTGAACTCCTCTGCGATTGTGAGCGCTTGCGCGCCATTCATGGCAGAACGCACTTCAAAGCCCGAGAACTTAAGGCTTGTGGAAATCAGATCATTGATATTCGGTTCATCGTCGACGACCAGGATCCGCTTAAGATCCTGTTTTGTTTCTACGGCGCTGGTAGCCACCTGACCTCACCTCACAGTTATATGTTGGGCCAATCATGCGAGATTAGCCTGAGATTAGCCTGAGAAGAGGCTTCAATCGACCTTAAGCTCTGCGGCCAGCAAGGAGGGATGGCCGCAATCAAGTACCCAGCTTCGCTCCCTCCCGGTGGTGGATAGGGGCATAGGGAGCGCGTATCGTTGCATTCTTCGCACGAATGTTCTTACTTCGAGGAGTCGCCAGTGGCACGAGAATCGCTCCTCACACAATCACAAAAAGGCTTTTTACTTCATGCCTTCACTGCAAGTGGTGCAATCGCAGGACTACTTGCACTTGGTGCGGTGATGAGTGGTCATATCCGTGCAGGCTTGATCTGGTTAATTGTTTGTCAGTTAATTGATGGCTTTGACGGGCCTCTTGCCAGACGCATCGACATCTCAACCCACGCACCACAAATAAATGGACACATTCTCGATCTTGTTGTCGATTATGTGACGTGTGTTGTTGTTCCGGTGGCACTTCTCGTAGAACTGAACATGCTTCCAAAAGGTCAAGAGCTATGGTTCGCCGCGTTGATAATCTTTACAGGTGCGCTGTGGTTTGCGCGGACTGATCAAGAGACAGATGATCACTGGTTCAACGGGTTCCCTGCAGCATGGAACATCGTCGTACCCACCTTGTTGATTCTCGATACAAACACTGCGACTAAACAGTTGGTAATAATCTTTCTCTGCGGCCTCTCGCTTTCAAAAGTTCAATTCCCGCACATCGTGCGCGTTACCAAATTTCGTCCTCTCACATTGTCGATTGCTTTTATCTACTTCATTTCACTGACGTGGCTCTCCGCTCAATATCCGGATGGGCCAAGTTGGGTGAAGCCAATCCTGATCATCGCGCCGGCGTACATCGTGGCGCTATCTATTTGGAAGACCTGGTTCTCCAAAAGCGACTGAGACCAGTGAACGAACAGGCCATCTAGTACCCTTTTGTCATGACAGCAGTGGCAGTAATTGCCTATATCTATTCGCTTCTTGCCATTCTCCTTATCTCGATCAAAGCTCGCGAATTAGTCGCAATTTTCAAGAAAGGTCAACCCGATCC
>CAMAPN010000055.1 GCA_945860275.1 Bifidobacterium breve
TGATGCGTCGACCACTTACCTACCCCTGGAACGCGATGCGAGACCGCTTCGATAGTGATCAAATCGCGTGGGAAGTATTCACTCCACTCATTGAACGCTTGCTCTGCTAAATCGGCGCGATTGGATTCGATATGGCGACCGACATCAGAGTCGGGGCCAAGTAAGAGAATCAATCCTTTTCCATAGCGCGAAAGATTCTCGCGAGTGAGCAGGCCTGCTTCAGTTGCAGAGGTCAATCGAATGAAATTACGCCATCCAGCGGGAGTGGCAAGGAGAGTAGCGCGTGGATATTTCCGCTCTACCTCGCTCCCACCTTTTATCGGCGGTATTACTGGCGCTGATTTCTCTTTGCGCGCACGAACAATCAACGGTGGCGCGATGAGAAAGTCAGCGCCGAGAATCGGTCTGATGTTCTTCTTCTGACACGCCTGAGCGAAACGAATCGCACCAGCAAGAGCGCCAAGCTCCGCTCGATCGGTAAGCGCAAGAGAGGGCATCTCTAACTCGGCAGCGCGAGCAACGAGCGCCTCAGGGAGCGCAGTGCCATATTTAAAGGAGTAACCACTGGCGCAGTGGAGATGCGAAAAGTGCATACGAGCCATCGCTCAACCCCCATTTCCAGTGGATACCAGCATTCGAACAAATGTTCGAATAACCACCCTAGCTGCCGCCGCAGACAGCGGGCAACCCCCTGACTTATGCTCGACCAGTGGGGCCTAAACACGCCCTGCAGGGGGTAGCGAAATGCTGGGGAGCGCCCGTCGCGTGTTG
Source organism: Bifidobacterium breve (assembly GCA_945860275.1). GTDB lineage: Bacteria > Actinomycetota > Actinomycetes > Nanopelagicales > Nanopelagicaceae > IMCC26077. The sequence goes on from CAMAPN010000055.1 coordinate 772, forward strand.
GCAACGGTGATTGTGGGCGCCGTATTGCTTGCCCTCGCCCCCGCATCCTCGAGCGCAGAGCTCGAAGATGAACTGATCAAGACTCCAACGGAAACCTCTGTCCTTAATACCGGCGTGATGTTCAAGAGTCCAGCGGGTGGATTTATGGAATCTGCGCTCTTCGCGCGCTACCCGAACGATGCCCGTAATTATTTCAGGACTCGCACCTGCACAGATATGAAAGATCCGCTCTGTGACGATGCCACCTCCTTGTTCTACAACACTTTTTTACCTATCTGCGCGAATGCAACGTCTTTTGATTGCATCGAAAAGTTCGTCGCGCGAGGTAAGGATGGAAAGGAATTAGTCGCAACTGTTGATGCGATACAACCCTCGCCATCGCTCTCTCCATATAAAGCGAATGCTGACAAGAACTTGGTTGGCCCAGGACAGCCTCTAGTGTTCGCAATCCCTGGAGCAGAACACCCAGGCGGAAATAGATATCTGCTTTCGGCAAGCCTTACTGGTGCAACACCAGAAGGTGAACATAAGCCGGGGCAAGAATTTGGAAAATTCACCCCCTATAACATCCAAATCACTATTGATGCTGTCGATTATTCACCTGCTACTCGTCCTGGTGAATATCAAAAAGGTCGATGGTATTTCTATGAGGAAGAACAAAAAGTTGCTTTACAAAAAAATCCTTTGAGCACATGTTCAATCGAGGAAGATACTTTCTGCATGAATAAGCGCGCCTTTCCTGCAGATGTTAAATTCCAAGTCGTGCTTAGGTTGCGCTCATCGACAAATGGTTGGCTGTACGGTCGCGTGCAAAAGCCAGATGTTTCGATTAATTCCATTCCAGGCGGAGAGCGTTGGGATCTAATGGCTGCTCCGGTACGTGTGCCACAAATCTGGGAATTTGTTCCGTTGGCGCAGATGCCTGCAACATTCACGCAGTGGAAAGCAGAAAATTGGGAGAGCGCTCCCTCATCGCCTTTAACGGATAACTCAACTAGCCCACCATCGCTGGTCCGAATTCCCAATGCGCTCAACACAGGAGGCGTTGAGATTCCTATTAAATGGCTGAACTACTGGATGCCGATTACTGGTGATAAGGCAACTGCATCTCCTGGAGTCTGGAGCATTAGAAATCTTGGTCCTTCTGAGATGAATAATTCCAGTAGTTGTTACGACTCAGGTAACTCACGATACAAAGAGAAGCGCGTCACAGGTATGGTGACTAGTAATGCGATGATCACCTCGGCTGGGCCACCGCTATTTGATCCGAAAGAACAGGCGCTCATTTATCAAGTCGCTGGACCACACTTCGAGCGTGATGGAAAGACCCTCTTTCGCGGTACGTACGACTTAATCATGCGCAAAGATGTTGCGCAGTGCCTGTATAACTTCACAAATGCTCCGATTAAGGCCAGCATCTCAGTAATCACTGCTAACGGTGAAGAAATTGTCGCCACAGAACAGATTGCAGAGCGCAATGATGCCTCGGGCGAATGGATCACTCTTGGCAAGTATGGCTTTACCTTCTCCTCCCCTAAATTAAAGGTAAAGCTCACGCAAGAAAAGGTTTCAGCCTCAGCAGCGCCCGCTACTAAGCCTGCCCCCGCCTCTGCAGCGAATAAAAAGCCGGCTATGGGAAATTCAAAGAACAGCATTACTTGTATCAAAGGTAAGCTCAAAAAAATTGTCACAGGAACTAAGCCGAAATGTCCCGCCGGTTATCGAGTTAGTTGAGATACTTCTCAAATGGGTATTGGAGATCTCTCCGGAAAAACTGCGGTTGTCACTGGTGCCAATAGAGGCATCGGCGCGGCCATAGCGGTAGCTCTTGCTCGCGCAGGCGCAGACATCGTGGGCACTAGCCGGCAGATGAACGCGGATGAAGAGATTGCCCAAGAGGTTAGATCGCTGGGGCGAAATTTCACTCCAATCGCGGCTGACTTGGGAGTACGTGAGGAGAGCACACAGCTTGCGGATCGAACTCTCCAACTCGTTCCGCGCGTGGACATTCTCGTTAACAATGCAGGAATCACTGCCCGCTACCCCGCGGCTGAGATTCCGCTTGATGAGTGGGATCGCGTGATGGAGATAAATCTCAACTCTCAGTTCATCTTGGCGCAGAGTTTTGGAAAGCACATGATCGATAATGGTTCAGGGCGAATCATCTTCATCGCTTCCATTATGTCTTTTCAAGGTGGACTTCGAATTCCACCGTATGCGGCAAGCAAGCACGCGATCATCGGTTTAACGAAGGCGCTTTCGAATGAATGGTCGGCTCTTGGTGTGAACGTCAACTCAATTGCACCTGGATACATCGCTACCGACCACAACACTGCACTTCGCTCAGATCCCGTTCGAATGCCCGAGGTGACATCGCGAATTCCGATTGGTCGCTGGGGCGTCTCTGAGGATATTGCTGGCACCGCGGTCTTCTTGTCAGGCAGCGGGGCTGATTACATCTCGGGCTCAGTGATCACTGTGGACGGCGGCTGGGTCGCTAGATAGCGGGAAACACGCCGCGTTTAATGGGGTTTAGGTAGTTGAATTTTCAACTTCTTTTGATATCCTAACTTTTCAGAAGAGTAACTACATAACAAAGGAGTTCCATGGACATCGTCCTTATCGTGGGCAGAATTCTTTTCGCCCTCATCTTCATCAATTCCGGATTTGCACACTTCTCACAGCGTGCGGCAATGACCGGTTATGCACAATTCAAAAAAGTCCCTGCTGCAAAGTTGGCAGTGCCACTTAGCGGTCTAATGATCCTTCTTGGTGGCCTCTCAGTTGTGCTTGGTCTGTGGATGGATCTCGGCGCTCTTCTTATTGCAACGTTCTTGATTGTTAGTGCATTCATGATGCATAACTTCTGGACCATTGACGATGCAAATCAGAAGATGACTGAGACGGTGGGTTTCTTTAAGAACCTCTCCCTCGCTGGCGCGGCGCTAATCCTTTTTGCGGTAGTAGCAAATGGTGGCGACTTGGGCGCAAACCTTGGAGATATTTCGCTCTTTAAGAATTAAATCCTTCCTACCTAAAGACCCGATCAGCAAACTGGTCGGGTCTTTTGCATTACCCTACTTATTATGTTTGATGTTTTAGCAGCGGCCCTTCTTGGAAGTGTGATGGGCGCCGCGCTGGGGTTGGTAGGCACCGGTGGCGCCATATTGGCCGTTCCGGCATTGGTTTACCTTTTCAACTATCCCGCACTCGAGGCGACAACCGCCTC
>CAMAPN010000056.1 GCA_945860275.1 Bifidobacterium breve
ATCGTCGCCTTGCCGCAGCGCAGTCATTTGAAAATGTAGACCAAGTGGATGAGGAGTTAATTGATCGTTTTGGCTCCTATCCCGAAGTTGCTGCAAATCTATTAGAGATTGCTAAGGTGCGAGTGCGTGCAAAGGAGTTGGACCTGACAGAGGTGATAGTTCAGGGCAAGTATCTACGCCTGGCCCCAGTGACCCTCAGCGACTCTTTATCTGTGCGGATGACTCGTCTCTACCCAGGACATATATATAAGTCAGTCCTCTCTACTGTGCTTCTGCCATTGCCCAGCAGCAAAGGGGTGGCATTTGAGGCTGAGAAACTAGGGAATACTTCTCTCTTGAACTGGGTAGCGCAGGCATTTGAGGCGACTACCAATAGAGCCCCAACACCGATGAGCTGAGCCAGACGAGAAGGAGTTTTGATTTTCGTGGTCAAGAGAAAATTTGCAATCCTGTTGTTAGCCCTGACTGCATTGGTGCTCTCGGGATGCAGCAACCCTTCGGATGCTGCGAACTACAAGGGTGGAAAAATCACAATCGAACGTCTCCAAGAGAGCGTTTCATCCATTCTGGATGAGCGCGTGAAGTTCGAGACGACTCCGCAAGATGCCTTGACAGGTGAAGCTCTAACTTTGAATCAGCTTGAATTTCATATCTTTACTGCGTTACTCACACAAGCGGCAAAAGAGCGAAACATTGCTGCTACTGCTGCCGAAATTGCTGCGCAACGAGCAGAAATTGTAAAAAATGTCGGCAGCGAAGAGAAACTCTCGCTCGCGTTAGTGAACGCGGGAATCGCGTCCATTGATCTTGACCAATATCTATCGTTGATTATTCTCCAAGACAAGTTACGAGTAGTTATCGCTCCGAATGCAACTGAAGATGGACAGGTTATCCAAGCGCTACAGAAAATGCTTGAAAAGACCGCAACTAAAGAGGCGCTAACTGTCAATCCTCGCTACGGAGTATGGAACACAACCACGAACAAGATCGATCCTGCCGACCCAACTGGCGGGGCGCAACCAAACTCCAAGAATTAGTGAACGCGAACAGCAACCTTCTGCGCCTGGTTGAGGTGATGGATACCCTCAGGTCGCCTGGCGGTTGTCCGTGGGATGCAGAGCAAACCCATCAATCACTCTTAACATATTTATTGGAAGAGACTTACGAATTTATTGATGCCGTCGAACGAGATGACCGCGACGACATGGTTGAAGAGTTGGGCGATGTCCTGCTTCAGGTTTACTTCCACTCACGAATTGGCCAAGAGCGAAACGAGGGCGCGTTCTCAATCGAAGATGTTGCGGGAGCTATTTGTGACAAATTGATTCGTAGACATCCGCATGTCTTCCAAAGCGCTGAGAATCTGACGTCGGCAGAAGTTGAAGGGAACTGGGAGCGATTGAAAGCAGCTGAGAAATCTCGGAAGTCACCGGTTGACGGTGTGCCACTTAATCAGCCAGCTCTTGCACTGGCATCCAAATTGCTCCATCGCGCCGAACAACATGGCCAGCTTGCTATTTTGGACGAGCGTTTCACCGAACTAGCAAACGTTTCGGAAGAAACGATAGGAGAGCTCTTGCTCTCCGTAGTATCTCTAGCGAATAAACATGGGATTGATCCGGAGTTCGCTCTGCGAGCGCGCGCACGGAACTTAGCGGCAGAAATCCAGTAACGCCCACTAGTATTCGGACTACGAAAAGAGGAGAGCGCTCTTATGGCAGTAATCAAATCTGTGCTTGCTCGGGAGATTCTTGATTCCCGAGGTAATCCAACGGTCGAAGTTGAAGTGTTACTTGATAATGGCATGCGCGGAGTTGCTGCAGTGCCCTCTGGCGCATCAACAGGAGCTCATGAGGCAGTTGAGCTGCGTGACGGAGGCGCCCGATACGGCGGCAAAGGTGTACAGAAGGCGATTGCAGGAATTGTTCAAGAGCTAGCCCCTGCAATTATCTCTATGGATCCCACTGAGCAGCGAGCCCTTGATGAGAAAATGATTGCACTTGATGGAACGCCCAACAAATCTCGACTTGGTGCAAACGCGCTCCTTGGTATTTCACTTGCTTGCGCAAAAGCTGCGGCGCATTCGAATTCGCAGCCACTTTTTGCATTCTTAGGCGGAAAGTCGGCCACGTTGCTTCCAGTCCCAATGATGAATATTTTAAATGGTGGCGCACACGCTGATACGAATGTTGATATTCAGGAATTTATGGTTGCTCCATTTGGTGCAGCAAATTTTGCTGAGTCACTCCGTTGGGGTGCAGAGATTTATCACTCGCTCAAGTCGGTGCTGAAGAAGCGCGGCTTGGCTACCAGTATCGGAGATGAGGGTGGTTTCGCACCTAATTTGAAGAGTAATCGTGAAGCGCTCGATTTAATTCTTGATGCGATCTCAGGCGCTGGTTTCACTGCTGGCAAAGATGTTGGATTAGCTCTGGACGTTGCGGCCACCGAATTCCATGAAGGTGGCAAATATACTTTTGAGGGGAAGGCTTTGAGCGCTGAGGAGATGATTTCCTATTATCAAGAGCTCGTCAGCGCCTATCCGCTTGTCTCGATCGAGGACCCACTCGATGAGAATGATTGGAGCGGATGGATCTCTATCACCAAACAACTTGGTGATCAGGTTCAACTTGTAGGCGATGATCTCTTTGTCACCAATCCGGTGCGGTTAGCCGACGGAATCGCTCAAGGTGCTGCAAATGCGCTTCTTGTTAAAGTTAATCAGATCGGAACTCTTACTGAAACGCTCGATGCGGTCGCACTTGCACACAAGTCGGGTTACCGGTCGATGATGAGCCATCGTTCTGGCGAAACAGAAGACACCACAATCGCAGACCTCGCGGTAGCCGCTAACTGTGGCCAAATTAAGACTGGCGCCCCTGCTCGATCAGAACGAGTTGCTAAGTACAATCAATTACTTCGAATCGAAGAGCAACTTGGAAATCAAGCAACTTTTGCCGGAAAGGGAGCTTTTCCTCGATTCAAAGGATGATGTTTAGTCGAAAAGGAGTAAGCGAAAGTGGCTGTTAAGCGCGGCGTCACTGCTCGTTTCATCGCCATTTCAGTTGTCATTTTCATCATTGCCGTGACTATCGCGCCACCTGCACAACGGTATTTCACACAACGAGCGCAGATAAATGCCATTGAAGCAGAGATTGATAGTCGTAAGTCGCGCTTAGCTGAAGCCGAAATTGAATTACAAAAGTGGCGAGACCCTAATTATGTGAAATCGCAAGCCCGCGAACGTCTTCATTTCGTGCTTCCTGGTGAACGTCAATACATCGTCCTTGGCGTAGAGACTGAAGCCAGCGCAGTGCAGAAAAAGAAGACGCCAGTGGCAACTAAGCAGTTTGGCAGCGCTCCTTGGTACACAAAATTGATCTCGTCGATTCAGCAAGTCGCAGCAGGAAATGGGGCCGTTCAAGAATGAGCGGTGTAGAGAGTTCACGACTTCCAAGAGAGCACGATTTGGAAATCATCAAGCAGCAACTGGGGCGCACCCCGCGCGATGTGCACGCTGTTGCGCACCGATGCCCTTGCGGGGAAGTTGATGTTGTCGAAACACCGCCTCGACTCAGTGACGGGAGCCCTTTCCCAACATTTTTCTACGCGACCTGCCCTCGGTTAACCGGTGCGATTTCGACGCTTGAAAGTTCCGGATTAATGGCGGAGATGAACGACCGGTTAGCCACAGACCCGAAGTTGCAAGGTGAGTATTACGCAGCGCATGTCGACTATATGGCTGCCCGCGAGGCGTTAGGGATGGACGTTCCGGAGGTGCACGGAATCTCTGCTGGGGGAATGCCAGAGCGGGTCAAATGTTTACATTCGCTTATTGCCCATTCACTTGCTGCAGGCGAGGGCGTCAATTTATTAGGTGACGAAGCGCTGGCGAAACTTCCAATCTGGTGGAACGAGAATCCGTGCGCTCAACTAGTTACCGATGAGCGTGAGAACAATTAGCAAAGTAGCAGCCA
>CAMAPN010000057.1 GCA_945860275.1 Bifidobacterium breve
CCAAGTGGCACGTACTGCATCTACCCTGGCACGGGTGGAACAAATGCTAATGCGGGAACGTATCGAGCTGAGTGTGCAGCAAACCCACCCCCTGCCAGTTGCTTGGGGCAAGCCGTAAATACTTTTGAGGGCAATGCCACAATGGCAAAGACTGCAAATTTCACTGCCTATGACGCCAGCTCAGTGCAAATTAAGAACGGTGTTGCTCTAGACCAGAATGGGCAAGCTATAGGTCAGTTAGCGCGCTCCTCCTCGGGCCAAAGTTTCTCAGTAGCAGCGCCGCCGCCACCTGCTGCAGCTCCAAGCTCCGGTGGTAAGAAAGCGCCTCCTGCGCCCAAGAAGAAGGCATCTACTGCGCCAGTAATTTTGCTTAACGTCACTGATGCAAATGGTGAAGAGATAAAAGATTCATCAGGCAAAGCTCTTACAACTGCACCGGTAGTCAAGCAAGGCAACTTCGTATTCTCTGATCGCAACGGAAAACCAGTTATGGCCACGCCAACGTTAGATCAAAATGGCAAACCAGTTGAACATCAAGGCAAAGTTTTGTACACAAAACTCATCACGATTGCTGGACAAGAAGCGCTCACTGATGCCGATGGAAATGCAATCATGGCGGTTCCACTTCTCGATGAGAACGGTAAGCCATTGGTTGCAAAGAACGGCGAGGTTCTCTACGCGCCCCCACTAACTAACGCGCTGGGTGAAACCATCATCAACCAAAAAACTAATCAACCAGTGCTTGCTTCGCCAATGGCAGATGCCGATGGAAATGCTGCGCTTGGCGCAAACAAGAAGCCTTTTATGGGTCAACCAATTCTCAATTCAGATAACCAAGTTCTTACGGTTGCTGGCCAACCTGTCTACACCGGAGCTGCTGGCATGCCAGTGACGACCTCCAAGCTACAACAAATCAAGAGCGCGCAAGGCCAAGATCTTCAATTCGCTTTTGGTGGCACGCTCGTCGATGAAGGTGGAAACACGGTCCTCGGCCCAGATGGTCGTCCCACTATCTTGAGCGTGAGCGCGACTCCTTTAATGGCCAATGGCCTACCGCTGGTTGATAAGAGTGGAAAAGCCTGTCGCATTAACAACAAGGGACAGGTCACCGATTCGTCGGGGCGTTTGATTCTTGGCACCGATGGCAAACCGATGGCCCTTGGCAAATGGGAGACTTTTGAGCCGGTGAAGGTCGGCGCAACTAAGACCACAGTTAAAGATCCAACCGGAAAAACCGCAGTGCTTGGACTTAACGCGCAACTATTTGATTCGAAGGGCAACCCCATCGTCTCAGCAACAGGAGCGCCAATTTACTTTGACGGCAAAACCAGGTCGCTCATTGATAACAAAGGAAAAGTCATACGGGTGGATAACACTGGAAAAGTCCCAGGCAAAGTAGCAACGCTTGCCTTCCAGACCGTCACCTTCGCTGCTTAAACATTAAGAATTACTTCTTCTTAAAACCAGCAGGGCACTTGGGACTTATTCCGGTAACTTTCTTGGTGATCTTGCCTTTAACACAGCTGATGCTCTTCAGGCTTGCTTTTGGTTTAGCAGCAGGCGCAGCTTGCGTAACTGTTGGTGTGCCATCTTTAGTCGGTGGCGCAGAGAGTTTAATCTTGATCTTCGGGCTACTGAATGTAAATCCGATTGCAGAGAACTCATACAGCCCACTCGAAGCGTTTAGACCTCCAGTTACCTTGACGCTGTTATCTAGAGTGCCATCAGTTTTTTGAACTTCTACCGACACTGCAGGAATGCCATCTTTCAGATTCCACACACATTTGGCGTAGGACTCTGTAAGCAACAGGTCATAACGTCCCTTAAATGCATCGGCGTCGTAATCTTTCCCACCAGGGTTATAGTGGGGCGATGCCACGTCATAACTCATTGTGGTGCCGTCGTATTTTGGAAGCGCAGTACCGTATGTCATCGCATTTGAACTGACGAAACCTTGGAAATCCGAAGCTGCGCATCCGTTGACTCCAGATGGTGTATTGGTTGGATCCAGCACCACTCGCCACACCTGAGCAAGGCGATCTGCAACGTCGTATTCCTTGCCGACTCCGGATGGCTTTCCATCCGTTTGTCGATCGATCGCGACCAATTTATTAAAGGTATTAAAGGTATTTGGCCCATATACGCTGATTAACTCACCGTTTGCGACATCGCTGACTTTATCCCACGGATACTGTGTAACTACTGCCGTCGCAATCTTCTCCCACGCGCTTCGTTCATTTGAATCTGAGTAGTCATAGCGCTTTGTCAGAATTGGAATTGAAAGATTTGAACCAGAAATAGATACATCGAAACGCTTCGATGCATCCGAAGCACCAATTACCACCTTAGGTGCGGTGACTCGACCAGAGATCCAACCTTGTGGCTTTGCCAACAACTTCATATTTAACTTGAACGTCGCACCTGGATCACTCGAGGCAAATTTCCAGCATTTCACATCATTTGCATTCACATTAAAGCACTCAGTTCTAGCCTCTTTATCATCGACATCGACGTTCTCGGAATACACAGGCGCAATCGAGGCGACAATCTTTGGCGCTGATGGCGTTCCGTTAGCAATTTCTTGAGTGACATGGCCCGTTACCGCGTACGAACTTCCCTTACTGTGGGAGAGCCCAGCAAAAGTGAAAATCTGGGGAGTGATTGAAGCTCCTACGTTAAATTTTTCCTGTCGCGAGAAGGTGAAATCTGGGTCAACAGTGCCACGGCCCTCCTTGAATGCACCTTTAACCTCGGTGCCATCTGATTTAATCCATGTAACAGATTCAATACAGTCTAAAACTTTTTCATCTGCGCACAATGGTAGATAGTTATAAACCTGCAACGTGTTTGATGCTGGTGCGCATGCTGGGTCATCCCAAAGATTCTCGTACTCGGCCCCACACGGGGTTTGCTTTGCGCCCGCTACCTTATATAGGTAATTGCCAGAAATCGGGTCGATGTCATCTCGAAACTGCATGACCACATACGACTCGGGATCTACCGCCGCCTGAGCGGGCAAAGCCACCACAGCCGACGGTGGCGCAAGAAGGATTAAGGCGCTAAGGATTCGGAGCAGGCTTTTTCGCATAGTCAATTATCACCATCACAACCGAGAAAAGGAAAGTTGCCACCGGAATTTCTAAGGAAAACCCCATAAACAGCTCGATATGGGCTTTGACACTAAGATTCTACCTATGAGCGCTGATTTCACTGACCTGACTAAAGCCAACGCAGAGTTCGTCCAACAGTTCGTTCCCGAGGGGCTCAGCGGGCGGGCGGTGCGCGGCCTTGCGATAGTCACGTGTATGGACTCGCGAATTGCGCCACTTGCGATTGTTGGCATGAAGCCTGGAGATGCGAAAATCCTCCGCAATGCTGGCGCTCGCGTCACAGAAGATGTGCTGCGAACCTTGGTGTTGGCAACGCACCTACTTGGCGTCACTCGAGTACTAGTGATGCCACATACTGATTGTCGAATGGCATCGGGAAGCGAACCAGAAATACATAAGGCTATCTTTGACGCGTCTGGCGTGGATACTCGAAGCATCGAAATTCGCACCGTGACCGATCAACGTGCCGCACTCGAACTTGATCTGACGCGCATTAGCACGTATCCACTCTTGCCCAAAGATGTGAAAATTGTGGGTGGATTTTACGATGTTAATACTGGAAAGTTAGATCTTATTTAGATTTTTATTGAGGCGGGGGAGTTACCCCTACAGCTGCACGTGTTCCTAAAGCTGCAAACCGCCTCAATACCGTCTCCGGAAGGACGCTCCTATACTCGCCCCTTTCGTTGTGAACTCTCTGTGAAATAGGATTGATTGCGTTA
>CAMAPN010000058.1 GCA_945860275.1 Bifidobacterium breve
GTCGGCGCTATCGCATCTAAGAACGCATCTGACTTTGTACTTCTTGGCGGTATCTCAATACTCATCCTCGGTGCAGCAATTAGTTTGTGGATTCGATCGTTCCAAGGAGAGATTGTCGCAAAAGAGCGCCATCCCATCGTTCTTCCCATCATGGGAACGGTAATTGGTTTCATTGCCGGCTTCTTTGGCGTCGGTGGTGCGTTTCTTGTTGTTCCCACGTTGATTCTTGCCTTTGGTGTATCGGCCCACATAGCCGCAGGCACTGGGTTGATCGTCATGCTCCTTAATAGCTCCACCGCACTCCTTGTTCGCTATGAACTATGGAACAACGTGCAGTGGAAGATTCCACTAGTGATTCTTATAAGCGCTGTTGTTGTGGCATGGGTAGCTGCTGAAAAGGGAACTCGATTGAAATCAAAATCTCTTGAACGTGGATTCGCCGGGTTGCTGCTTTTTGTCGGTCTCTTTACCTTTATTGAGACAGTCTTTCTCTCCTAAGAAATAGGACGAACTCATCGTCAGCGCTCTTATTGTCAATCTCAACGTGCAATCCAAATTCATCGAGCTTCTCAACTGTGCTCACGAATGCTCGCATCGAATCAGTGACTGAAGTTCTACATCGGAGCGTGAGCTCGGCTCTTTCGCCATTGACTACTACTTGAATCAAAGAGCCATTGGGCACATCTGATGCGATTGCTAAAAATCTATCCCGCACCAATTGCGGGATCGGGCGAACATCTTCATCACCATGAATGGACTTCACATCGAGCCAATGATTCATAGAGACCACTTCTCGAACGAAATCGCTGGCAAGGAGCGTTAACCCCGCACTTGAGACGGGGTCTATCTGCATTTCTGCCCGCAACTGGGAATCAATCCTTCGTAAAGCGGTCTGTGCTTCTGGCGAAATCGGACCTGTTGAATTGGAAAGCGAGTGAATCGTCTCTTGCGCCAAAGTGTCCAATTCAAGAATCTTCTCAAAAGCATTGTCATTTCTCTCAATATCTTGGATGATCAACAAATTCTTTTCAATCCGAGCTTCTTGGAATTTCTCAACGCGCTCAACGCTTCTATACACAACAAAGAAAACTAACCAGGCAAATAAAAATGAGAAGAGCGTATTAAGAACTGGAAAATTAAATATGAAGTTGCAATTCTGAGGAAATAAATCATGAAAAGGAATAACAAGGTAGAGAAATATCGGATAGGAAATAGCGGTTACTTGCCACTTGCCCCAGAGCGTGATGATAAAAAGTCCATAGACGACAGAGTAAATGACCCACTGAAAGGGTTGCGCACTAACACATGTCAACGGATCAAGATCAAGCGAAGCGATTACTAATAGGAGACCTACGCCCAGCAGCGAGCTCGATATCCAACCAAGGCGCGCACGTTTTACAAAAACCAGATAAAGAAGTGCCAATAGCGAAAGAAAGCCAGAAATCTGAGTTGCATATTGGCCAGGCCACCAAATCGCTAGCAGAGGGAAGAAGAGAACTCCGGTCATAGCTGGCCCGAAAAGTGTTAAAAGCGCCATGTACCGCCCGTGAGCGATCGCGCTAAAGCGAGGAAATTCCAATAGATCGCCACTTTCGTTAAGAGGCATCGTCGGTAACTCGATTCGCACCACTGTACCTGTTTTGTTCTTACTCTCATTCTCGTTTTTCTCAATAGCAAAAGAGCCGCCTAAGGTTCGTATTGATTGCCCCATGACGAGATTGATTCCGATACCACTTTGGTTTGAGGTGGTGGAGCTTGCACCATCATCTGTGATCACTATGGAAACTCTGCCTCGCTCGCGCTCCCCCGCATTCAAGCCCGGCTCACTTGTTGTACGCCAGCTAATTTGGATATTCCGCGCCTTCGCATGTTCAATCGCATTGCGTAGCGCTTCACGAACGACTCTCTCGATAGCTTCTGCTACTTGCGGATCTAAATGAAGATTGACCCCTTGCGAGATTATCCGCACCTTCTCTTGGATGGCAGCGTTATCGATTCCTGCGCGTATCGCACCAATTACAGAGCCCGACCTGCGCTCTTGCGCTTTGGTCATTAACGCTCGATTCTGGCGAAGAGATAGCTCGATATCCGCCTTTAGTTCTTCCATCGGCGTATTCTTCAAAGTCAATATTGACCTGATGGTATTTAAAGTAGTTTCATGAACACGAATCACCAATTCACGCCAGTACTTTTGACTTGCTTGCGATTTTTCGAGAGTTTCGATATCCGAAACGAGAGATTGAATTCGCTCATCGTTTAACTGTGCGTTTAACAACATTCGCTTCCAGCCATACACTGCGAACAACCCTGTTGCCAGAACCATCACGCTGCTGATTGCACCGCGGCCCAAAAAACTTCCAGAGCGCAAGAGACTTGGTGCACCAAGATAGTGAGCCAACAAGTTGAAAATTGCTAATCCGCTAATGAGAAAAATCTGCAGCGCTAATCGCTTTTGCCAGAACATGAAAGATACAGATAGCACGAGAATGCCGTTTAGAACGCTCAACTGCATCCAAGAAGTTTTCACCAAAGGATCCACAACAACATAAAGTGTCGACAGAAAGAAACTCCCGATTATTAGCCAGAGTCCAGAATCTTTTCGCGAAAAAACGAGGCCCACGAGAAAGCAAATAAATGCAAGCCCAATCAACGCTTCAGTGATGTTAGGAATGACATCGCTTCTGCGCGATATGCCAAAGCCATAAAGGAAATAACCATAAGAAATCGCTACTACGATTAATGAGCGGCGCAAATTCGCCAAGGCATGTAATTCGGAGGTTCGCTGCACGGCACTCCTCCTCGCGAATTGGAACGTGTCTACAAGGATACGCTTGACTTTTAAATTCCTGATAGAGTCAGTTGAGTTTCGATGTGAACGGAGCGGTGAGATTGATGGAAAAATCAACGAATATCGCGATTTTCGAAGATCACCCGTTAATGCGTGAGGCGATAGCCCATAACATTGTCCTACACTCATCTGACGTTACGATCACCTATAAAGGAAGTTCAATCTCAACTTTCTTGGATGGTCACACACTCTCTGATTCCAGTGCGCTCACTCTTGCCATACTTGATCTTGATTTGGGTGATGGCTCCGAACCTATCGAAAATCTTCAACGATTATTAGAACGTTCAATTTCAGTGATTGTCGTGAGCGCTCTTGCTAAACCGCAAGCTGTGCGAGAGATGCTTCGTGGTGGCGCAGCGGCTTACGTTAGTAAGAACGCAGAACCACAAGCATTGAATGAAGCAATTCAAGCAACTGTCGAGGGTAAGCAGTACATGAGCCCCGATATCGCAGTGGCGCTCTTATCCGATGAAAACATTTCGGTAGATCTTTCGAAGCAGGAGAGGCAAGCTCTCTCGCTGTACGCCTCGGGAATGAAACTTGATGCCGTGGCAAGAGCTATGGATATTTCACGAAGTACGGCTTCGGAATACATTCAACGCGCGCGTAAGAAGTACACCAAAGCTGGAATCAATCTGCCGACGAAGACCGACCTCTATCGCCAGGCTCAGCGAGATGGGCTTCTGAAGTAAACTTCCCTCGTGAGCGA
>CAMAPN010000059.1 GCA_945860275.1 Bifidobacterium breve
TTCAAGTTGGCGCAAGGTGGCGATCCGTTCTTGAATTGGTGGATGTGTAGCAAATAAGCGCGAAACCGCCTTTCCATCTAAAGGCGACTCGATCCAGATGTGCGCAACCGCATTGGAGCGCTGCTGAACTACCGTCGAATCGTGGGCCAAAATTTCCAAGGCTTTACGCAGACCAGTTGGATTACGCGTGAAATCAACAGCGGTCGCATCGGCAAGCGATTCACGTTTTCTGGAAATTGCTGCTTTCAACAAGATAGCGGCAATTGGCGCGAGGAGCATCACCGCCAACGAAATAATCAGTGTGACTGGGTTGGAATTGCTCTCACGATCGCGACGCCCGCCAAACCACATCATTCGTATCAACATATCGCTGACAATCGCGATTGCACCCGCCGTCGTTGCTGCAACAGCAGAGACGAGAGTGTCACGGTTTGCCACGTGTGCCATTTCGTGAGCAACCACACCTTGTAATTCATCACGATCCATAACATCAAGGATTCCCGTGGTGAAGGCAATGAGCGCATGTTCAGGATTGCGCCCAGTCGCAAAAGCATTTGGCGCATCATCAATGACAACTGCAACTTTTGGCATTGGCAAGCCACTTGCTAAGCAGACTTCTTGAACCAAACCAAAGAGCTTTGGATTTTCACTCTCTTGCAACAACTGAGCGCCAGTCATCCGAATCACGAGCTTGTCTGACGAGTAATACGACCACCACGTTGTTAAGAGTGAAAAACCAACCGCAATCGGAACTACCGCAGCCCCACTACCACCGAAATAACTAACCGCAGCAAATGCAACAAGCCACATTAAAAGCGCAAACGAAATTAACAGAAAGAATGTCTTTCTTTTGTTGGAACTTTGGAGCGCGCGAAAATTAGTCATGAATAATTAGAATTGCACCTTCGGCGCATTGCGTGCTTGTGGATCATCCACTTCGTAAAACTCTCGCTCGCCTACTTTGGCAAATCCTGCAAAGAAACTTGAAGGCACGGTCTTGATTGCAGTATTGAGAGCGCGGACATTGTCGTTGTAGAACTGGCGCGCAAAGCTCACCTTGTTCTCGGTGGTTGCTAATTCTTCTTGTAGCGAGAGGAAGTTTGCAGACGCTTTTAGATCAGGGTAATTCTCGGCAACAGCAAGTAACCCGCGGAGCGCTTGCGTCAACATGCCATCAGCGGCGGCCACATCAGGCACTGCGGTTGCCGAAGTTGCGGCAGCGCGGGCTTGAACAACTTTTTCGAAAGTTGCGCTTTCGTGGCTCGCGTATCCCTTCACTGTCTCAACTAAATTTGGGATCAGATCCGAGCGACGTTGGAGTTGTACCTCAATCTGGGCCCATGCCTCATCAACAGCGACATTGAGGCGGATGAGTTTGTTGTACTGGCTGATGAGAAAGAGAGCGAGGAGTGCCGCAGCACCGAGAGCGATCCATAGTTCCATGGCTCCAATGTAGGACACCTTCCTTAATGCTGCCTGAGCGCTCGGGTCGGCTGGCGGGCTATGTTACTGGCGGGTAATATGGCCCCATGAGCCATTACATCGCCAACCTTCGAGATATCGAGTTCACCCTCTTTGACCTGCTCAAGCGGGATGAGATTTTGGAGAAGGGCCCATTTGCTGAGGTCGATCGAGCAACTGCGATGGGCATGCTCGAAGAGGTCAAGCGCTTATCTGAAGTTGATCTTGCCGCTTCGTTTGTTGAAAGCGATCGACTTGGCGTTGATTTCAACCCAGCAACCGGTGATGCGAAACTTCCAGAATCATTTAAAAAATCATATCGCGCATATATGGATGGTGAATGGTGGCGAATTGATGCACCAGCTGAACTTGGCGGCACCGTCATTCCACCTTCAATTCGGTGGGCGATTGCCGAAATGGTTCTTGGTTCAAATCCATCAGTTCACATCTATGCATCGGGAACTGCGTTCGCACATGTTGCATACATGTTAGGTACTGAGCGCGATAAAAACATTGCGCGTTTGATGATTGAGCGTGAGTGGGGCGCCACAATGATGCTCACCGAACCTGATGCAGGTAGCGATGTTGGCGCTGGACGTACTAAGGCTGTCGATCAAGGCGATGGCACATGGCACATCAGTGGTACAAAGCGATTTATTACATCTGGTGATAGCGACTTGAGCGAGAACATCATTCACTATGTTCTTGCACGACGTGAAGGTGGTGGCCCAGGCACTAAGGGACTTTCACTCTTTCTTATTCCTAAATTTATGTTTGACCCTAAAAGTGGCGACCTCGGCAAGCGCAATGGCGTCTATGTAACAAAGGTCGAACACAAAATGGGCCTCAACGTCTCATCAACATGCGAGATGAATCTCGGCGAGAAAGAACCTGCGGTTGGTTATCTTCTCGGCGATGTTCATGAAGGCATTGCGCAGATGTTCAAAGTAATTGAATTTGCGCGAATGATGGTGGGCACCAAAGCAATTGCAACGCTCAGCGCTGGGTATCTACAGGCGCTTTCGTACGCAAAAACCCGTGTCCAAGGCCCTGATTTAACAAAAGCGGCAGATAAAGCCAGCCCACGCGTCACGATTATTAATCATCCAGATGTGCGCCGTTCACTGATGGTGCAAAAGTCTTACGCAGAAGCGATGCGTGCGCTGGTGCTCTACACCGCCTCTATTCAAGATGAAATCATGATTAAGCAAGCGTCGGGGGAGAGTCCAGAGAAACTCGCTGAACTCGAAGCGCTCAACGACCTGTTGCTGCCTATCGTAAAAGGTTACGGCAGCGAGAAATCGTGGACGCTCCTTGGCACCGAATCTCTCCAGACGTTCGGTGGTTCTGGCTTTACTCAAGATTGGCCACTTGAACAATATGTCCGTGATGCAAAGATCGACACTTTGTATGAAGGTACTACTGCTATTCAAGGACTTGATTTCTTCTTCCGCAAAATTGTCAAAGATGGCGGCAAAGCCATCCGAAAGATTGGCAAGGAGATTGGCGCTCTAGCAGCATCAGGCGGCGCACATGCTGATCTCAAAACACAATTAGGGGTTGCTCTTAATGAAGTAAACACTTCCATAGGCGCAATGGTTGGTGTCGCGATGGCCTCGCAAGAAGATGCAAAAGAAATCTACAAAGTAGGTTTGAACACCAGCCGCTTGCTGATGAATGTTGGCGACATCATCTGCGCCTGGCTCCTGCTCCGCCAAGCAGATATTGCGGTTGAGAAATTAGCAACAGCTAGCGAGAAGGAGAAGCCCTTCTACGAAGGAAAAATCGCTGCAGCGAAGTTTTTCGTTGAACATGTACTGCCCTATATCGCAGTTGATCGTGCTGTTATCGAAAAGACCGATAGCGCGATTATGGAGCTCGCAGAAAACGCTTTCTAGTACACT
>CAMAPN010000060.1 GCA_945860275.1 Bifidobacterium breve
ATGGCGTTTGCTGCGCAGAACTTCACTAATTCGATACTAACGCCCGCTGCTTCTGGAATTCCAGGACCAGGTGATATCAATACTCCGTCATAGTTACGCGCATCAGAGACGCTCACTTCATCATTACGTAAGACTGTGCACTCGGCGCCTAATTGAGCTAAGTACTGAACAAGGTTGAAGACAAAGGAGTCGTAGTTATCGACTACGAGAATCTTGGTCGCCATGTGCCTATCCTGCCTGAGTGGGGTAGACTTCCTCACATGCCAAAGTCACGGATTCGTAAAAGAGAGAAGCAGTACGTTCCCGACAAGGTGGCAAACGCGCTTCCGGAACCGAAAGAGAGCCCAAAGTGGCTCGTCCCTGCAATGTTGACCGGATTTCTCCTTGGCCTGGCCTGGATCGTTGCCTATTACATCTCCCAGACCCGCTACCCCATCCCTAACATCGGGGCCTGGAACATGGGTATCGGCTTTGGTTTAGTAGGAATCGGCTTCGCCCTCGCTACTCGTTGGCGCTAACCTCTAATTACACTGATGTAATTATCCACTCTGTGGGTATCTCCTGTGGATAACTATCTCCAGAGCGATATTAAGAGATAGTGACGGAGTTAATCGTGATCGGATTCTTCGGGCGATCTTGAGCGCCAGTCTCGACCTCGCCGATCGCATCCACAACTGCCTGGCTCGCTGAATCTGTGACCTCGCCAAAGATTGAGTGCTTGCGATTGAGCCATGTGGTGGGCGCAACGGTAATGAAGAATTGTGAGCCATTGGTGCCCGGTCCAGCATTTGCCATGGCAAGTAGATATGGGCGATCAAAGACTAGCTCTGGGTGAAACTCATCAGCGAATTTATATCCCGGTCCTCCAGTGCCATTACCAGCTGGATCGCCACCTTGAATCATGAATCCAGAAATAACACGGTGAAATATCGTGCCGTCATAGAGATTATCTTTGCTCGTCTTACCACTCTTTGGATGAGTCCATTCGCGTTGCCCCGTCGCAAGCTCGACAAAGTTAGCCACGGTCTTTGGCGCATGATTTGGAAATAGATCGATGACGATGTCACCCATATTGGTGTGCAGCGTTGCTTTCTCGGCCATATTAAATCTCCTCAAATACTCAGTTGGTGAAGAGTAACGTGAGATTCTCGAACTCACAATCTACAAACAAGGCGCCTTCGAGAGTTCAGCTTGGCTCTGCCTAACAGTAAAATTCAGAGTCCGTAAAGTAAAAGAGGAAGCGGTTAAATGACCGAACGTTGGCGTTATGACGTCGTGAAGAAAATCGGCAATATTGAGATTCGTAAATTCCATCCAAGCGTCTTCGCAGATGTCACGGTGCACTCCCCTTTTAACGTAGCAGGGAACCTCGGATTCCGACCATTGGTCACGTACATCTCGCAAAACCAGATCGAAATGACCGCACCAGTTCTGCAAGAGCAAGTAGGTGAGCATTCATGGGTTGTCTCCTTTGTGATGCCTGAAGGAACAGAACTCTCTGATTTGCCGTTACCAAAAAATTCTGAGGTAAGGCTTAGACATGTTCCCGAACATCTGGCAGCGGCGCTATCTTTTGGCGGATTTACTTCATGGAAAACAATTGCAACAAAAGAAAAAGAGCTACGCGAAAGTTTAGATCGCGCAGGTATTGCAGCTGCGGGTTCTATTCGTATCGCTAGATTTGATCCACCGTGGAAGCCGGGCTTCCTACGACATAATGAAGTAGTAATTCCTTGTGGAGACTAGGGGAATCGAACCCCTAACCCCCTGCTTGCAAAGCAGGTGCTCTACCAATTGAGCTAAGTCCCCGTATTCAGGTTATTCAGGTTATTCAGGTTATTCAGGTATGAAATTATTCGGTGTTATAACTCCTCTGAATCTTCCAAAGAATCTTCAGCGCTTGTCATATCCAACCAGTTTTCTTCTTCATTTTGTACTTGCTTGAAGCGTTTGAAGAGTGCATACCCTCCAGCGCCAACAGCAAATAGTGCCAGAAGTTTCTTAAACATCTGACCACCACCTGCCTTTCTTGCTCACTACTGCGTGGGCCTAGGTGGACTTGAACCACCGACCTCTTCCTTATCAGGGAAGCGCTCTAACCAGGCTGAGCTATAGGCCCATTTTCAGTAGAACCGGAAGGGTACCCCAAGGTTTTAGCCCGAGGCTAATCCGCACTCAACTGCTTGCTCTACTCGTCATCTCCCTCGGCATTACGCGCGATGGACACCACAACTGTCTCAGGATCGAGATTAACCAGGCGAACTCCCATGGTGTCGCGCCCGGTCTGCCGGACTTCATCAACTCGAGTCCGCATCACAGTTCCAGCTGACGTAATCGCGAGCACCTCATCTACTTCGGTGACAATTAGCGCACCGACAAGAACTCCGCGCGATGCTTCATCAACCTTCGCTGCTTTAATTCCTAAACCACCGCGTCCCTGTGGTCGATATTCGATAACAGGTGTGCGCTTTGCAAAACCACCATCGGTTGCTGTGAAGACGTAGGCGTTAGCAACATCCGAAACAGATGTCATCGCCAGAAGTTCATCTCCGGCGCGGAACTTCATTCCGATTACACCACTAGTTGCTCGACCCATTGGACGAAGTGATTCATCATCCGCTGTGAAGCGAAGTGACATGGCATTCTTTGAGACCAACAAGATGTCATCTGTTTCGCCAACAAGAACTGCCGACACCACTTCATCACCTTCACGAAGGTTGATAGCAATCAATCCGCCAGAACGGTTTGAGTCATACTCATCCAGCGGCGTCTTCTTCACGAGCCCTGACTTAGTAGCAAGGACAAGATATTTCGCTGCGTTGTAATTCTCTATTGCGAGAACCTGCGCAATCTTCTCATCGGGTTGGAAAGCCAGAAGGTTCGCAACATGTTGTCCACGCGCATCCCGTCCTGCTTCGGGGAGCTCATGTGCTTTCGCACGATAGACCCGACCTTTATTGGTAAAGAAAAGAATCCAATGGTGGGTAGTAGTAACGAAGAAGTGTTCAACAATGTCATCTTGCTTTAAAGCAGCGCCACGAACACCACGGCCGCCGCGACGTTGGGATCTGTACAGATCCGCCTTAGTTCGCTTGGAGTAACCGCCACGGGTAATTGTGACAACCACATCCTCTTGTTTAATGAGATCTTCTGCAGCGAAATCTCCCTCAGCTGCAATTATCTGAGTCCGGCGGGTATCGCCGTATTTTGCGGTGAGCTCAGCCAATTCAGTTGCGACTATCTCGCGCTGTCGCTTGGGATTGGCCAAAATCTCATTTAATTCAATGATTTCCT
>CAMAPN010000061.1 GCA_945860275.1 Bifidobacterium breve
GCCTTTCCGGGAGTTTTCCGAGGATTACTCGATATCGGTGCGACAAAAATCACCGACGATGCGCTGCTGGCTGCTGCTGATGCGATTG
Source organism: Bifidobacterium breve (assembly GCA_945860275.1). Taxonomy (GTDB): domain Bacteria; phylum Actinomycetota; class Actinomycetes; order Nanopelagicales; family Nanopelagicaceae; genus IMCC26077. Next base: position 89 of record CAMAPN010000061.1, read on the forward strand.
CAAACTGTGTCCGACCTGAGCAACTCAACGAGAGTTTTATCATCCCGAGCGTCTTTGACCCAGCTGTCACACCAGCTGTTGCCTCTGCCATAAAAGCAACCTGTCGGTAAACTCACGGTTATGTCGCTAACGCCTGTCATCCTTCCATCGAATCAATTTGATCATTTTTATCGCGGTGGTAATCGCATTGGCGTATTACGAAACGGTCCTGGTGGTCCAATGCGACCAGAGGAGTGGATTGCCGCAACAACTACTCGCTTTGGTGAGAAAGAGATGGGTCTCTCTCGATTGCCCGATGGCGAGTTTCTTCGCGATGCAATTGAAAGCGCTCCTGAGAAATGGTTAGGCAAGAGCCACATCGATGCGTTTGGAACTAGCACAGAGATTCTCGTAAAACTCCTTGATCCCGACCAACGCCTTCCAGTTCACTTTCATCCAAATAAAGCTTTTGCGCGCAAACATCTTGCGCTAAATCATGGAAAGACAGAAGCGTGGATCATTCTCGATGCTCCCGAGAATGCAAAAGTTGGATTGGGCTTTGCGCAGGAGATGAAGAAGGATGTTGTTCACTCGATGGTGCAAGCAAAAGATTCTGCAGCGCTACTCGCCTCCTTAAATATGATTCCCGTTAAACCAGGCGATGCAATTCTTGTTCCCGCAGGTACGGCACATGCAATTGATGCTGGAATTTTCGTGCTTGAACTACAAGAGCCGACTGATCTCTCTGCGCTATTGGAGTGGGAGGGATTTGCTGTTGATGGATTGAAAGATGGCCATCTTGGACTTGGCTTTGATCTGGTTCTAGATTCGCTTAACTACGCACCTCTTTATCCTGATGAAATTGCTACATTGGTAAAGAGTTCACATTTCACTGGTGGCCAAATGCGTTCCCTCTTTACTGAGCGAGCAGATGGATACTTCCGAGCCGAAGTAATCCCTGGAAATGGCGCGAGCATTGACGCGAGCTTTGGCATCCTCTTACTGCTCGAGGGTGATGGCGTACTCACCACTGAACACAGCGGCACGATTGCAGTTGGCCATGGCGATGCCCTTGTCATCCCCTTCGATGCAGGGCGATGGAGTCTGACCGGAGCAAGTGGCATCCTCTCGCGCCCACCACTGCCAGCTCTAGCAAAAAGCGCCCCGTGAATTCAATGAATTCTGTGACCGCCGTACAACTCGCGGCGAGCTTCGATGAACGATTCTCACCGATAGCCCCATTTCTTCTCTACATATTGGTGTGGGCAATCGTCTTCCTTGAAACAGGAGTTCTGCTGGCGTTTTGGCTTCCAGGAGATTCGATTCTCTTTAGCGCAGGGTTAGTCGCCGCAGCTCGCGATGATATGAATATCGCGATACTCGTTGCTGGAATATTCCTTGCTGCCTTCGTTGGCGATCAGTTTGGATATGTATTAGGAAGAAAATTTGGTCGGCCGTACTTAGAGAAATCTAAATCGGAGCGGATTGCCCGGCTGGTTACCCGCTCGGAAGCTTTCTACGAAAAAAACGGGTGGTGGGCGGTCTGTGCCGCACGATTCTTCCCGTGGTTTAGAACATTTATTCCGCCGATTGCTGGCGCATCGAAAATGCCGTACTACAAATTTCTCTCTGCAAATGCCGTTGGCGCCCTAGCTTGGGGCGTAGGAATAACTCTGGCAGGTTTCTATTCGGCATCCATCCCAGCCGTGAAAAGTTCCTCTTATGCGATAGCAGCGTTTTTTATCGGTGGTTCAATTATTTCAATTATTTGGCGTCGGTTTCGTTCGCATTGAACCTTGTTTTCGAAGTCCACCAACTAAAACTCCAATATACGTAATTAAAATTCCAACTACGAGATTGATTCCCACCGTTACATTTTCAGGTGGTGCAATCAGGTCAAAAATAAGTGAACCGATTAATTGACCGCCAGTCGCGAAGAGCGTAAAAGAAAGCACGCCAATCCTCGCCACAATAACTGAAGAGGAGGCAATGTATAAAACCCCGATTGTTCCGCCCCAATAAATCCACCAAGGAGATGTTGGCAATCCAACGATTTCATTTCCTCGAGCTGTATTGATAACTAGAAGTATCAACAACGTTGAGGTTCCCATGAAGAAATTGAGCCACGTTGTTGAGAAGCTTTGGCCAGATACATCATTGATCTGTCCATTGAGCGCTCGTTGCACTCCAATCATGAATCCACCCACAAATACGATAATTACGGGCACCGCCGAGATATTGGCTAATTGAATCTCTTCCCAAACGGCGACAATGACAGCGATTATTGTGATGAGCGCAGCAAGTACTCGACGAGTTGTGATGGATTGCTTCCCACCGCCAGTTATTCCGATTTGATCAACAATCAACGAGGCTACAGTCTGGCCGGCAATCATCACGACGGATAGAAGTGCTACCCCGATGATAGGAACGGTAAAGGTTTGAATAGCGACGAAAATTCCACCCATAATCCCCGCGGAGAGGCGCCATGCGGGCAGTTCACCACTTTTCACACCAGCGATAATCCTGCGTATTCCCGCTCGTACTTTTGGATTGGCAAGCGCGATGATATTGAGTACGAGAAAACCAGAACCAAATGAGTAGACCGCCGCTTCAGTGCTATTGCCAAGTGCTGACGAGAGACCGCCATTGACCCGTGATTGCGCAGCAATCAAGATGCCGCTTAACGCAGCGAGTAAATCTAGACGCACTCGGTAATAGTAACGCTAGTTCTTCCCAGAACTTGGCCCGTGTACTTCGCGCTTATCGGCAATCCAATCCATCAATGCAAAAAGCACTCCAGATGCGACGAACGTGAGATGGATGATTACACGCCAAATCGTACCTTCACCAACTTTTTCTTGACCTGAGAGCTCAATGAAATCTTTGAGAAGTTCGATAACAGAAATTGCGACAAGTGAACCAATCAATTTGATTTTTAACCCAGAGAAATCGATAGTTCCCATCCAATGTGGCCGATCATCGGACTCGTGTGCAGCATCGATTCGCGATACAAAGTTCTCATAGCCAGCGAGAATCACAATCAAGATTAGGTTGCCGATTAACGTGAGATCTAAAAGCGCAAGTAAGTCGAGTGTGAAAACATGCGGGTCTTTCTCACCAAGATGCTGGACTAAGTGAATGAACTCCAATATGAATCGGTAAATGAGCGCAATCAGCGCAAAGACCAG